>NZ_RWKS01000044.1:0-12502 GCF_003985085.1 Sphingomonas sp. TF3 | reverse complement strand
ACAGGCAGACCCGGAGGACCACATCGTCGCAAGATAGCATTCATGCCGCCGGTTGTCATCATGCGAACCCGGAGCTGCGGCTTCAAGGCAGCTGGAAATGCTGCGTTGTTCAACCAAAAGCGGCGCACGGTGCGCTGTCCGTTTCAGCCTATGGGCTGCCGCGTCGTATTCCCGCCCCCCGATTTCCGATCGCCGAACGACGTTGCCGTTCCTCTCGCGCGAACGGTCGTTTGCGACGACGGGCCTGTTTGGTGCGACGCGCAAAGGCTATCCTAAGGTCAGCATTACTGCTACGAGGCAGCCCGTGCGACGCATCCTGAACATCCTTGCGTGTCTTACCCTCGTTTTCTCGCTTGAGACGACGGCGATGGCGCATGCACTGGAGCGCCCGGATGTAAGCGCGAGCACGCACGTGACGCGCGGTGAGGAAATTGCCGAAGGACACACTCCCGGTGACGCCGACCAGGTGCCCGCGGATGGCGACAAAGGCTATCCTCATCATCACGGCGGTTGCCACGGCGATCATGTCGCAGCGCCGGTCAAGATCGCTGGCACCGCCTTGAGGCCAGACCTTCGTCTTGCCCCTGTCGTCACGGGCCGGTTGATTCGGCCACTGTCAACGGCTGACCCCGCGCTAAGGCCTCCGCAAGCCTGACGACCCGTTGACCCCGCCGGCCTGCCGCGCGGGGCAAATCAGGTTCGTCAGGAGACATCATCGATGCATCGTACAATCGCGGCCTTTATGGTCGCGGCGTCCCTCGCCAGTGCGGCCGGGGCGCAGACATCACCGTCGTCCGGTATTCCGGCGGCGACCACGTCGTCGCAAGTGCCGGATGCGTTTTCGCTTGAGAACGCTCTTGCTGCTGGCGGAATGCCATCCACGCCATCACCTGCTACGCCCAGTGGCGTTTCAGCCGGGGGTGGCACACCTGCGCCTCTTCCATCGGTCGCAGCCGCAACCGCGGGCGTTGGTGCCGCAACCGCCGCACGTCAGGTCGCCGGATTGCGGCCCAATCCAGAATTGCAGGCGCAGGTCGAGAATATCGGCGGCACCGGCGTCTATAAGGGGGTGCGAAGTTCCGAAACGACCGTTGGCGTAGCGCTTCCCTTGGAGTTGGGCGGTAAGCGCCCCGCACGCGTCGCGCTGGCGACCGCGCGTCTCACACGCGCGCAAGTTCAGGCCGAAATTTCACGGGCCGATCTCCGTCTGCGGATCACCCAGCTCTATATCGAGGCCGCTGCCGCTGAACGACGCTCCGAGGTTCTGGGAGAGCAGGCGGGGATCGCCGCCAATGCGTTCCGGGTGTCTAGCGAGCGTGTGAAGGCCGGTGCGGTTGGCCCGATTGAGCAGCAACGCGCCGACGTCCTGCGTATCAACGCACAGGTCGCGGCCGACAGCGCGACACGGCAAGCGCAAGCCGCAAGAGTTAACCTTACGACGTTGCTTGCGGTCCCAGTGTATGGACCGCTCGATCGGGTGTGGTTCGAGCGGATCGACGATTACGGGCCGCCCCGTCCCGTCGATGTAGAGGGGACGTTGACGCTCGCTGCTGCGCAAGCTGACGTTCGCACGGCAGATGCGCAAGTGCGCGTTGCGCGGTCGCTGCGGACGCCGGATTTGACCGTCAGCACGTTCGCGCGCCGTTTGGAGGCCACAAAGGATAATGCGGCAGTAGTCGGCATCTCGATCCCGTTGCCGTTTTTCAACAACGGCAACGCCTTCGTCGCACAATCGCGCTCCGAGCAGACCCAGGCCATCGCGCTACGTAATCTCGCTGTGCTTGATATTCGTCAGCAGATCGCCAGCGCACAGACCGAGGTGGCCAATGCCGCCGCCACGGCGCGGGCGGCGGGTGGTCCTGGCCTCGCCGCGGCGCAAGAGGCGGCCCGCATCGCGCGGATCGGTTGGGCGCAGGGCAAGTTCGACCAGATCGCGCTGCTCGATGCTGAGCGCACCCTATCCCAGACCCGCCAGACCTACGTCGATGCCCTTGCGGCCTACCACGACGCACAGGCGCGGCTCGACCGGCTCACGACGCCGGCCCCCGCCATTCCCGGAGACAATCGATGATCGACCAAGACGCTAGCCAGAAGCGCCGCTTATTGGGTGGCGCTGCCGCCATCGCACTTGTGGCCGCGCTTGGCGGCTTTGCCGTAGCGCGTTGCAGCACCGACAAGCCGGCTACTGCCGAAACGGCTAATGGCAATACTGCGACCCCCGCCCCTGAAGCCAAGACCCCCGATGTGGTGACGATGACAGCCCAAGCAATCGAGCGAGCGGGCATCAGCACCGAGACGATCAACCCCGGCGGGCTTGGCGCAGAGATCGTCGCCCAGGCGACTGTCAGCGCATCTCCCCAAGGAGAGGCGATCGTCACCGCGCGCGCAGGCGGCGCGGTGACGCGGCTATTGAAACGGCTTGGCGACCCGGTGCGTGCCGGCGAGACGCTGGCAATCGTGGAGAGCCGCGATGCAGCGCAGATCGCGGCCGATCGCACCGCTGCCGCTGCCAAGGCGACACTGGCGCAGAAGGCGCTCGCTCGCGAGCAATATCTGTACGGCCAAAAGGTGTCGGCCCGGGTTGAACTGGAACAGGCGCAGGCAGGAGCAGCCGCGGCAGCAGCGGAATCGCGTCGCGCCAGTGTGGCGGCAGGTGCTGCACGGGTAACGTCCGACGGCCGCGGCGTGTTGGTGTCCAGCCCGATTTCCGGTCGCGTCACCTCAGAGAATGTCAGCCTTGGTGCCTTCGTCCAGCCGGAAACCGAGCTGATGCGCGTTGCCGACGCCTCGAAAATACAAGTCGAGGCGGCGGTCGGACCGAGCGATGCACAGCGGCTCGCGCCCGGCGATCGGGCGATTATCGAATTGCCTGACGGCCGAACCGTGGAAGCGCGTGTGCGCGCCGTCACGCCTGGCCTGGCCAACGATACCCGCTCGGCGACCGCGGTTCTCGATGTGTCGGGCAGCCTTCAGCCAGGGCTCGCGGTGCGCGTGCGATTGCTACCCAGCCGTGGTGGCACGTCCGACGCGATCGTGGTGCCAGAGGACGCGTTGCAAACGCTCGAAGGCCGTGACGTGGTGTTCGTGCGAACTGCGAAGGGCTTTCGCGCGCAGACCGTCACGATCGGTCAGCGCAGCAACGGCCGCGTCGAAATCGTCAGGGGACTGCCCGCAGGCAGCCAGGTCGCAACAAAGAACGCTTTCCTGCTCAAAGCCGAACTCGGCAAGGGCGCGGGCGAGGAAGAATAGACCATGATTGCAAATCTCATGGCACTTGCCGTCCGCGCACGCTGGACGGTCCTCGCAGTGTTCCTCGTCATCGCCGGTCTTGGGGTGTGGCAGCTTACCAAGCTGCCGATCGATGCGGTGCCCGATATCACCACCAAACAGGTTCAGATCAACACCATCGACCCCCGGCTGTCGCCGGTTGAGATCGAAAAACTCGTCACCTACCCGGTCGAGATATCACTCGCCGGCATTCCCGGACTTAAAACGACGCGCTCGATTTCGCGCAACGGTTTCAGTCAGGTCAGCGCGATCTTTACAGACAGCACCGACCTCTACTTCGCGCGCCAGCAGGTCGGCGAACGCCTCCGTCAGGCAACCGAAAACCTGCCAAGTGGTGTGCAGCCGCAGATCGGCCCAGTCACAACCGGACTTGGTGAGATCGTAATGTATACGGTCGGTTATGCCAATCCGGACGGCAAGGGTGCGAAGAAGGTTGCGGGTCAGCCCGGCTGGCAGCCGGATGGCAGCTATCTCACCCCGGAAGGGGATCGGCTGACCGATGCCGTCTCCAAAGCAAGCTATCTGCGCACGGTGCAGGACTGGATCATTAGTCCGCAGCTCAAGTCAGTGGGCGGCGTTGCCGGCGTCGACTCAATCGGCGGGTTCGCCAAGACGTTCGTCGTCGAGCCTGATCCGACCAAGCTCGCCAGCTTCGGCATCTCCTATAGCGAATTAGGTCAAGCACTCGAAAACGCCAATCTCGCAGTCGGTGCCAATTATTACAACAAGGGCGGCGAGGCCTATCTCGTTCGCGTCGATTCACGCGTCCGCACGGTTGACGAAATTAAGAACGCGGTCGCAGCGACGCGGGGCGGAACGCCAATTACAATCGGCCAAATCGCCAACGTCAAGATTGGCGGTGACCTGCGCACTGGCGGTGGCAGCATGAACGGCCGGGAAGCGGTCATCGGCACGGTGCTGATGCTGATCGGCCAGAACAGCCGAATCGTTGCCGAACAGGCATCGACCAAGCTCGACCAAGTCTCGAAAACCCTGCCACCTGGCATCCAGGTGAAGGTGGTGCTGAACCGCGCAAAGCTGGTCAGCGCGACCGTGGCCACGGTCCAGCGCAACTTGACTGAAGGCGCAATCCTCGTCGCAGCGGCACTGTTTCTTCTGCTCGGCAATTGGCGCGCGGCGGTGATCGCCGTGCTGGTCATCCCATTCTCGTTCCTGATGATGGCAATGGGAATGAACGCCTTCAACGTTCCCGGCAACCTGATGAGCCTGGGCGCGCTCGATTTCGGGCTAATCGTCGATGGCGCGGTCATCATCATCGAGAACTGCCTCGCCCGATTGGCGCATAGGCAGGAGCATGAAGGCCGGCTGCTTTTGGTTCGGGAGCGGCTGGAGGAGACGATGCGGGCTGCGCAGGAGATGATCCAGCCGACCGTCTTTGGCCAAGCCATAATCCTGCTCGCTTTCGCACCGCTGCTCACGTTCACCGGTACCGAGGGCAAGACGTTTTCGCCGATGGCGATCACGATCATGCTCGCGTTGGTGGCAGCATTCGTGTTGGCGATCACGCTGGTTCCGGCGCTGGTCGCAATCCTGATCCGCGGCAAGGTCGCGGAGAAGGACGTGTGGCTGATCCGCAAGTCCAAAGAGCGCTACCTTCCACTGCTCGACAGGGCGATTGCCAAGCCGTGGCCGTTCATCATCGGCGGGCTTGCCTTCTTCCTGGCGGCGATCCCCGCCTTTGGATTGCTCGGCTCGGAGTTCATCCCCCAGCTCGACGAGAAAAATCTCGCCTTCGCGTCTACGCGCGTGCCCTCGGTCAGCCTTGAACAGTCGCTGATAATGGAACGCAATGTCGAAGACGCGGTAACTAAAATTCCGGAAGTCGCCTTGATGTTTTCCAAGACGGGCACTGCGGAAGTCGCAACCGATCCGATGCCGCCGAACGTTTCGGACGGCTTCGTCATCCTGAAGCCGTCCGAGGAGTGGGCTGAAGGCACAACCAAGGCCGACGTGGTCGCCAAAATTAAAAAGGCAACCGGCGGACTGCTTGGCAATCTCTACGAAGTCAGTCAGCCCATCCAGCTTCGCTTCAACGAGTTGATCGCGGGTGTCCGCGGCGACGTCGCGATCAAGCTCTACGGTGACGATCTCGACAAGATGTCGCAGACTGCTAACGAGATGGTGCGCGTTCTTCAGACGATTCCAGGGGCCGCCAGCGTCAAGGCTGACCAAGTGGGCGGTGCGCCTACGCTCGACGTGAAGCTCGATCGTGCGGCCATCGCGCGGCTGGGCCTCACGGTCCGCGACGTGTCGGACACGATCGCGGCCGGTCTGGGAGGGCGTGAATCGGGGCTGGTGTACGAGGGCGATCGGCGTTTCGACGTCACCGTGCGCGTGCCGGATGCAACCCGCGCGAATCTCGACGATATTCGCTCGTTGCCGGTGCTGCTACCCGAGGTCGCGGGCCGTCCGCGAGGTCAGGTTCCGCTGGCGCAAGTCGCGCAAATTCGGTTGACCGAGGGGCTGAACCAGATCAGCCGCGAGAACGGCAAGCGTCGCGTCGTCGTTCAGGTTAACCTGAGCGGTCGCGATGCTGGATCTTTCGTTCAGGAAGCTCAGGCAAAGATCGCCCAGGTTAAATTGCCCGCTGGTTATTACCTCGAATGGGGCGGCCAGTTCGAGAACCTAGCGGCGGCATCCAAACGGCTTTCGATCGTGGTGCCACTATGCTTCCTGGCGATCTTCGGGCTGCTTTACATGGCGCTCGGCGGGTTCGGCAGGGCCGCTTCGGTGTTTCTGGCAGTGCCGCTAGGACTTGCGGGCGGTGTGTTCACGCTGGTGCTGACTGGTATCAGTTTTTCGGTGTCGGCGGCAGTGGGGTTCATCTGCCTTGCCGGTGTGGCGGTGCTGAATGGCCTTGTCGTCATGACCGCGATCCGAGAGCGCAGTGAAGCCGGCCTCCCGATCGCCCAGGCAATCCGAGAAGGTATGGCTGATAAGATGCGGGCGGTCGTCATGACTGGGTTCGTGCCGGCGATCGGCTTTGTGCCGATGGCACTCGCTCACGGCACCGGTGCGGAGGTGCAAAAGCCGCTGGCCGTTACCGTCATCGGTGGTCTCGTTGCCGCGACGATCCTCACGCTGCTGGTCTTGCCGGCAATCGCGAAAGTCGTCCTCGGAGCGACATCGCGGAAGGAGGCGGAGCAGCACGAACCAACGCCCGATGCACCTGACGAGGTGACGGCATGACCATGCAAATGAGGCGTTCCGCTAGATTGGCGCGTGGCGTGTCGGTCGGAGGCCGACTGCCATGTCGCTGAACGTCAACGGTATATGGGAAGCGCTGGGACATCTCGTCTCGCTCGCCGTCGCCTATGCGCTTGCATTCCCGATAGGCTGGGATCGGGAACAAGACGAGAGAAGCGCAGGAATTCGAACCTTCCCTTTGGTGGCACTGGCAAGCTGTAGTTTCGTGTTGATCGCGGTGAGCGTTCTCGGGGCCGGATCACCCGGGCAGGCTCGCATTCTCGAAGGTCTGATAACGGGCGTAGGGTTCATCGGCGGCGGTGCCATTTTGAAGCAAGGTAGCAAAGCGTCTGGTACGGCGACCGCGGCGAGCCTGTGGGCGACCGGCGCGCTGGGTGCAGCCGTTGGCTATGGCCTCTATGACATCGCCGCGATCCTGAGCCTCAGCACATTGCTCACGCTCCGTTCGGCGCGCTCCGTCAAGCAGGCGTCATGTCCGGCTACGACCCACCCGGTCGCCGAAACGTCCCAATGACACCGCTGCCGCGTCTCGTAATCGGGTGGGAAGCCGTGCTGCCGGCAGGCCTCTGGATCATGGGTGGCAAGCTGATGCTCCGCGCGGCGCGCCTGGTTATGCGGGCGCACATTGCGCCGCGGCAGGTGACGTTTCGATTGACCAAGTTGTCGGGCCGACTGTCGCGCATCGGATTCGACGTGTGGCGGACGAGGCGCGGCAAATGGCGGTGAATCCGACCATCTTCGCCTTCCATTTCCCGCCCCGAAAAATGTCGGATTTATCGTTGTCGTGAATGTTTCAGGCCTCGTTTTGCAACCGCGCTGTTTGACCAAACTCTTTCAAGGAAAATCATCATGGCAGAAGTGCCTTCTTCATCGGATGCTACGCCCCGCCAGGCAGCGGGGCTGCTTTGCCCGGCGTGTCAGGTGAATCTCTTGCTCGCCGATCGTCAGGGTATCGAGATTGACTATTGTCCGCAGTGTCGGGGCGTCTGGCTCGACCGCGGCGAACTCGACAAGATCATCGAACGCAACGCCGCCTACGAAGGCATCGTGCCTCAGGCGCCTGTCACAGAACAGATGCCGGGTTATGCGCAGCCCGGGCCCGGCTACCGGGAATATGACAGCGATCGTCATGGCGAAAGCCGGCACGGCGGCGGTCACGGCGGCCAGCGCGGTGGAGAGCACGGACAGCGTGGCGGGTTTCTAGGCGGCCTGTTCGGACACTGATTGTGGCCAATTCTTCAAGTAACAAATTCACCAGCGCACCCGAGGAGGTGACGGCATGACCATGATGAAGCTGCTGCGGGTCTATACCGACGAAAATGCATATTTTGGCGACCGGAAGGTCTTCGAGTTGGTCGCCGAGCGCGCGCGCGACGCCCACCTTGGCGGCGCTACCGTAATCGAGGCGATGATCGGAATCGGGCGATCGGCGCATACGCACCGACGCCATATTCTAGAAAACGATCGATCGGTGGTGATCGAGATCGTTGACGAAGACGTGCGACTGCGCAGCTTCATTGCAACTCTCCGGGATTTGACCGGCATCGGGCTGATGACGCTAGAGGCAGTGGAGATCGTCGACCTCCTAGCCGACACGGACGCGGGCGATGGACGGGGTTGAAGACGCCAGTGTTGGCGGGAGCCCCGATGCCCAGCAGGTGCGCGCCCGGCGGACAACGGTCGATCATGTAACGATCCTTCAGGCGTCCCCGCTGCGAGTCTGGTCGGTCCTGACCGATTTTGCCGGACACCGGAATTGGAAGCCGTTCATCCAGCTTGCGGGTGATGCTATTGAAGGCGGCGATGCCACGTACAGCTACCGCGTCGGCGGACTTGATAAGCGCATTACCGCGACCGCGGCGATCATTCGCGTCGAAAAACCCAGGGAGTTTGCGTGGACTGCCGGGGTGTCCAAGCTGTTGCTCTTTGAGGAAGCGTATGAACTGGAGAGCGCTCCGACAGGAACACGACTGCGGCATAGCATGCGCTTTACCGGCCTTCTCGGTGGTCCCTTGGTAGCATTGCGGCGTCGAATTCTAGAGGCCAGCCTCGTTACATCAGATAGATGTCTAGAACGCTATCTCAGGCGGTTGGCGGCAAATTCAAGTGCGAAGCTGCGCTCGGCCTCAGCGCGGCACGGTGTCAAGAAAACCGGGAGGCAAAAATGACATCGTCGTGGATTGGGGGCGTCAGCATAGGTGCTGTGCTGATGTTACCGGGTTGTTCCGAACAGCCACAAAAAATGGCGCGAACTGAACAGCAAATTCATGCTGGCGACAGTGCCGTAGCAAGCGGAGCGCCACGTATACACCTTTACCAATGCGATGATGATCGAACACTTTTTGTCAATTTCAAGGATAAGGGACTTACGGTCAAGTTGCGACATGATGCTTGGGCGTCGGCGGTCGTTCTGACGGCGCCTTCTCAAGGCCTTCCGTACATTGGTGAAAGCATAATCGCGACGTTCTCGGGCAACCATATCACGATCAAGGTTCCGGGAAAACGTCCTGTCATTTGTCAAAAGCAAGTGACCTAATGCTGATATTCAAAAAGCCAACGAAAGTTGAGGGCTATAATAATGGCTGAAAACGCGATGCTGGACATTTCACTTGTTCTGCCTGAGCTAAAAATAGCCGCCAACGCCTGTGCCGATCGATTGGTCAAAAGCCTCGAAGGTCGCAGTGGCGTTATGCATGCGCATATTGTCAGAGCTACAGATATGAGAGCGGCGCAATTGTGCGTCCACTATGATCCCGATCTTTTTTCCATACTAAAAATCCGAGACGTGGTCATCGAGGCCGGGGCAAAAATCAACGCACATTATGGCTATGCATCTTTTGAGATCAATACGCCGATACCACAAGACTGCGTTCAGACGCTCGGCGAACGGATCAAGACGATCGTTGGTGTCTTGGATCTGAATGTGACCGCGAGCGGGTTGGTGTGGGTCGAGTTCGACCGAGAGCAAACAGACCAAGTCAAGCTTTGGGCGATCATTGCCGAACTGCGATCAGCCTTCAAACTAGCGGCGAATGGTGATCACCCCAACCACGATCATGGCCCAAGCGACCACGATCACGCGAAAGGGGAGCATAACCATAGTGAGGGCGGCCTTTTTGGGCCGAACACGGAGCTGTTCTTCGCGTTGAGCTGCGGGGCCGTCCTGGGCGTTGGCTTTGCGATCGAGAAGTTAGTTGCAGTAGCGCCATTGTGGCTGCCGATTGCTTGCTACCTGATCGCCTATTTGCTGGGCGGCTTCTTCACCGTCCGCGAGGCTATCGACAATCTGCGGATGCGACGTTTCGAGATCGACACGCTGATGTTGGTCGCCGCAGCGGGTGCAGCCGCGCTCGGTGCTTGGGCAGAAGGCGCGCTGCTCCTATTCCTGTTCAGCTTTGGCCACGCGCTCGAACATTATGCGATGGGGCGCGCCAAGCGGGCGATCGAAGCATTGGCGGAACTCGCGCCGAAAACTGCATTGGTTCGGCGCGCCGACAGGATCAGCGAAATATCTGTGGACCGGCTGGTGATTGGCGACATTGTCGTGGTCAAGCCGAATGCGCGGTTGCCCGCCGACGGCTTCCTGACGCTGGGCTTCAGCAGCATCAACCAGGCGCCGGTGACGGGCGAGAGCATGCCCGTAGACAAGACTGCGGTCGCCGATGCGAGCCAGGCGCGGGCCAATCCCGACCGGGTTGATGCCGCCAGTCGCGTGTTCGCCGGCACGATCAACGGCAGCGGGGCGATCGAGATCGAGGTCACGCGCCTGTCGACCGACAGCGCGCTCGCCAAGGTCGTGAAGATGGTGAACGATGCCGAGACACAGAAGTCGCCGACGCAGCGCATGACCGATCGGTTCGAGCGTGTGTTCGTGCCCGTGGTGCTGGGTCTGGCCGTCCTGTTATTATTCGCCTGGGTCGTCGTCGACGAACCGTTTCGTGACAGCTTCTACCGCTCAATGGCAGTCCTCGTGGCGGCCAGCCCTTGCGCGCTTGCGATCGCGACTCCGAGCGCGGTCCTGTCGGGCGTCGCCCGCGCCGCACGCGGCGGCGTCCTGGTGAAGGGCGGCGGACCACTGGAAAACCTAGGCTCGCTGACGGCCATCGCTTTCGACAAGACGGGCACGCTGACCCAGGGCCAGCCACAGATCACCGATATCGTCCCGATGGTGGGCGTCGCCGAGGATCGGCTGCTCGCGACTGCCGTTGCCGTGGAAACACTGAGCGATCACCCTCTCGCGGCGGCGATCGTCAAGGGCGGCAGGACGCGCCTGAACGATGCGGCGCTGCCGCAGGCGAACGATCTTGAGAGCCTGACCGGCCGCGGCGTTCGTGCGACGCTGGAGGGCGATCCTGTCACGATCGGTAAGGCGGAGATGTTCGGCAAGGACGGCATTCCCGCGTTAGCGGAAGATACGATGGCTGTGGTCGCACGGCTTCGTGCGGGCGGACGGACGACGATGGTCGTGCGGCGTGGTGACGCGGAGCTTGGCGTTATCGGCCTGATGGACACGCCCCGCGCGACAGCCAAGGCGACGCTGGCGACGCTCCGCACGCTCGGCATCACGCGGATGATCATGATTTCGGGCGACAATCAGACGGTTGCCGAGGCTATTGCGCGCGAGGTTGGCATCGACGAGGCGTGGGGTGACCTGATGCCGGAAGACAAGGTCGAGGCGATCAAGAAGCTGCGCGGTGACGGCAAGGTCGCGATGGTCGGCGACGGTGTGAACGACGCTCCCGCGATGGCGAATGCGACCGTTGGAATTGCCATGGGTGCAGCGGGCTCCGACGTCGCGCTGGAGACTGCCGACGTAGCGCTGATGGCGGACGATCTGGCCCATCTGCCGTTCGCGGTTGGCCTGTCGCGGCAGACCCGATCGATCATCCGACAGAATGTCTTCGTCAGTTTGGGCGTGGTGGCGATTCTGGTTCCTGCAACTATTTTTGGTCTTGGGATCGGGGCGGCCGTCGCCATGCATGAGGGGTCGACACTGCTCGTGGTCGTGAACGCATTGCGCCTGCTCGCCTACCGCGATCGGTTTGCTGCGGTGCGAACTGCTTGATGCTCTGGAGGCCACATCCATTTAATGCGGCCTCCGCAGGCTAGAAAGGAGCACTTTGATGTCCGATTCCTCCGTCTCCGGTGTCCTTGCCGTCCGCGCGCAAATGCTCGCGCGCAGCCAGACGCTGAACCGCCTGACGCCGCCAGACACGACGCCGGGAAGGGTTGCGGCCGTGCCTGGGACGGAGGCGCCGGCGACGTTCGGAGACACCCTGAAGAGCATCGTCGGCAAGGTGAACGAGGCGCAGGAAGCCGAGGATCTAGCCACCGAGCGCTACGAGCGTGGCGAGACGACGGACATCGCCACGGTTGCTCTGCTACAGAACCGCGCCTCGGTCTCTTTCGAGGCGACGCTTCAGGTCCGGAACAAGCTCTTGTCGGCTTACAGGGATATTATAAGCATGCCGCTCGGATGAGGCAGCTCCAGACGCCTGCAGATGTGATGTCGCCGAAAGGCGTTTCGGTCCCCCGTGCAGGGATAGTTTTAATCGCATTGTTGGTGAGTGCTTGCTCGGGGGCTCAACCAACCAATGCTGGCGACGACCATAAATCATCGGCACCCAATTCTGAAATGCCAATGCACGTTTTTGCTTGTGATGACGGATCATCGATTGTGACAAGCATGGGTGCTGGTACCTTCCAGGTCGATGTGGTCGGCGCGACGCGTGAAGGTCGGGAAAAGTTGACCGCGCCTCGCACGAGCATCCGGTCCTCCCATGGCAGGTTGGAGGTCACGGTTGGGCCAGATGTGTTGCATCTGGAGCGGATCAACCGGCTAGGCATTAACGAGCACCTGTGGTTCAGGGGAAAATCATGCTGGCGTTGAACTATACGATTATTCCAGGAATTGCAGTGATTCAGGTTGGTTTCTGGGCCACGTGCCTGCGTCCCAACGCCTCTTTCTTATCGGCCACGCATCACC
>NZ_RWKS01000043.1:0-12634 GCF_003985085.1 Sphingomonas sp. TF3 | reverse complement strand
ACACCCCTCTAGGCAGGGTGTTTGATTCGGTCAAACCCTTTTTTGCAATTTTCTTTCAATCGCGCGGCAAAACGGCGTCGGGCGGGGATCGGTCATGATGAAAACGGCGGAAAATCGCCATTCTGCGCCGGGATTCGCGGGCGGCGCGAGCCGTGCCGCTTGCTCGCCATCATTTGGTTGACGGTTCCGCTCCATCACGAATCGTATCGTGATCGCCGGAGCAGCATCGGAAGTGCCGATTGCCGCAGCACATTTCGGCAAGCGAGCGAAAGACGCCGCGTAGCTTACGGTCGCATCGGTGCGCGGCTCGTTGCGCAGCGACACGCAAGAGCGACATCGATCGCTAATCGCGATGAGCCGGCCACAAAGGATGAAATGGAAAGGATGATGGTCGGGGAGACAGGATGGGAATAGAAGGTCAATCTTGACACAGAATTGACCACGAGTCGCGGTTTTCTGCGGGTTTCAGACTACACTTGCTACAGCACCCGTGCTACAGGTTGCTACAGCACTTACACGGGGAACCTGCCTTCCATGTCTCTCGCCACCTACCTTGTCCAGCGCGGCAAGCGTGCCACTTGGCAACTTCGCGTGCCGATCCCGCGCGCCCTGCACGCCCCCGGCAAACCCAAAGAGCGCACGATGTCGATGGGCACGACCGATCGCCGGATCGCGTCCGATCGTGCCTTGGCGGTGCTGGACGAATGGAAACGAGAATGGGCGACCGCGCGGGGTGAGCCGTTGGCGGTGCTGTCCGTGCCGTCGCAAGCACGTCGAAAGCCAACGCAAGCGGAGCTAGAGGCGCTGGCAGTCGAGTTTGGGCACGACGAAGCGCTCGCGCAAAGCGACATGCGGCGACAGCAACCCGGCGGCTGGCGTCGGCACATGCACCGCACGGAAGCCGCGTTAGATGCATTCACGCCACTGGCAGCAACCGGCGATCACTCACTAGTCGAGGGGATCGCCGGCGATATTATCGACGGCATGGGGCTGAACCTTGAACCCGGCACCCCGGCTTACCGGCAGTTCCTCACCGACCTGAACGCCGCACGCATGGCGGCGTTGAAAACCAGCCATGCCCGCGCCCGTGGCGACCTTGAGGCTTCTGCCGAAAGCCCGCTGGTCGCCCGCGTTCGCCAGCGTGAGCAGGACAAGGCCAAGCCCGGTGAGACGTTGCTGGACCTGTTCGACCGCTATGCCGAACAGCGCCTCGCCGAAGGCCGCAAGCGCGACGACACGCTCAAGCAGGATCGCAAAGTTATCGAGCAGTTCGCGGCGTTCATTGGGGTCGATCGCGCCGTGGCGTCGATCAAGCCGGAACACGTCCGCGGATACCGCGACACCTTGCGCCAGCTACCGCCCAAATGGCGTGACAGGGCCGATATGCGCGGCCTGTCGATGCGAGAGGCGGCAGCGAAGGCCCGTGATGCCGATATGCCTCGCACGGCGCTCACGACGGTGAACAAACACCTGTCCACCATATCGCCGCTTTTCGCGTGGCTCATCAAGGAACGATGGGACTTGTCGAACCCGTGCGCGGGCCTGTTTCATGACAAGGTGCGCGGCAAAAATCCGCGCCCGCCGCTAGGCACCGACCGCCTGAATAAGGTGCTGGCATCGCCCCTGTTCACCGGTTTCGAGGCGGACGGCAAAGAGCACCGGCCCGGAGAGGTTCGTGCGAACGATTGGCGGTATTGGATTCCGTTGTTGTGCCTGTTCACCGGCATGCGTGTCGGCGAGGCGGCACAGCTCCGCACCGAAGACGTGTCACAGCATGATAGCGGCGCATGGATCATCGACATTCAGCATGCACCGGGGAAGGGTCAGACGACGAAAGCGGGGCAGTCGCGGGCGTCGGTCGCGCACGCAAAGTTGGTCGAGCTTGGGTTCGTCGCCTTTGTGGAGAAACGCCGCGCGGCTGGTGGTGATAGCCGCCTGTTCCCGGAGCTGGAGGTGAACGAACGTGACCAGCTAGGCGCGGAGCCTTCGGCGTTCTGGCGCGACTACCTTACCCGTATCGGCGTCAAGGCAGGTGCGGATGGCTTGGGCGCGCATAGCTTTCGGCATGAGCTGGCAGACCGTCTCCGGGTGGAGGTCGGGCTTGTGGATGACCAGATCGCCGTCGCGCTGGGGCATGACCAGAAAAGCACCACCGCCGGTTATGGCGCTGTGCGACAGGGCACGGTGCGTTTCCTCGCGCCGGTGATTGCGCAGGTGCGTTTTGATGGCGTGGAGTTCGCGCCGATCGGGCGCACGCTTGGCTCACACAGATGAGGCGATTTAAGGCTCGCAGCACGCTTATAGTGGCTGCTGGCTATCCAACTAGCCAAAGCACTCAAATCGCGCTCTACGGTGCCTCTACGGGCGAAATAGAGGGCTTCCAGCAACAGGTGTTGCACGCCGGCAACAGCACGCGTGCTTCGTCGTCGTGCTTCGCTGTCGCCGCGAAGCTCCCCGCCGGTGTGGTTCAGCCCCAACCTCGAACCCCTTAGCGCGCGCACCCGTGTATATATATATACCCGCGTATGCGCGATCGCGTGCGTCCCTAAGAATTAAATAATACTATTATATAAGATTCATGAGCTTATCTGATTCGGTATTCTCTCACTTCGTTCGAGAATAAGAGCGACGCTGCGCATCGCTCTTATTTGTCAAAGTTTCATTTGAAACTAAATCTCGGTCGGAGTGAAAATGGGATCGGCGAGACCCGAGGCTCGCGGCGTTGAATCGATGCCGGCGCGAAAACCTGTTTCCTTTCTGTTCGAGTTTTGGTAGTATGCTGGTGTAGGCGGCGATCCCGCAGACCCCGCTTGAGGATCGGGATAATCCACAAGCTCCCGGAGCGCTACAGCTCACGGCGTTCGAGGCGATCACGTTAGCGCGCTCACGGTGAACACGACAGGCCACTAGCCGCGGAGCGGCGTAAGGCATCGAAACTTTCAGGACCGCGTGCGGTCCACGCCCGGACAGGGGCCGCTCAAGTCGAGCGTCGTTAGGCTGATCCCGCGGACCACGCGGCGTCTCAAATCAGCTCCCGAGTCCTATCCTTGTCCACCGCCCATGCCACTTCCAACCTCGCCGCGTCGATCGCCTCATGGCGCAACGGCAGCGCGGGCTTTTTCAAGTTTCTTGATGACGTGCAGCCCCGCGTCCGGTCGAGCACCGGCGGGTTCACCCCGTTCGTTCCCGGACCTCGCGAAGCCGCGGAGATCGCCAAGGCGCTGGACGGCAAGGACGTGTCTGTCGCGGCGTTCTGCTGGCCCCGCCGACACGGCAAGTCCGTGACCTCTGCCATGATTATCGTTTGGCGGTTTCTCACTCGCCAGACCGAAACCGTCGCCGTGGTCGCGAACAGCGAAAAGCAGGTGGTCGATACGGCGTTCAGGTCGATCCGTGAGGCTTTCGAGCAGACGCCCTTGCTCAAGCGGCTGGTCGCGGCGGGCACCATCAACGTGCTTACCGACCGTATCGAGTTCCCGACCGCCGGCTCCACCATCCAAGCGTTCAGTGCCAACCCCGCCGCGCTGTGGGGCAAAAAGCTGTCGTGCGCCCAGGTATCGGAACTGCACGCTGCGCCACGCGGCGATGAGGTGTTCGCGGCGCTCGCCGGCTCGCTGCTGGACACCGCCGGCTCGCTCATGCTGATCGACAGCACCGTCTCTCCCAAGTCGAACAAGCTCTTTGAGCTGCATCAGGCCGCGAACCATCCGACCGACCCCGACACGTCGATCACGTTCAGCCACATCGCCTACGCCGACCTTGACGACGCATGTCGCAACGCACCGCCGTGGATTAGCGAAAACAAGCTCCGGTCGCTGTCGCGCCAGATGCTGCCGCATGAGTTCGCGCTGTATCACCTGAACCGTTGGGGCGATGCGACCAGCGCCTTGTTCCCCGCCGATGTGCTGGCGCAAGTAACTCACGAATATCCGCTGGACGTGAAGGCGCTCGCTGCCGGGTCCGCCTACATCGTCGGCGGTGGCTTGGACCGCGCGTTCGGCGGATCGCGCCACGGCGACCGCACGGTGACCGCCTGTGTCGCCAAGATCGTGCTGGACGATGAGGAACACCTGTTCGTGCTGGACGCCGACAGCGTGTTCCTCGGCCGGCTTGGCGGTATCAAAAGCCGGATGGACGGTTACCATCGGGGTTACGGCATGAGCCGCGCCACGCTGGAGTCATACGGGGCGCAGGACGTGGCAGATTGGGCCGCGACACAGCCGTTCAGCTCCGGGGTGGAGGTGGTCCACCCCTCGCGCAAGTCGAAATATCAGGCCTTCATGAGCTTGTATCAGGCTGCGGCTGAACAGCGCCTCCACATCCACCCCGCCTTCAAAGACCTCCTCGCCGAACTCGCCGTGTTCGAGGTTCACGCGGACGGCAAGGCGACCGATGGCGAAGCCGCCGTTCCCAAGTTCACGCACCCGCGCGGCGCACACGACGACTTTGTGCATGCGCTGGCATGGGCTGCGCATTCCCTTCGGCACGTCTCCCTGAACCCGTATGAGCTTGAGGGCATCCATTGCCACGGGCGCGGTCCTGCGATCGCGGCGTGCGTCCTGAACGGTGGTGCTCATGTGCCGATGTGCGCACGTGAGTGCCGGTCGATGCGCGAAGCCTCACGTCTGTTCGACGCCTACCGTGCTCGCAAGCTCGTCCAGCCGGTTGGCTTTGAAGTCTTCGCGACGACGAAGCTGACAAATGTTGGCGCACATACGATGCCACGATGAAAAAACTCGTGACTCGCAAGCAATATTAAGCTATACTACTACCACTTTTGTATGTTTGGAGCTTAGTGCGTCAAGTGTTGTTTGCAACTGATACTGTTCGGATAGCATCTGCTTCGCGCGACCGCAAGGAAGATTGTGCGCGTCGTCTTCGCTATTATTGGGACGAGCAGTCACAAGAGACGCTCAAGCTCATTGCTCGCCGGTGGTCGCGCCCTGAACAGTTCCGGCTTTTCAGCATCAACGTCGTGCGCGCGATCACCAACCGTCGCGCCAACACATACCGCATCCAGCCCCGTCGCGTGTTCACCGGCGTCGATCAAGCGACGATGGACGCGCTTTATCGTGCGATGAACGCCGACGCCGTGCTCAAGAAGGCTTCGCGCTATGTGAAGCTGTGCAAGACGGGGCTGCTGCAAGTCGGCTTCAACGATGCGACTGGCACGCCAACGCTGAACGTCATCACGCCGAACGTGCTGGACGTGCTCTACAGCGACCCGGAAAACCCGGAACGTGTCATCATCACGCACGGTGCGACCCGCGCCGAAGACGTGACCTATTCCGACTGGTCCGCCACCAGCTTCCGGCACCTGAACTATCGCGGCGTGCCCCGCCGGATCGACGGCAATCCCGGCAACGCCAACCCCTACGGCGTGCTGCCGTTCGTGCCGCTGTTCGATCGCCTTCCCGACGACCAGTTTTTCCTCCCCGGCGGTAACGACCTGATCGAGGCGCAAGACGCCGTGAACGTCGCACTGGCGAACCTGTGGCGATCAGTGGAGACACAGGCGCATGGGCAGGCATGGGCGACCGGCATCAGCGCCAACGAGGTGCTGCAATTCGGACCAGACCGCGCAATCGCGCTGCCCCAAGGCGGGCAGTTCGGCTTCGCCAGCCCCAACTCCCCGATTGCGTCGATCCTGTCAGCGATTGAGTTCGTGTTACGCCAGACTGCCGCCACGCACGGCGTTGGCAGTGACGTGTTCGACCTGTCCAAGGTCGCGGAATCTGGCAGCGCCAAGCACGCGGGGCGCATCGAACTCCGTGAAGAACGGCTAGACGACATCGCGCAATGGCGCATCGCCGAAGCCCGCTTGTTCGCGGTGCTCAAGGCTGTCGTGAACACGCATCGCCCCGGCACCATCCCCGACGACGCCACGATCGCCGTGGACTTCGCGGAGCTGCAAGACAGCCTCACCGAAGCCGAACAGCTCGCCAACACGCGCGACAAGATCGACCTGGGGCTTTGGAGTCCCGCCGACGCCCTCATGGCGCTGAACCCCGATGGCTTCCCCGATCGCGCTGCCGCGATGCGCGAACTTCAATCCCGCCGCGACGAGGCCGCCGCGCTGGCGCTGCCCCTGTAGGAACCGACATGGAAAACGAAACTCCGACTCCCGATCCCGCCGTTGCGGAGCTTGCTGCCCTCAAGGCACAGCTCGCCGACACCGCCACTACAGTGCTTGCCGGCGTGCCGGAGCATCTGCGCGGCTTGATCCCTGCCAGCCTATCGCCCGCCGACCAGCTCGCATGGTTTCACACCGCCAAGGCAACCGGCGTGTTCGACGGCAAGCCGGCGGTGCCCGCCACCGACAGCGGCAAGCCCGCAATCACGCCGACCACCCCCGATCCCGCTTCGCTGCCCGTCTTCGCGCGGATGGCGGGTGGCTACCGCAAGTAACAGAACAAGAGAGGAAACCTGTAAGTGCTGACCATTTCGGAATGGGCGAAGCTGAACCCCGACCAGCTCACGTCCGGCATTGTCGAGATTTTTGCGACCGAGAACCCGGTGCTCGCCGCGCTACCGTTCATCAACATTGCCGGCAACGCCTACACCTATAACCGGGAACAGTCGCTCCCCGGTGTGGCGTTCCGTGGCTTCAATGAAGGCTACGTGGAATCCACCGGCGTCGTGAACCCGCTGACGGAAACGCTGACCATCCTTGGCGGCGACAGCGACTTCGACGTTGCGCAGATCGCTATGCAGACCGGCGACAACGACACCCGCGCCATTCACGATGGCATGAAGGCAAAGGCCGCGACCTTGACGTGGCTGCGCACGTTCTTCGATGGTGACACGTCCGCCAACCCCAAGGAGTTCGACGGCCTGAACCGCCGCCTCACCGGCGAGCAGGTGCTGACCGCCGGCACCAATGGCGGCACGCTTGAGTTCAAGATGCTGGACGAGCTGGTCGACGCCGTGCGCGGCACGCCGTCGCTCTTGCTCATGAACAAGACGATGCGCCGCACCGTCCGCGCGATGGCGCGGAGCGTGAACGCGCTCACCATCACCACCGACCAGCTCGGCCGCGAACTGGAAGGCTATGCCGGTGTGCCGTTCGGGCTGGTCGAGGAAGACGAGACCGGGGCGGACATTCTGGCGTTCGATGAGACGCAGGGCACCGCCAACGCGACCACCAGCATCTACGCCGTCCGCTTTGGCGCTGACACGCTCCACGGCATCCAGACGAAGCCGATCGAGGCGCGCGACCTTGGCGAGGTGGACGACAAGCCCGCGCTCCGCACGCGCACCGAATGGTATTCGGGCTTCGTCATCAAGCATCCGAAGGCCGCTGCCCGTCTCAAGGGCATCAAGGCCGCATAAGCTTACCCCGGCGGGCGATAGAAGCCTCCCCACATACTCCCGGCGCTGGATAGGTTGCCCGCCGCGCGCCGGGAGGTGGGGATGGGGCCGGTGCGATACCGGCGTCGGATAAGTCAGTGAGTGCCGACGCATGAAAAACCCTGACCGCCAGCGGCGCCCACGTCTCACCGGGCGCGCGGCTGGCACACTCATTCCAAGGTGCCCGATGCTCGCCGACCTGTTGCCCCTCATCACCGGCACCGTGCGCCAGCTCCATGCAGGCAAGCGCGACCTGTTCGGCAAGGTTCAGGAAGGGACCGGCACCGAACACCGCGCCCGCGTGACCTACAGCCCCGGCAAGGCGCTGGGGCAAGCGTCCCGCGAAACCATTCCCGACGCCACCGCAATCGTGTGGCTGATCGACCATCCGCACCCCATCGCCATCGGCGACACTTTCGAGTTGCCCGATGCTGCTGCTCTCAAGGTGGCGCGGCTTGAGCGCCGCAAGCTGCCCGGTGGCGTGCTCTACAAGGTATATCTGACGTGACCGATCCTGTGCCCGCCTGGCCGATCCGTGCCGGCGTGAACTCCTATGCCAGCCTTGCCAACGCGCAAGGCATCGCCGCGACCCGGCTGTTCGCAAGCGCATGGAACGGCGCAACCGAACAGACGCAATCGCAAGCACTCATCACCGCCACGGCGTTTCTGGACCGCATGCGCTGGCAGGGCCGCGCCCTCGCACCAACGCAACCGCTGGCATGGCCCCGCGTGCCAGATCGCTGCCCGCACGGCTACCCGCTTGCCGCTGCCACGCCGCCCGCGATCGTGACGGCATGCGTAGAGCTGGCAATTCACCTGCTGACACAGGGCGCTCTTTCCAGCGCCCCCGTTATGCAGCGGATGCTTGGCGACAGCATGACCATGTATTTCCCGACGATCGCCGATGAGCTGCCGAAGCACGTCCGCCGGCTGATCGAGCCGCACCTACTCGCATCCTCCGCCAACGTCGCAGAGGTGGCCCTGTGATCGACCCTATCGACCAGCTCACCGCACGGCAGGAAGCGGACCTGAAAGAAACGATCGACGCGGCGCTTGATGACGCAATCGCGCTGTTCGACGTGCTGGCCATCGCCGCGCTCATGGCGAACGCCGATGAGGAAGGCTCCGAAGCCCGCGACCACTACGTTGACCAGCTCGCCGCGCTCGCCGGCACCGACGATCCCGAACAAGGGCAGCTCGCCGACGCGCTGGATGCTGCCAGCGGCCTAGCTGCCCTCTCATCGTTCTTCGCGGCTGTCGCCGCGCTCGCTGCCGCACAGGCCCGCCACGTCGCGAACACGAACGCTGCCGATGCCGTGACCGCGCGCGAGAACGCGATCCGCTCATTCCGCGCCGCCTATCTCCATGAAAGCGCCAGCGCGCTCCGCGACACCGCCGACCGCATGCTCGCCGCAAGCGGGAGCGTCAACAGCCGCGCCGCCCAGATCCGGCGCGCTATCGGCCTGTCGGTCGCGCAAGCTCGCTCACTCCACGCAATCCGCGAAGCTCTGATCGCCCATGCCGCTGATCCCGTGCGCGGTGCCGAGTCCATCCTTGTCGCAACACGCGGCAGCATCACCGCCGCACAGCGCCAGATGCTCACCAAGGCGATCCGTGCTGGCACCAGCCCGAAGCAAGCCGAAAAGCTGCTGGACCGCCACGCCAAGGCACTCCGGCAAGCCCGCACCAAGGCTGTTGCCGGTAACGCCGCGCACCAGATCGCCGAAACCGCCAAGCTCACCGGCTGGCAGATTGCACAACGCTTCGGCGCTCTGCCTGCCGACCAGCGCCGCTACTGGCAAACCGCTGGTGACGAACGGGTGCGTCTCGCACACGCACAGGTGCCGGGAATGAATCGCGTCGGGGTGCCGCTTAATCAGCCCTTCGTCACGCCGCTGGGGCCATGCTTCACGCCACCGCTGGAAGCCGGGTGCCGATGCAAGGCAACGCTGGGGCGCACGGCATGAACGCCAACGTAATCAGCCCCGAACAGCGCCTGTTCGTCGGTGTGATCGTCAATGCCGCACAGGAAGCCGCTGGCGTGCCCCGCATCGGTCATGAGCGCCGCACCATCAAGGAGTCCGCCCGCGCATGGTTCAGCAACGGTGGCGACGACTTTCGCATCGTATGCGAGCTGGCCGGGCTGGAACCGCGAGACGTGCGCAAGCGGGTGCTCGCCTACGTCGATCGAGTGGAGCACGACCCCGCCGCGCTGGTGAAGGTTAAGCGAACCAACATGCCCGCGCGCCATCGCGACGTGTCGATCCCCGACGTTGCCCGCCGTGCCGGCGTGTCACCGACCACCGTGTCGAACGTCATCCACGATCGCTGGAACGTCACGCCGGGAACCCGCGCCCGCGTGCTCGGCGCGATCGAAGCCGCAGGATACCGCCACCATGTCCATTGAGCCGATCGCGTTCGATATGAGCATCGCTGGTCGCAAGATCGACGGGCGCACGATGGAAGCCAAGCGGTTCCGGTTGATCGGGCTGGAACTCGCCGACCAGCTAGGCCGCAACCCCACGCCATCGGAGCGCCTTTTGCTCATGAACGCCGCTACGCTGGCGATGCTGTGTGAACAGGCGACCGCCGACCTGCTCGAAGGCAAGCCGGTCGATCAAGAGAACTACCGCCGCAACGTGACGCTGCTAGGCGCGAACCTCATCAAGCTGGGGCTGGCGAAAAAGAGCCGCGACCTGTCCAAGCGAGATAGCGCCGGCACGGATGATTTTGGCGCGGCGTTGATTGAGGCGAACTTGCACTAGCGCTACTGCAATAAGTCTCGAAACTTCCGGCGGCACATTGCTTCAAGAGCGGTGGCGCGGCCGATGTCGTGATGACCAAGGAGTTCGATAAAATCATCGTCGCTGAATACAAGGATTGCACCCTGTTGAGCTCGCATTGCGTCTCGGCAACGCTCAAGCAGCCTATCTGCATTTTCGATAGTTCTGCAACAAACCAATCCCAATCGACCTCGGCGGGGGTCGAACCTGCCAATCATTTGGTCGATCTCGTTGTTTGCTAAATCTTCGGTGTAATTTTTACATTCTACCATCACCTCCCGAGCTTGCAAGAATGGATCAACGCGCATCTCCGAAAAGAAGCCACGTTCCGCTGCGTTGGCGAAGGAAATGTCGATTCGCTTACGACCCTGATTAATATCAAGTTCAAGCGTCGGCGTAATCAACATTGGATAGAACATATAAGTGATTATGCCCGCAACCGTATGGTGATACGTCGTAGCATCACGTCTGCCGGTAGGGATGCGCTGAAGAACACGACATAATTCTTCGTTGAATATACGCTCGACAAATGGCTCGCCGTCAAGCTCCATCAGACGGCGAAGGCCAAGTGAACCGCGTCGAGTCACCGTCGCTTTGAAATCCCGATAGACTCCAGGATTCTCCACTGAGAAGTGAGCTAGATTCCGCTTGGTCGGCGGCATATCTGCCTTAATGTCTTTCTTGTAAACCTCTCTTTTCTCTTCGCGCTTTCTCCGTATAACCTTAACTAGATGACCACCAGTTCTTAGTTGCTCGTCGCGGATGAAGTTCGTGACGAAATGCGTGTAGTAGTGGGTCGCAAGCTGCTGCATTCCACCCTTCCAGCGCACGTAACGCTTCGGCACGAGAAGAACTCGCTTCCCGTCCACTAAAGGAAGGCGATCAAAGCGGTCTGTCTCCCATCGACTTTCACCCCGCACCCACATTTTCCCCGTAGGAATATCGCCGGCTATAGGCACGCCAAGAAGCTCGAATTGCTGTTGGGTGTATTCGATCAGATGCCGTCTAATTATGTTCGTGGTGATGTCCGACACCTTGTCCGCGCCAATTCCGTCAATGAACAAGGCGCAGTCGGTGAGATCGCTTAGCAAGCCTGTCCGCGCTGCGGGACTTGCGCGTAGATTTTCGACGAGCTGTTGAGCTTGAATGAGGCCGATGCCTCGTCCACGCGGCTCACCTTGGGAGATGCCTAGATGCGTCTCGTTCGGCTCTTGAAGGGCGGCGAGCAACGCCTCGCCACGCTCGACATCGCCGTCGATGATGGCTTGTAAAACCGCCTGAAAGAAGTCCCTAATGTCGTCCTGACATTCCTGTGCGAAATGATCGATTGGGTTCACAAATCCAATAGGATCTATGTAAAGAGGGAAGTCCAAATCGAGGTCAATGTCGACAAAGTCCAACATCGGTTGACTCGCGTTCAATCCAAGTGTGGTAGATAGCAGCATCGACTAGGTCTCCCTGACAAAGCTCATGCTATCGCCATTTCAGCAAAATGGAACCACGCCACCTATAGACCGCCGCTCCACGCCACCCTGGAGTTCCCGGTCGGCTGTCCTTGCGCGACCCAGCCACGCTCACCGCTGCCTTCACACTAGCGATTTGCCTCGGGAGCTCGAACCCACCGTCATTGACCTTACCGAACCGCCTCAAAAGTTACACCTTTCGAGAGGGGGCAAATAGGCCCCAGATAGCGCCTCAAAAGATACCATATTGACTTGTGATACGGTCGCGTTAGTCAGGGGTATCTTTTGAGACTCGGAGGCAGGGTAATGAGCCGCATCGCATACTATCGTGTCAGCACCGGCGACCAGACGATCGACGCACAGCGGCACGCGCTTGGCGGTGGCTTCGATCGCGAGTTCTCCGACGAAGGCGTGAGCGGTTCCACCGCTTCCGCTGATCGCCTTGGTTTTGGGGCGCTGCTATCCTACGTCCGAGAAGGCGATACCCTCTACGTCTATGCGCTCGACCGTCTTGGGCGCGATGCGCTGGACGTTCAGGCAACCGTGCGGCGGTTGCTGGATCGCGGCGTCACGCTGGACGTGCGTGGGCTGGGGCCAATCGGGCGCGGCGTCGGCGAACTGATTGTCGCTGTGCTGGCACAGATGGCGGATATGGAGCGCCAGCGCATCCGGGAACGCTGTGACGCGGGGCGTGATGCCGCGCGGGCAGCGTTGGCAGCCACAGGCCGCACGCACCGTGGAAAGGTGAGCATGGGGCGTCCGAAGGCACATGACGCATCCAGTGTGGCATCATGGCGCAAGGACAATGGTGCCACGGTGCGGCAGACGATGGAGCACTTCGGTATCAGCAAGGCTACGGTGGCGCGCTACTGCGCGACATAGGTTAGGGCATTCCTACCCACCCCATCCGGCCGGGGAGGGTATCTAGACGAAGCAAAGCCTAATCTTTTTAGTTCGCTTTGGTAGCTGACCATTCAGACAAGATCCGCGCAAACACATGACGTGAACGTCGCCAGCGCCTTGCAACCCCCCGCACAA
>NZ_RWKS01000042.1:0-15022 GCF_003985085.1 Sphingomonas sp. TF3 | reverse complement strand
GCGAGCGTGCAGTTTTCCCTGCGTTTGCAATGGGTTATCGGGCTTGGGGAGCGTCTGACAACGTCTGACGCATCGGCGCGGGGTGTGTAATCACATGATTACAGTGGCTTAGGCGTCTGACAGCGTCTGACGGCTCCCAGCGTGTAGAGATTTTCTTTGCGACCGTCCATGCGATCCGGTATAGGTCGTGTCGCTTTCTTAAGTCCCCACCAGCCTCCCTGCTAGGAGGTTGGTTTGTCAGACACCAAACGTCGTTTCATGGTCCGCTTCGAGCAGGGCCTGTTCGACCGCATCGAAGCCCTCGCTGACAAGCGAAACTGCAAGCCCTCGGACGTGATCCGAGCGGCCGTCGTCGCCTACCTGGCCGACTCCGCACTCGACGCCACCAGTCACCGCCGGCTCGCCCGGATCAGCGAGTTTCTACAGCTCGCCGTCGACGTGATGATCAGCGAGCAATATCCCGAATATCGCGAGCGGATCATCGCCAACACGGACAAGCGCCTGGAGCAGTACCATGGCGCGTAGCGACATCCGAACCGACGGGCGGGCGATCCCCCTCCACCACCATTCCGCCAGGGGCAAGGTCCACCGCAACGCGGGCAACTTCACCCGCGGGAGTCAGCTGCTCACCCACGAACTTCTCATGTGGTTCTCGGGCGCGAAAATGCCCGTCGTCCTATGGTTCTTCGCCTTCGCCGCAGCATGGTTCATCATCATGTCGCTGAAGCTGGACGAGCACGGCTTCCAGCTCATCTGCATGAAGCTCTACGCGATGCTCTGGGACTGGGTCGGCTTCGACCCGACCAAGAAGGTCAACGTCACCCTGCCGACCGGCGAAATCCGCCACACCATCATGGCGGTCGTGCAGGAGATTCCCGACGTCCAACGGGCATGGAGCGTGGCGATGCGCGGGCTTCTCGGAGCCTTCCTGGTCAGCATCTTCCTGACCATCCCGCTCACGATCTGGTTCGTCGATATTTCGCGCCGCCGGGGCAAGTCGATCCTGCAGGAGCGGCACGAACGCGGAGCCATGCTGGTCGAGCGCGACGTGCTCCTCGCCGAGGTGTCCCAGCACAACTACGCCGCCTTCGAGAAGGAGGCCCGCGAGTGCTTCCCCGACGTGTCGCCCAAGCGGGTGCTGCAGCTCCCGTTCGCCGAGCGGAAGGCCGCCGGAATCCACCATCCCTACACGCTGGCCGGCATCCCGTATCCGCATCGAATGGAGCAGTCCCATACGATGCTGATCGGCACCACCGGCTCGGGTAAGACCACCGAGCTGCGGGCGCTGGTCAAGCAGATGCGCGAGCGCCAGGACAGCGCCGTGATCTTCGATTTGACGGGCGCCTACGTCGAGGCGTTCTTCGACCCGAAACGCGACACGATCCTGAACCCGATGGACCGCCGCTGCCCGGCCTGGTCGATCTTCGCCGATTGCCAGACCCACAGCGAGTTCACCGCCGCCGCCGCTGCCCTGATCCCGTCGGACGGCGGCTCCTCCGAACCCTTCTGGGCGCTCGCCGCCCGCACCCTCTTCATCGAGATGTGCGTCAAGCTGATCGAGAAGGGCGAGACCACCAATCTCGCGCTCTCCGAACACCTGATGACCGCCGATCTGAAGCGCGTCCACCGCTACCTCCAGAACACAATCGCCGACCCTCTGACGGCTCCAGAAGCGGCCCGGATGGCGGAGTCGATCCGGGCCGTGTTCAACACCAACGCACAGGTCCTCCGCTTCCTACCCGACGAGGGTCCGCGCTTCTCCATCCGTGAATGGATCACCGGCGAAAAGAAGCCCGGCTCGATCCTGTTCATCACGTCGAATTACGTCGACCTGCAGATGAACCGAGCGCTCCTGACGCTCTGGATGGACCTCGCCATAAACCGGCTGATGACCATGCCCCGGACCCGCTCGCTGCGGACCTGGTTCATGTTCGACGAGCTCGGCGCGTTGCACCGGCTGCCCGCGATCGAGAACGGCCTTCAGACCGCTCGCGCCTTCGGCGGCGCGATGATCCTCGGCATTCATAGCTTCGAGAAGCTGGTCGAGGTTTACGGCGAGCAGGGCGCCCGCAATCTCGCCTCGCTCGCCCGCTCCAAGCTCATCCTCGCCACCGCCGATCTCGACACCGCCGAGCAGTGCGCCCGCTACATCGGCAACCGAGAAGTGCGGCAGATGGATGAAGCCTACAGCTACGGCTACAACAACACCCGCGACGCCTCGACGCTGACCCCGCGCAAGCAGGTCGAACCGCTCGTGATCGCCGACGACATCACGAACCTGCCGTCGATGAACGGCTTCGTGAAGTTCCCTGACGGCTTCCCCGCTGCCCGCATCAAGCTCGTGTGGAAAGACTATCCTCAAATCGCCGAGGGCTTCCTCGCGCGCCCCGACATGGCCCCGGTTCGGTCTAAGCGCGGAGAAGGGGTGTTCGACGAGGAGGAGGGGCAAGAAGCCGGCGGGCGGGACGGCTCGCTGCAGGTGATCGAGGAGGCCGCCGATCCCAACATCGCGAAGGACATGGCCGCTCGCATCCTGACCTCGGAAGTCGAGGAGGAGAAGGACGGCACGGTTGCCCGCACCCGCGATAACAACAGCGATCGCAACGAGGGCGACACCCCGCGCGAGCATGCCGCCGACAAGGCGCAAGCTGCCCGGTCCGGCCCCGAACAGGAGACCGCTCAATCCCGCGACCGTGACGATCGGCGCGACGGCCGCAGTCACCAGACCGCTCCCCAGGTCGAGGATCAGACCATCGTCGAACTGCGGCAGGATTTCTCCGCCGGCCGCGACGACGGCGACATGGGAATGGGAATCTAGCCGGTGCTGGGCGTCACCCCGATCCGTCGCACCGGCCCCGCTCCCGTTCTCGCTTCGGGCCGCCCCCATCCGGTCGGGTGCAACGCGCCCATCATCGCGCTGGGAGGGCGGTCCGATGATCGCTGACGCGAGCCATCTCGGGGTCGCCGCCATGATCGCCGGCTCGCATGGTGCCGCCGTCGGCTTCTTCGCCTTCATGCGGATCACCCAGCGCGTGCCGTGGATCCGGCCGGCAGTGATGTTCGGGCCTCTGATCGTGCCGGCGATCGTCGCCGTGACCATCTGGACCATGGCACTGGGCCGGGCGGGGCCGATCGTACCCTTGGCCTTCGCGCTCAAGCTGGTCGCCGCCTGGTCGGCATCGTGCGGTGCCTATGTCGCGACCGCCTGCCTCGTCCGTGTCGCCAGCCATTTCGAGCGGCTCCGGCTCGGCCGGATATGGGCAACGCTGCTCGCCGCGCGCGCGGCAGATCGTGGCCAATGCCGGACGGGCGATGATGACGGATCCCCGCACCGCCTGTCGTTCTCGCCGGGAGCCGACTGATGCTCTCCGTTGCCTCCGTCCGATCCGCGTCCGGTGCCGCTGGCTACTTCGCCAAGGACGACTATTACACCGCCGAGGGCAGCTCCGAGATCAGCGCCTGGGGCGGCGACGGCGCGTCGGACCTTGGCCTCTCCGGCGAGGTGACGAAGGATGCCTTTGAGAGCATCCTCAACGGTGTGCTGCCGAGCGGCGAGGGGATCGCCCAGGTCGAGAACCGGCGATCGGGCGTCGACCTCACCTTCTCCGCGCCAAAGTCGGTTTCGGTGCTCGCCTACGTCACCGGCGACAAGCGCATTCTCGGCGAGAACGGTGCGAACATGAAGGCCGTCGCGCGTGCGATGGCTTGGGTCGAGAAGAACCTCTCGGAAGGCCGGAAGGACATAGAGGGACGCAAGGTGCCGATCCAGACCGGCAACCTCGTCTATGCCCTCTTCCAGCACGACACGAGCCGCGCGCTCGACCCCCAGGCGCACGTTCACGCGGTCATCGCCAACCTCACCAAGATGCCGGACGGCAAGTGGCAAGCACTCCACGCCGACAAGATCTGGAGCAACAACTCCGTGATCGGCTCCATCTACCACGCATTCCTGCGCGAGGAGATGGAGAAGCTCGGCTACCAGGTTGAGCTCAAGGGCAAGCACGGCACCTTCGAGATTGCCGGCGTTCCCAAGGCGGTGCTGGAGGCGTTCAGCCAGCGGCGCGAGGCGATCCTCGAGAAGGCGGCCGAATTGGGGATTACATCCCATAAGGGTCGCGACGGCGTCACGACGAACACGCGCAACCCCAAACTGAACGTCGAGGATCGCGAGGGCCTGCAACGCGACTGGATCGAGAAGGCCGCGGCCCTTGGCTTCGATGGGAAGGCGCTGCTCGAAGCCGCACAGTCCCGCTCCGATCAGCGGACGCCCGACAGGGCCGTCGAGCGGGGCTATCGCGCCGTCACCGACGCAGTGACGAGCGCATGGGAGAAGCTGGGCAGCGTGTTGCGGCCGCGCGACCCGCTGGTCGACCGCGGCCTTGGCCGCATCACCCAGTCGCCCGCGGAGGCGCGCGCGCAACTGGCGGTCGCCTCGGCCGTCCGGATGCTGTCGGAGCGGGAGGCGGCGTTCAGCACCACCATGCTCGGAAAGACCGCGCTCGACCTTGGGCTTAAAGGCGTCACGATCGACCATGTCGAGCGTCGCGTCGAACAGCTGGTCGAGCGCGGTCGGTTGATCGCCGGGCAGACGCGAGAGAACGACACCCGTCCGCGCATGGTGACGACGCAGGAGGCGCTCAGGACCGAGGAGAGCATCCTCAAGGCGGTCGAGCAGGGGAAGGGCCAGTCCACCCCCATGATCGCCGCCAGCGAGGCTCCCGAGCGGCTACAGGCCACCGCGGATCGCGAACTGAACGCCGGCCAGCTCGCGGCCGCGACGCTGATCGTGTCGTCCGAGGACCGGACCGTCGTGGTGCAGGGGATCGCGGGCGCCGGCAAGTCGACCATGCTGCAGGCGGTCGCGCGCGTCGCGGAAGGCGAGGGGCGCACCGTCACCGGCCTAGCCTTCCAGAACAAGATGGTCGCGGACCTGGCCGAGGGGGCGGGGATCAAGTCGCAGACGATCGCCTCCTTCATCATGGCCAACGAGCGCCACGTCACCAATCGCGACACCGACGCCTACGACCAGGCGCGCGCCACCTTCGCGGGCCAGATGCTCATCGTCGACGAGACCTCCATGGTGTCGAGCGACGACATGCTGAAGCTGCACCAGATCTCGGCCGCGCTCGGCGTCGAGAAGCTTGTCCTCGTCGGCGACCGGCAGCAGCTCTCCTCGATCGACGCCGGCAAGTCCTTCGCCCTCATCCAAGCGGGCGGCGGGACGATGGCGCGGATGGACGAGAACATCCGCCAGCGCACCGACCAGCTGCGCACCGTCGCCGCGCTCGCCAACGTCGGGGAGGCCGGCAAGGCGATGAAGGTGCTGGGCGACAACGTGGTCGAACACCAGAGCCCGGCCCATCACGCGGCCGATATGTGGCTGGGGCTCTCGCCGGAAGAACGAGACGCGACCGCCGTGTTCGCCTCGGGGCGGGCGTCGCGCGCAATCATCAACCAGCGCATCCAGGACGGGCTCGCCGGCGAGGGCAGCGTGCGCGGGGAGGGCATCCACCTCACCGTCTATGAGCGCGTCAACACGACGCGCGAGGAGCTGCGCTACGCCTTGACCTACCAGCCCGGGCAGACGCTCGAGGTGGGCAGGGGAGGCGGGCAGGACGTCGGCCTTGTCGCCGGTCGCTACGACGTCGACAAGGTCCACCCCAACGGCAAGGTCGACCTCAAACTCGGCAACAAGCGCATCCGGTTCGACCCGCAAAAGCTGTCGCCGACCGAGAAGCGAGACCGCCTGCAGCTCAGCGAAAAGAAGGATCTCCACCTTCGCGAGGGCGACCGTATCCGCTGGACCGCCACCGACAAGGACCGCAACCTCCACAGTTCGGCGCTCGCGCGAGTGCTCACGATCGATGCGAACGGCGTCACCGTCGAGACGGCGGGCAAGGAGCGCCTGACGCTCGATCTCGGCGACCCAATGCTGTCGCGCCTCGACCTTGCCTACTCGCTCAACATGCACATGGCGCAGGGCATCACGACCGACAAGGCGATCACCGTCATGTCGAGCCAGGAGCGCAACCTCTCCAACCAGCGCCTGTTCAATGTCGGCGTCACCCGTGTCCGCGACGAGCTGACGATGGTGGTCGATGACAAGGAGAAGCTGGAGCGCCAGCTCGACCACAACGCCGGCAACAAGACCTCCGCTCTGGAGACGATCGGCCGCCTCGACGTCGATCGCGAGCGCACCCCCGGCGCAGGCCCGCGCGAGAAGTTCGACCCCGGCCCGATCGACCTCAAGGACCTGCCGCCGCTGCCCGGCGACCCACCGGCGCCCGTGGACGGCAACGGCAAGCCGGCGCTGCCCAAGGTCGATGACCTGAAATCACCGCCCGACCTCAAGCCAGACCGCGGCGACATCCTGCCGCCGCTGCCGGAACGCAGCCTAGGGCTCGACCTGTGACGACCGACCGGCCGGACCGCCGGATGATGGAGACGACGACATGAGTGGATGGGATTTCGACGACGTCGGCAAGTTCGGAAGCGAGAAAGCCGCCGAGGATTTCGCCAAGCGCAACGGTGTGGACCCGCGGGACATCCGCACGCGCGACAAGGGTGACGGGATCGAGCTGGAGATCCGGCGCTCCAACCTGGACCGCCGCGGGCTGAAGGACAGCGGCGAGGGCCGTCGGGACGGTTGGTGACGGGCAGGCCGGCGTGGTTCGGGTCCGCCGGCCGCGCCGTCCGATCGGGGGACATGAGCATGCACACGGAGAGCTCAACCGACTGGCGGCAGCGCGCCGCCATGCTGCGCCTTCAAGCCGAAGATCTCGGCGGGCTGGCGATCGCGCTCGCCGAGCAGGGCCGCTACCGAGCAGAGGATCCCGTCTATCGGGCGTCGCTCGCGCTGCGCGACCTCTGCAACCGGCGTGAGGCCGCGGCGACCGAGCTTCTCGCTATGGGAGAGGCGACCGAGCGCGCGGCCCGGGACCGCGAGTATGAGCAGGACCGCGCACGCTGCCGCCAGGGAGAGCGGCGCTTCTGGAGGACGCTGGGTCTCGGCGCGATCGGCCTCGCTACCTTTGTCGCCTTCACGACCCTTCTCGGCCCGGATTCATCCCGCCGCGATCATCCGATCAGCACCGCAGACATGATCCCGCAGCGCGAGTGGATGGCGGTGTCGACGCCTGCCGGCACTTCCTCGCCGGCCGCGACCAGCGGAGATCGCAACCCATGAGCCAGATCACCGGCTCCCCCGTGGCGCTGCTCGTCTTCATCGTCTGCGCGCTCGCGCTGCTAGGCCTATTGAAGATCACGCTCGGGCTCGGTGGACCGCCCGCGCCGGTCGCGAAGCGGTTCCTCACCGACCGCGAATTGGCGATGCTGGTCGCGATCGAGCGCATCCTGCCCGCGCACCGGGTCCATGCCCAGGTCGCGATGGGCGCGCTTCTGCAGGCTCCACGCCGGATCGGACGGAAGGTCTCGCACGCCGACCGCAACAGCTTCTCGCAGAAGATCGTTGACTTCGTCGTGCAGGACCGGACGAGCGGCGCGATCGTCGCCCTGATCGAGGTGGACGACTACTCGCACAACGCGGTCCGCGACGCGGTGCGCGACGCGATGACCGCCCGGGCGGGCTATACCACGATCCGCATCCCCGGCCGGACCAAGCCCACCCTGTCGAACGTCCGCCAGGCGCTCGCTCCGCTGCTCCACCCTGAGGGATCGCCTGGCGCGGTCGCCATAGCCGAACGGCAGGCCAGCCATGCTTGAGGCCCAGCTGCTCTCGGCGATCTACGCGACCGTGCTGCTCTACCTGGCCGGTAATCTCGCCGGTCCGGGCTGTATGCGGCGCTCGGGCGCGCCACCGCTTCCCGCAGGCCTCCGATCGGGCGTCAGGCTCGCCACGGCAATCGGACTCGCCGGGCTCGCGTGGGTCGCGCTCACGGACACGCCGCCGGCAATCGGATCGCGCGAGTGCGCCGTGTGGATGGCCGTCCTGGTCGAAACGCTCGTGTTCCTGAAGATCGCGATGCACCGCGATCAGGGGCTCTACGACCGCATGGGAAGCCTCCAGACAGGCGGCGGCACACTCCTCGCGTCTGCAGCAAGCCAGCCAACTCAGGGGGGAACACATGGGCCTCGATGATCGCGACTACATGCGCGAGCGGTATCGAAAGCGGCAGGGACTCGACGACGGAAAGGTTCGCTGGGGGTTCGGCAAGGCCGCGCGCGATGCGCGGGCTGCGAAGGCCCGCGATGCCAAATCGCTGCCGCTCGGCAGCGCATCGTGGATCGACGCCAAGTCGCGGGTTGAGTTCACAGAGCCATGGTTCAGCACCAAGAACCGGGGCCACGACTACCAGAAGGGTCGATATAGACCGTCGCCCAGGTTCAAGGCCCACCCGCTGCAGGGTTGGATCCTCGGCCTTTCAGCTCTGCTGACGCTGATCCCGATGTATGGCGCTGCCAAGCGGAGTGGCTGGATCCCGGACCTTGCGGCCGCGCAGTCTTTCCCAGAGTCCGGTAGCGTCACGGTCGCGACATCGCTCAGCACTAAGCGGCTTACGAGCTGGCTCGAGGTGCAGACGAGCAACGCTAACGCAGTCGTTCAGCTCATCGACCCGGACACACGAGAGCACGTCCTCTCGATCTACGTTGCCGGCGACGATCGAGTCCGCGTGCCCGTACCCCGCGGCACTTATCAGATGCGCCTCATTGAAGGGCAGAAGTGGCACGGCCCGATACGGTTTTTCGGCCCGAACACGTCTTATGAGACCGTCGTCAAGCCTATGACGTTCGAGCGGACGGCAACACATATCATCGATTTACGACGTCGGCCCGACGGCAACCTACACACGCGCCTCAACGTCACCCGGCCAGAGCCACTGCGATGACCCCGGGTCCACTTATCCTGCAGCATTCCGGGATGGAGTTTTCCGCCCAAAGGATCGTCCCGCGCATCTACGCGGCGGCGAAGACCTCGCCGGCCCTCCGGCCGCCGGGAGTGGTGGCCTTGCCACCAACGGCGCTGCGACATCGCAGCCGCCTTCACAATGCAAGAAAGGATCAAACACCATGATGCTACTACGTTTCGCCGCGTGGGGGGCAATCGCTCTCGCCGTAGGCATGCCCGCAGTCGCGAGCGCAACGCCCGCCAGCCCCGTTCTCCTCGCGATGGCGAGCTTCGCCGGCGAGAAGGCCGGGGAGGATGCCGCCGCGAAGGTCAGCCTCAAGAAGGCGCACTGGAAGGAACACGCCGGCGCCCATGCGAAGGGCGACTGCAAGGATTGCCCCGAATGTGCCGACTGCGCCGACTGCGCCGACTGCAAGGACTGCGACGAGGCGAAGAAGGTCGCCGAGGCGGAGGAGCGTGCCGGCATCTGCGACCCGGCCAAGCATGCGGCCAAGAAGCGTGCCTAACCGGGCTATTCTCCTCGCCGTAACGGCCGCTCTCGCGGCCGTCACACCCTCAACCGCCTTCGCGCAAAAGCTGGGAAAGGGCGGCACTGGCGTCGACGAGACGTCCGAACTGCCACGCTGCTCTCAGCCGCTCGGCACGGTCGCGCTGGTCGAGGATCGCAGCGTCGCCGGCGTCGAGGATCAGCTTCCTCCCGGCATGCGCGCGCTAGTGCAACTCGCCGAACGGCAGAACGGCGGGTCCACTGCCAAGGTTGATCCCTTGCCCCTCCTGAAGCTCCTGACAGCCCGTTCGGGCTGTTTCGAGGTGGTCGACCGTGGTGGCGCGTTCGACGCCCTGCAGCGTGAACGCCAGCTCGCCGCCGGCGGCTCGGTTGCCAATGGTGCCGCCCTCAACCAGGCCACGCTACGCGCGGCCGATTACCTCCTTACCGCCCAGGTCCTCTACTTGGACAGCAATGCCCGTGGTGGGGGTGGCGGAGTCGGCGGCACGTTCGGTTCGGCCGTCGGGCTCAAGACCAAGACGCTCGAGAGCCAGACCATGCTCACGCTCGTCAACGTGAAAACGGGCGTCCAGACGGCCGTTGCTACGGGTGCAGCGCGCAAGCGCGACGTCACGGTGGTAGGCGGCGGCCTTCTCCTGAGCCTCGGGGTCGGGGCTCTCGGGGGTGCCTACACGTCGACGGACATCGGCAAGATCACCTCGCTTGTCCTGCTCGACAGCTTCAGGAAGCTCACGGTCGACGCGCAGACAAGGATCTCTCCGCCCGTCGGCGCGACTCCTCCGGCCGTCAGCCCGCCGCTCGCGGCAGGGACGCCCAGGTAAAGGAGAGGGGGATGGATGTTGGCGAGGTCTTGTTCGCCTATAGGGGCAGGGTGGGGCGGTTGCCGTTCGTCGCGACGATCGCCGCCAGCTGGGTGCTGCTGTTCGCGAGCCGGTACGACATCCGCTTCGTCCACTTCCTCGCCGGGCTGTCTCAACCCGCCCTGCTCGGTTCCATGGCGATGGCCGCCTGGATCGCGTCCGCGGTGATGGTGAAGCGGCTCCACGACGTCGGATGGTCAGGCCTCAACACGATCTGGATCGCGCTCCTGGCCCTTCTCGGCGACCCGCTCGACACGAGCGCTCCGCTCCTGATGGGTACGGCTGCGGTCTCGATCTTCGCCCAGCTATGGCTCTGCATCGAGCCTGGCGCCCGCCGAGCGAACCGCTTCGGCAACGCGGCCCCGCTAGGTGGCTGATCGCAGCACGTCATGGACCAGTGCGATCTCTTCGGCGAACCGCTGCCCGCTCCCGAACCGGAGCCGGTGGTCGAGCTGCCCCTACCTCCACTCGCCGCACCCTGCGCGTTCCGCAATCGATCGAACAAGCCCTGCCAGCGGCTCGCGCGCGACCCGATCAGGCTCGATGGCAAGAAGCTGCGCTCACACGGGCGGCTTCTGCTCCACTGCCCGATCGCGTGCTTCAACGGCGCGGCGGCCGAGGAGATCGACGCCCTCGCGGAGGCGGCGGAATGACCACTGCCGGTCCAACACGGCTTGCCGGCGTCGTCGAGATGACACCGCGCGGCCCGATGCTCCTCGAGGCTGACGGTATGCGCTGGCGCCTGACCGGCGACGTTCCCTTGGGCCACCTGATCGGGAGCCCGGTGACGGTCGAGGGAACGATCAGTGGCGCGGTAATCGCCGCCTATTACCTCGCCTCGCGAACGGAGACACCACCATGCTGAGCCCGGCGACCGCGTTCCCGTATCGTCGACCAGGATGCCCCTACTGCGGACATACAATCGACCACTGGCCGAAGGAGGCTCACGTTCAAAGCTGCCGGCTCTGTCTCCGCCCGATGGTCCTTCTACGCTGGCCGACCGACTGGAACGGCCCGAAGCGACTGCGCGGCCTGCTGGACGTGGGGTTTGCCCTCTACGGACTCTTCACGATCGCACTGGTTGCCGCCTTCATCATCACCGGCCTGACGCCCCACGCATTCGCCAAGGGATTCTCGGTTCTGCTGTTCATCATCGGCAGCGTGCTCGCGGCCGACGGCGTGCTCGGCCTCCGGACGGGCATGGACAGGACAGGCAAGCGGCTCCGTTCCGGTCGAGCAGCGCGCGTTCTCGCTGGAGGCAAACTCGTCGCCGGCTCGGCCGCCATCTTCCTGCTCTGCGTTGGGCTCGCTCTCTAAGGCTGCCAAGAGGCTGACGTTCGCCCTTAGCCGCCGAGCTTCGCCGCATCCTCCATAACGCTGTCCGGCTCGCCAAACCGATAGGCAGCCAATTCCTCGCGGTCGGCCTTGCTCAAGGGACTCTTGCTGTAGGTGCCTTTGGCCCAGCTATCGGTGCCGGTGTGCCGCTCGCCTAGGCGGAGCATCTCGTCATGCGGAGCGACATACCAGACACCACGATCCGGGAACGCCACCCAGATATTTCTCCCGATATACTTCTTGTCGATGGTCCACCGACCCTTCAGCTGCACGAGCTTGGTGTCGCCGGTCGCCTCGTTGAGCAGAATGAGATCGATGCCGTTGTCGTACACCGGCAGGTACGCGTTGTAGCCTTGGTTGAGCGCCACGGTGACAAGCGCGTTGCGGTTCACTACTTCGACGGCGTCACTGGTCAGCTTCATCGTTCTCCCTACCGCCGATCGCCTGACAGTCCCGCCCGAACGTGGCAGAAGCTCGCGCATGTGCAACCGCTACCGCATCTCCGCGAAACAGGCCGCCGTTATGCGCGCGTGCGGATTCGAGCCCCCCTATGCGCCCGACGAAGTGTTCCCGCCAGCGCGCGAGATCTTTCCAACCGGCAAGAAGACCGCCAGACACGGCCCGATCGTGCGCCGGAGCGCGGCCGGCAACCGGCCCTTGGAGATGGCGCTGCTCGAATGGGGCTTTCCGACCAAGGTGCCGAGCAAGCGCGACCCGGAAATCAAGCTCGACAAGTACGTCACGAACGCCCGGAACCTCGCCTCGCCGATGTGGAAGCCATCGATCGCGAGCGCGGAGCGGCGTTGCATCGTGCCGTTCACCTGGTTTGCCGAGCCGCATCCTGAAGGTGGCACCGGCGACGATGGCAAGCCGCGGCAGATGTGGTTCGCCCTTCCGGATCAGCCGATCGGCTTCTTCGCCGGCCTGTGGCGGCCGACCGAGCGGGGCGAGGCCTATGCCTTCGCCACGACGAACCCCAACGAGTTCGTGAAGCCGTGGCATCCTAAGGCGATGCCGGTGATCCTGCGACCCTGCGACCTGCTGCAATGGCTCGACGGCAGCGCGGCCGACGCTCTCACGCTCGTCCAGCCCTACGCCGGCGAGATGATCCGCCAGGTCGAGACGCCGCCCGACGACCTCATCGAGATAGACGCCTAACGCCGGCCAGTTCTGTCACGTCGACCACGGTCGCATGCCGCACCTTCTCGCTACCTTTCAGATGGCGCACGCGAACGCGCATCCTCGGCTCGATCCAGCGCGCGCGCTTCGACCGTGGCATGCCGGCGGGCGGCCGATCGCGCTGCAGCTGCTCGGCCGCGGCGTAGAACAGCTCGCGGCGATCGGCGGGCAGGGTGATGGCGGCGCCACCCGCATATTCGAGCCCGTCCTGCGTCTCGCGCGCCAATAGTGCGGAGACCGGTTCCCCCGGCGTCGCCTCTGTGCCGACCACCAGGTACTCGGCTTCGGTCCAAGCCTTTGTCTTCAACCAGGTCTTCGCCCGGCCGCTCGCGTAACGGGTGTCGCGCTTCTTCGACACGATGCCCTCAAGTCCCATGGCGTCGACAGCGTCGAAGAACTGCACGCCGCCCCCGCGCACGTCGGCACTGAAATGGATGGGGTTCGCCGGATCAAACTCGCCCAGCAGCTCCTCGAGGCGCTCACGCCGCTGCTCGACAGCGAGCGGGCGCAGGTCTCGCCCATCGAGATGCAACAGATCGAAGGCCATGAACACGAGGCGCTCGGGGCTGCGGCCGATCACGGTTCGCAGCGCGGCGAAATCCGAGCGTCCTGCCTCGTCCTGAACGATGACCTCGCCGTCGATGATCGCACGACGGCACCCCAACAGCTCGGCCGCGCCCAGCAGCGGCGCATATTTGGCGCTCCAATCGTGACCGTTACGCGTGAACGCACGCCGCGCTGCGCCATCGATCACGATCTGGGTTCGGTAGCCGTCGTATTTCACCTCATGCAGCCAATCTTCGCCGGCAGGCGGCACGTCGACGAGCGTCGGCAACATCGGCTCGATAAAGGCGAGAGAACGCGCGCCCAGCGATCCATGCGGGATCGGCTCGTGCCCGGGCTGATCATGGTGAAGCACGTCGCCCAGGTTGCGGCAATCGATCGCCTGACCGCATGCCGGACAGTCCATGAAGTGCATCGCCTCCGGCAGGTCTGGCGCGACCACTGGAAGGGCGTTGAGCTCTTCCCGGCTCGGAGGGGGATCGAAGCGCTTCACCTATTGGAATCGCTCGCGCGTCGGACTCGTTCCCGCAACTACGCGCGCACCACGGGCACGTCCGAGATCCGGGTCGTATAGGCCGGCGACTTCGCGGCCGCCCGCATCCGCCATTCCCGCTTGAACCCCTGAGTGCCCGGCACCGCGGTAAACCGGCCGAACTTGCCATTGATGTCGTCGAGGGCGGCCATTAGCCTCTCGCGCCGGCCGTTGTCCGCCTCATCTTCAAACAGCGTGCGCGGCCGCAGCTCGGCCGACACCAGGTCCTCGAGCATCACGCCGGCCTTGGTGTAGGCGTACCCGTCTCGCCAAGCATGCTCTGCTCCCTTCCGCGCGACACGAACGAGCTCCAGACCATCGGCCGTCATGGGATGCAGGCTCAGTGTTCGCGAAGCGCCGTATTGCGGCCGGTCGGCGAAGCGGTTGGTATGGAACAGGACCGTGAGCCTGCCGGCGACCAGCCCGTGCGAACGCAGCTTCTCTCCGGCGCGCATCGCGTATTGTGCGATTGCCCCCATCAGCACATCGAAATCCGTCACGGGTTGGCCGAACGAGCGTGTCACCGCCATGCCCTTCCGCTGCGGCTCGATCGTCTCCACCACGGCGGCCGGCACGCCCCGCAGCTCGGCCACGAGACGCTCCAGCACGACAGTCCCCATGCTCCTCGCCTGCTTGACCGGCATGTCGCGGAGTGCGGCCGCGGTGTGGATCCCCAGTTCCTTCACCTTCCGCGCGGTCGCGCTGCCGACGCCCCAAACATCCTCGACGGGGAAGCGCTCCAGCACCCAATCGCGGATCGGCTCGTGGCGGAGGTCCGCGACACCGTCAAAGAGCGGGTTTTTCTTGGCTGCCGCATTGCCGAGCTTCGCCAATGTCTTCGTCGGGCCGATGCCTACGCAGGTCGGAATGGTGGTCCACTGCAGGACTTGGGCGCGCATCGCCTGGGCGTGCGCCACCAGATCGCGGTCCTCGAAGCCCGCAAGGTCCAAGAAGCTCTCGTCGATACTATAGACCTCTATGTCCCGCGCGAACGGCTCGACGGCCGCAAGTACGCGGCGCTGCATGTCACCATAGAGCGTGTAGTTGGACGACAGCACACGAATGCCGTGCGCCTTTATCTTGTCCTTTATCTTGTGTATGGGATCACCCATCTTGATGCCAAGTGCCTTGGCTTCATCGGATCGAGCAATTGCGCAGCCGTCGTTGTTCGAAGCAAC
>NZ_RWKS01000041.1:0-15886 GCF_003985085.1 Sphingomonas sp. TF3 | reverse complement strand
AGACATGTAGTGGGTGTCTGCGTTAACCGGATAGGCACGGAAGGACGTATGATGAATTCTACCATCCTCGGGATAGCCGAGGAACGCCACGTCGTGGGCCTTTGTGCTGCAGGATAAAAAGATGCCTAGTCGAGCACCTGAAGTCTCGTCAACGAGTTCCTCGGTAACCGAGAAGTCAAGCGCCTCAATAAAAATCTTGGCACTCGCTGAAATATCTATGCCGCTAAGCGCGCAATGATCAAAACGGGTCACCCGCATGCCACGAGGCTCTGCGATCCAGACGTCGGGATTACGCACCGCCGGCCCGTTTTCAGACAAATCCATTTCCGCATAAAGGTCGAACACATGTCCGGTCGGGGTGTTGAAGCGGATCTTTCGCCCGGCTCCGGGATCCTCACCGGCAGGTATGACCTCGACATGGACGCCCAGGTCGAGAAGACGCTCGGCAAAATGATCGAGATCGCCATCCCTGGCGACCTTGAAGCCCATCCGGTCGAACCCGGCAGATTCCGCTTCACGCAGGATTATGCTATGACGGTCAAACTCGTCAAATGCCTGAAAGAAAGCACGCCCGCCTTCCACGCCAACCAAATTCAGACCGATCCGGTCACGGTAATGCTGGATCGCCTCATTGAGGTCTAGAACCCGCAGCTGTACGTAGCCAGGGCGGGTTACTCCGGTGAGAGCCATTTCACTTCTCCATGTTCGGTCAACTTTTGAACAGATTTTAGATAAAGCCAAGGATGAAAGTAGTCATTGATGCCTTCGCTACCTTCTCAATATACTCGTCTTCCGAACTATCGCATAGCCTTAAAAAGTCCTTTTTCCAACTCTAAAGGCTCAGCCTGTAGCCAATAGAAAGGTTGTTCTGGGAATGAGTGATGCTAATAGGCTGTGAGGTATTGGGCAAAACATCGTTCGACACTCTTTCTTTGAAGGCGTGCGAATATGCGAAGTCGATCGCTTGGCGTTTGCCAACCTTGTAGGTCAGACCAGCAGACGCATGATATCTCGGGATACCTGGAACGATCGCCAAGAGTGTGTCTCCCGGCGTTGCTTGAGAAGCAAATCGCCCGCCCGCGCGGAACGTCACAGATCCCATTTCGTAGGCCCCGCCCACTGCCACAATGTTCTGGTTCCCGTAGTTCTGTGGCAGGAGAACGTTGATATCCCCGCCGGCGTCGGCTTCAAATCCGACATTTATATTCTTCATCGCATGTTTCCAGAACGCGAGTTGATACTCAGCAGTGATCAAGATCTGAGGGCCAAACCTCTGGGTGATCCCTATGGAAAGCCGCGCAGGCATCTGAAAGTCGCGGACACGAATCCTGCCGGTGAGCGGGATTTGCCCGGCGACGGTCGACACTGCCGTCAGAGTCGCACGCCCTTTCAGATCGGCAACGTTGGTTTCGAAATTATATGCGCCGCCGATCGTCGTAGAAGGCGTGAGCTTGTAGGTGAAGCCGAAACGCCCGCCCAGGCCCCAGCCGTCAACGCCGTTAAGCAAGAAACTATTCCGGGTTAATCCAAAATGCACTGCGTCGAGCCCGGGAATGCCACCGAGTACCGGACCGAGGCTACCGGAGACTCTCCCACTGCCTATCAACGATCCAACCTGATCGGCTTGGAGTTGCTCGTTAAGGTTCAGGCCGATCCATATCGCATCGATCGAGCCGCCAATCGTCAATCGGTCGTTTACTTTGACGCTCACCGCTGCAGGAATATCAAAAGCGAACATGCGGCTCGAGATATCCAAACCCGTCGGCGCACCCGAAAGACCGTTGGAAAGAAAGCTGTTCTTGCCATATTCGCTGCCAAGCCCACCCTGCGCAAAGGCGCCGACCCCGAAAGTGAACTTGCCCGAGCGCCTGATATACGCTAGCTGGGGCGCAAAATATGGGCCGCGGTTGCGTGAATGCGTGCGTGAGGCAGCTTTCGCTCCTGTAGTATTATCATAAGCATCTATATTTGCTGCTATCATGTCGAGACCGATGAGCAGCTGGGAATTCGAATCGGGATCCTGACTGTCTGTCGAAAGTGATAGAGTTGCCGGATTGCTCATGATCCCAGCAGGTCCCACGTCAAGCGAGACGGCAGCTCCGCCCAAGCCGCGCGAGATCGCGCCAAACCCCTCCAGTGTAAAAGTGTCCGTCGCCCATGCTGGCGATGCTGATCCAGCTGCTATAAGCGCCAGCGCCGTCCCAATTTTAATCTTCATATTCCCTCTCCCATTTTCTCGTTTTCCGCCGCAAAACTACAAGACTAGGGGCGATTGAGCATTTTCATGCCGCTACCATACCTGTCGTTGAACGTGGGCAACGCCGCCCCAAGATCTGCGGGCCTAAGCTCGTGACTAAAGTAAGCTTCATGTTGCAGCCCGTCTTTCGAGCAACGGTAACGCCCGTCCCCCTTTCCCCGAGTCATATCTGGAGGCCGGCGTTGACATTGCGGGTCCCCCCTTTGTTGTGGTTTGATGACCGCCGCCGGGATAATTCCGAAGGCGGCATTGCCTCCTCAAACCCCAGCTAAGCCGGCATTCTCAGGACCGGCTTCAACGTGCCCCCGGCTTCGGAGTCGGCCGCTGCCTGATTGATCTGATCAAACTCGTAAAAGTTGATCAACTTATCGAAGGGAAATTTGCCCTGCTGGTAGAGGGCGATCAGCCGAGGGATGAAAATCTCGGAATTCGCCTGGCCTTCGATGATGCCCCTGAGCTTTCGGTTGAACAGCAGGAAGTTGATATCCACCGGAAGCGTGGCGCCCATGGCCGGCGCGCCGACGATGCCGATCTCGCCGCCTATGCTCGAACTGGCGATCGCCTGACCGAGGACGGCGGGAATGCCGCTCGTCTCCAGGGCGTAGGCGACTCCGCCCGGACAGATCTTGGCGATTTCCGCCACCGGATCGCTGGTCCCGGCGTTGATCACATGGGTGGCCCCGAACTCGGTGGCGAGGGCCAGCCGGTTCTCCTTTACGTCGACCGCGATGATCGTGGTGCAGCCGGCGATCACCGCGGCCATCACGGCCGAGAGGCCCACCGCGCCCGCGCCGAAGATCGCGATGGTCGATCCGGCGGAGGGGTTGAGCGCGTTCAGCACCGATCCCGCGCCGGTCTGGATGCCGCAGCCCAGCGGCCCGAGAATTTCGAGCGGCACGTCCTTGTTGACCTTGATAGTGTTCCGCTCATAGGACAGTGCATAGGTTGCGAAGGAAGACTGCCCGAAGAAGCTCGCGCTCAACTCGCCGCCGTCATGGTCGTGAATGGTGCATTCGCCCCCCACGCCGCGGCCCATGAAGTTCGGCACGAACGAGTTCGCGCAACTGGTCGGGTCGCCGGAAACGCAAGCCTCGCATCGACCACAGGTATAGAAGGTCAGCACCACATGGTCGCCCGGTGCGACCTTGGTGACCGAGCGGCCGACCTTCTCGACCACGCCCGCGCCCTCATGGCCGAACACCATGGGCAGCGGCACGGGATAGTGCTGGTCCCGGCAGATCAGGTCGGTATGGCAGAGTCCGGTGGCGACCAGCTTGACCAGGATCTGGTCGTCGGCCGGTTCGTTCAGCCTGGCGTCTTCGAGCACGAAGGGTCCGCCCGATTGGCGCACGACGGCGGCTTGGATATCCATGTGAGTCTTCCCTGTGTGGTTGTGAATTTTCTAGGCCGCCGCGACCCGGCTCTTGTCGAAGAACCTGTCCGCGAAGATACGGTCGGACGTCAGTCCGGCCTTCGACAGCGCCGCCTCGGCGGCGTCCACCATGGGAGGCGGGCCGCAGAGATAAGCTTGTGCATGGTCGATGTCCGGGATGGTCTGGATGTAGTCGGTCACCAATCCTCGCCCGCCGGTCCATGAGGAATCGGCGGGTTCAGCCGACAAGATCGGGGTGAAGGTCAGATCGGCTTCCCAGGTGTTCTTCAGGGCCTCAAAGGCGTCCAGACCGTAGATGTCGCGTTCGGTCCGCGCCCCGAACAGCACGATGACCGGACGTCGCCGCGCTTCCGGGGACGCGCCCTCGAGCATGCATTTGATCGGCGCGAGGCCGCTGCCGCCCGCGACACAGATGATGGGCGACGCTCCGGGCTTGAGGCCGAACTGGCCATAGGGGCCCCGCACTCTCACCGCCTGACCCAGTCTGGAAGCGGCGAACAGCCAGCCGGTGAACTGTCCCCCCGGCACCAGCCGCACATGGAAATGCACGCTGGCGTTCGAGGCATGGGGCGGGTTGGCGAAGGAATAACTCCGCCACGCCGCCACGCCGTCGATCAGCAGCTCGGCGTACTGGCCGGGCTGAAACCGGATCGGCTCGTCCAGATCGACCCTCAGCTCGACGATGTCGTGCGTCAGATGGGCCAGGCTCGCCACCCGGCCGCCGACCTCGACGACGGGCTGGGTTCGCTTCAGCGCCTCGTCGAGCGTGATCGTCAAATCAGTTTTGGGCAGAGTCTGGCAGGCCAGTCGGTATCCGGCCTGAAACTGCTCCTGAGTTAATCCCATCGCCGAAGAGGTCAGTTCCGATATCTTGCCACCATCGAGACGATAGAGGCACGTTCCGCAGGTGCCGACCTTACAGTTGTGCGGAAAGCTTAACCCCTGCTCCAGTGCTGCCTCGAGCAAGGTTTTTCCCCGCGCGACCTCGATGAATACGCCTTGGTCAGCCACAGAGGCGGTCGTCGGGGGCTTGGATTTGAGAAAACTGAACACGGGGATCCTAACAATCAATCGTTGATTCTACTAGGCTGGGAGCAGCGACGGCTAATTGGTCCACTGTGGCCATCCAGCCTTGGCATTGGCCTGCTGCGCTAGCACCCTCTCACTCGGGCTTGCGAACCGGGTATCCCAGTCTTTCAGCTTGGGTTTGGCAATCAGACTGTACCAGAGCGGCGGAACAAGGCCGATCGCGAAACACATGAAGAGCGACGGCATCTGGGGCGCTTGGGGCTCGGGGCGGAGCTTGTAAAAGGGGGTATGCCCGTCAAGGTGGTGGTTGATGTGGTTGGTAATTTCGCAGCCGAGCGGACGGACCACAGCCCCCAAATGGTTCCAGGCGTGATGCATTTGGATCGGCGCGCCTTCGACCCGGATCAGCCCGTAGTGCTGGAAATAGTTGAACCCCTCCACCAGGCCCTTGGCGATGATCATCGCCAGGACGGTGACGGCCAAGGCCAGGGGACCCGCCGTCAGGCCCACAACGACCGGGAGCAGCAGTACCAAGGCTATCTGCTGATAGGTGCGGTTGCGCAGATCCCACGCCGAACGGCCCTGACGGCGTTGGGTTTCTGCTTCCTGATGCACAGCATCGGAATAGGACCCGACCGTCGCCTGGACGATGAAGGCATAGATGCTCTGGCCACGCCGGGGCGTGTCACTGTCGCGGTGAGTATCGAGCTCCAGATGGTGGGTCGTCACGTGGGCAATGTCGCGATTGGGGTCACCGTAGAAGGTCGACAGGCCTTGAGCGAAGCGACGAGGGAGCGGGTGCCGGCGGTGCATCAGTTCATGCGCGACCGGCAGGGTCGGAACTCCGCTGAGCCAGGCGATGCTCAGTACGGCACCGATGAACTGAGCGGGCAAACTCAGGACGATATGGCCTTGACGCACCCCGACGATGAAGGCCGCATAGAGCCCAAGCATCAGCGGCAACTGCAGATAAAGCGGAAGATCGGCGGCAAAACCGAAGCGAATCCGCCGCATCGCCGTGTCCGAAGGCAGTATGATGTCCAGCGTCATAAGGGCCAGAAAGGTCGAGGCCCCGAGCCAGACCCACGGTCCTCCCAGTAGAAACCCGGCAATTCCGACAGCCGTGACCAAAGGGGTCACATAGTATCTCAGAGCATCCATTTTAGATCTCCTATAGAGTGCCTTCCTGAACGTCGTTCAGGCGGGTCGATTCCCGGTTGTTCTTAAAATGGATAGATCACCGGTTTCTCGACGAGGCTTATCCACTGGGCCTGTGTGAACTCGTCGATGCTCGCGGGTCCGCCGAAACGCCCGCCGCTTCCCGACGCACCCATGCCGCCGAAGGGCACCTGGGGCTCGCAGTTGATCGGCTGGTCGTTGATGTGGACCATGCCCGTCTTCAACCGCTTGGCCAGCGCCAGCCCACGGGCCGCCGACGCCGTGTGGATCGACGCGGCTAAGCCGTATTCGCTGCGGTTGGACAGGGCGATGGCCTCGTCCTCAGTATCAAAGACAGTGATCGGCGCCACCGGGCCGAAAATCTCCGACTTGAAGGCTGACATCTCCGGCGTGACGCCCTTAAGCACCGTGGGCTGATAGAATCGGCCTTCGTGGACGCCGCCGGTGAGGACCTCGGCCCCAGCCTCGATCGAGCCGGTCACTACCTCATGCACCCGGGCGACTTGACGGTCGTTGATCAACGGACCGAGATGGCAAGGTCCAGCGTTGGGATCGCCGACATGGAGCGCGCCCGCGCGCGTGGCCAGTTTGGCGGCGTACTCATCGACCACGCTGCGATGCACCAGGTGACGACCGGCCGCCATGCAGACTTGACCCTGATGCAGGAAGCTGCCCCAAGCCGCGCAACTGGCCGCGCCGTCCAGGTCTGCATCGGGCAGGACGATGTGGACGTTGTTTCCGCCCAGCTCCAAGGCGACCTTCTTCAGCATCCGGCCACAGATCTCCGCGATCGAGCGTCCAACGGCCGTGGATCCGGTGAAGGAAATCATCGCCACATCGGGATGTCGGACGAGGGCTTCGCCTGTCTCGGCCCCGCCCGGCAACACATGCAGGACCCCGTCTGGCAGTCCGGCTTCCTCGAAGATTTCCGCGATCAGGACGCCGCCGGTGACCGCGCTCTGCAGGTCGGGCTTCAGCACCACGGCATTGCCCAGCGACAAGGCTGGGGCGACCGACCGCATCGCCAGGAACAACGGAAAGTTCCAGGGGGCGATGACGCCGACCACGCCTAGCGGCACGCGTTGCCAAAGGTTCGTCCGGCCCGGCACGGAGGATGGAAACAGGCTGCCGTTGGGCAACGCCGCCAGGGCGGCTGCCTGTTGCAGCTGTTCGTAGGTGATCCCGACCTCATACTCGCCTTTCGGCGGGATCGAGCCGCACTCGCGCGTGTTCCACTGCACGAATTCCGCTGCGCGCCGCTTAAGCACCTCAGCTGCGGTCCGGATAATGGCGGCCCGTTGGTCGAAGGGCGTGGCAGCCCAGGCCTCTTGGGCTGAGCGCGCCGACGCCACCGCGGCGTCAACGTCCTTGACGTCGGCGATGCCGATTTGGCCGAGGACTTCGCCGGTCGCCGGCTCGATGACCTCGGCAACGCCGCCAGATCCGGCCGACCAGCCGTGGCTAAATACTTTACCGGTCCAGGCGTTGGATTTGATAGGCGTGTTCATGGACGTACTCCCGTTCTAGATTTTGGCGGGCGGTGTGCCTGCAGGCCCGTTGGGTTCGAAGATGATCTTGAGCGCGTCGCCACGCAGAGCCGCGTCGAAACCCTCAAGGGCATCCGAAATTGGCAAGCGGTGGCTTACGAGCGGCAGAAGCTCGACGTGGCCGTCGATCAGCAGCCGGGTGGCCGTTTCCCAGGAGCTGAACAGCCTCCGGCCATGGAGGCTCCGGACGACGAGGCCCTTGAAGAGCCACCGTTCGAGATTGACGGGTACCGGTTCGGAAGGCACCCCGAGCAGTCGCAATTCGCCGCCGTGAGTGATCAGGGGCTCGAGTGCGTCGACAGAGCCGGCCTGGGCCGAATAGTCGATTGCGACGTCCATCCCGCGACCACGCGTTAGTTGTGTCACTGCGTGCGCAGCCGAGCCTTTGGACACATCGATGGTTACATCAGCGCCCATTGTCTCGGCGGCCCGCAAACGTAGCGGATTGATATCCAGCGCGACGATGCGATTGGCGCCGAGAGCTTTGGCGGCAGCGACATTCATCAGGCCGATTGGTCCGCAGCCGCTAATAAGAACGTTCAGCCCTGATACGCCGCTGCCCTCTTGGCTGGCGTGAACGGCGATGCCGAATGGCTCCATCATCGCCGCCTGGAGCGGACCAATATCGCCCGGCACGGGAAACAGGACCTGCTCCGGCAACATCACATGGGACGCGAAGCCACCGTCGAAATCTACCCCGGGATAACGGGTGTTGGGGCAGACGTGACTCCAGCCTCGATTGCAGGTGTAACAACGGCCGCAGGGCAGATGGCTCTCGACACTCACGCGATCGCCGACCGCCACGCGGGTGACACCGGGGCCGATCGCCTCGACCACGCCACTGATCTCGTGTCCGAGGACCGTGGGCAGCGTCATCCGGTGCGCGAAGCCGCCCCATTTATAGATCAGCAGATCCGTGCCGCAGATGCCGGCCGCCTCGACCCGCAGGCGGACGTTCGAGCCGGTCGGCTCACCGAGCGACAGGACGTCCTGGACGGTGACACCGCCCCGAACGGGTTCAGTCTTGCAGATGGCTAGCATGGCTGAACCCCTCGAAATGGCGTGAGAATGATCATATCGAATAAATATCCATCACCGTCGGGATGATATCATTCATCACGACAGTCTTCTTCCTTTTGATCTTAAGCTCGTCTTCGACCTTGATGAGGATATATTCAGACCGGCCGAAGAAGTAGTTCAAAACACCGCCACGATTGCTGTGCACGATCCAGGCAGTCTTCACCACGATTCCCGTCGCACCGTGGTCGATCAGGACGTTCGACGTCATGTGACACGTGCGCGGCAGTGGCATCGACGCGGCCGACCGCTCCGTTCTAAGACGAAAGACGCGATCCTCGAGGCCGCTCCGGGTCGAATAGTAAATCAGCGACATTTCCCCTTGGGGATCGGTCGTCAGGACGTGCTCGGAATCCCAGGCAGGGACCCAGTACTCCACGTCCTCGGTGAACAGGCCGAGCCAGGCGTCCCAGTTCTTGTCGTCCAGAGCCTGGGCCTCGCGCGCAATGAGGTCCTGAACGGGGTGGCGAAGAGTCTCATCGACCATCACGCATGCTCCGCTTCATCGGCCATCAGCTGTGCCCAGTGGGCGTGTTGCGCGAGGAAGATGCCCTCATCCTCGATTTTCACTCCACTCCTGCCCGGCGTAATGCCAAGGCTCGTTGCCAGGGCATCCGGCCCATCGATCTCGTGGGCAGCGCCGCGGGACATCTCACTCCAGCGCACCGCAGAGTGGGCGTTGCAGCCCTTCTGAGATTCGCCGAACTCGGTGAGATCGTCGGGCGTCGCCATGCCGCTGGCGTTGAAAAAGTCTTCATACTGACGAATCCGGTGCGCGCGAGCAGTCGGCGCCTCCCCGACCGGGGCGAAGCAGTAAATGGTGACCTCGGTCTTGCTGACCGACAGAGGCCGGAAGATCCGGATCTGACTGCTCGTCTGATCCATCAAGAACATATTGGGATAAATGAGCAGGTTGCGCAGTCGCCCGACGGCCCACTCCGCCCTCTCCTCGCCCATCCGCGCCTTGAGTTCCTCTTGGACCGGATAAAGGGGCCGATCCTGAGGGTTGGTCCAATCGGACCAGATGATCGTATGTCCGTTGTTGAGATCATAGAAGCCGCCGCGAGCGTTCGGCAGGTCGCCGACATTCATTGCCTTAGTCTTCTGGCCGACGCTCTTGGAGGCCGCGCGGTTCAGCTGGGTCTCGACATAGTTGGCATGCACGGACGCCACGTGATAGCCATCCACGCCATTCTCGGCCTGCAACTTCCAGTTGCCCTCATAGGTATAGGTCGAAGAGCCCTTGAGGACTTCGATGCCTTGCGGCGACTGGTCGACGATGATGTCAATGAAAGCCTTGCTGTCCGCGAGATGGTCTTCGAGCGGTTCAACCGCATCGTTCAGGGACGCGAAAAGAAAGCCTCGGTAGTTCTCCAGGCGAAGCCGGCGCATCCCGAGCTTGTCCTTGTCGAACCCTTCGGGATAGCCCCCAGCAGCCTCGTTCATTGGAGCCAAAAGGCGACCGTCGGCATTGAAAGCCCAGCCATGGAACGGGCAGACGAAATTGGCCGTCGAGCCCTTGGAGGTGCGGCACAATGTGGCGCCGCGATGCGGGCAGATGTTGGCGAGGGCGTTCAGCTGGCCGGACTTGTTGCGATTAATGATGACCGGCACCCGTCCGACCCAGGTCGTCAGGAAATCCTTGGGGTTCGGGATCTGACTCTCGTGGGCGACATAAACCCAGACCTTCTCCCAGATCTGCTTGAATTCGCGCTCAAAAAGTTCGGGATCCGAAAATATTCGCCGATCGACGCGACGCGTCCCCGACGCGTCGTGGTCGATGAAGTTGTCTTTCATTCCGCCGCAATACATTCAACCTCTCCTATTATCTTGCGCGATTCTTGTTCTGATCTCGCTCAGTCCAGCGCCGCGAAAATCCGTCCGTCGCGAATCTCGACCGCATAGGTCGCGATCGCAATGCTGCAGGGATATTTGCAGGGACGCCCTGACCGTATATCGAAAGATCCGCCGTGGAAGGGACATTCTATGGTGCCGTCCGAAAGAACTTCGCCATCGGACAATGAGGCCTCCCCGTGCGTGCAAGTATCCGCGGTTACGAAATATTCGCCGTCCAAGTTATACACGGCGAGCGGTTCACGTCCCGACACATTGACCTGAACCACACAGTCGGGTTCGACGGCACCGACGGCAATGAGCGGCGAGAATGCGTCGGCTTCAGTTCTGTCACCTTTTGACAAACTATTCATATTCATGCTCTCCAGTGCTGAACTGTGCCTTTAATTAAGTTGTATGCGCGGTCCCGAAGGACCGGATCATCTCTGCAATGCCCTCAAGCCGAACCCCATGCCTGGCAGCATCGGCCATTTTTACCGGCCATGGGCCGCCGTCGTAAGCGCCGGAACTTGATTGACGGCCTTCACCGTCATCGGAGAGGCCTCATCCAGGAACTCCTCGACTAATCTCGAGAACCGCGCGGCGTGCTCGATCTGCGTCCAGTGGCCACAGCGACCGAACACGTGCAGCTGTGAATCCTCGATCAGGCTGTGAAGCCGAAGAGATGTCGCCAAAGGGATGACCCTATCATCCCGACCGTGCACGATCAGGGTCGGATGAGGCAGCCTGGCGATATCATCCTCCGCGCTGGCGAGGCTGCTCACCCACCTCTGCCGTGGCGCCGGGAACATGGATGAGAACGCTTCCTGGACGCCGGGCTGAATACTCGCCCGATAGCGAAGGGCCGCAAGTTCGTCGTTCACCAGTCCGCGGTCGTAGGCGAAAAAGTCCATGACCCTGCGCATGTTGGAGATCGACGGCTCATAGCCCCAGATCGCATCGAGACCTTCGGTGATTTCGAACTGCACGCCCACTGATCCCATCAGAACCAGACGCCGGACCCGATCCGGATGACGAATCGCCAAAGCCAAGGACAGGGCGCCGCCGAATGAATTTCCGACAATGTCAGCCTGCTCGATGCCCAATTCGTCTATAAACGAGAGTATTTGGCGTAGCCATGTCTCGAGATTGTAAACAATGCCCTCTGGCCTTTCGGTGAATCCGAAGCCGACCATGTCAGGGGCGATGACTCGTCGCGAGCGGGACAGCACAGGCAATATCGGCCGCCAGTTCGCCCAGGCACTGACGCCAGGCCCGGATCCGTGGATCAACAGCACTGGTTTGCCTACGCCTTCGTCGTGAAAATTCGTCCTAATCCCATCGGCGACCACATCCCGACCGATCTCGCTGTTCGAAATCACCGACATGCGAAGCCTCTCCCCATGGTGGGCGACCATGGCGATAGGGTGCTCGGCCCTTTCCGGCTGAGAAAAATCCTCGTCAGGCTGTCCACGACGCCTCTCCCATTTTTGTCTGCACCGTTTTCCCGTGCAGCCTTTGGGGCTAATATCGATTTTTTGACATGTCAACGAATTTTTGCCAGATCATCGAAACTGCATCGAAACCGGTATAAATGTTCAAACACGCCGTTTTTGGTTATATGCATTCGGTTTGATTTTGAGACGAGCGAGATGACGATGACATCGGTCGAATATGACATTTTTGCCCTCGAAGCTTCCTGTCTGCATGGGAACAGCGCGCAGGGGGGAGCAAAGACGGCTGTCGAAGCGGCCTACAGCATGCTTCGCCGGCACCTCATCAATGGGCGTTACCCACAAGGTTCCCGGCTGAAGCTTGATTATCTCAAGTCGGCCTACGGTGTCAGCGGGAGCACCGTGCGCGAAGCGTTGACGAGGCTGATCGGCGACCATCTCGTCATCTTCGAGGGGCAAAAAGGTTTCAGCGTCGCGCCAATGTCGCTAGCGGATCTTGATGATCTTACGATCGCCAGGACAACTCTTGATTGCGCCGCGATCCGGGAAAGCATCGCCCTTGGCGACGACGAATGGGAAGCGCGACTGATCGCAGCCTTTCATCGACTGACAAGGGCCGAAGAACGCCTGGTGGTTGATCCTTCGGGCGCGTTCGACGATTGGGAACAACGTAACAAGGCCTTCCACGAGGCCCTGCTCGCGGCCTCCACGTCAAAATGGCTCGAGCGCCTCAGGGATATCCTCTTTCACAACACCGAGCGCTACCGACGACTTTCCGCGACCCAGGGGCCTCCGCCGACCAGTGTCCACGCCGAGCATTCCGAAATCTTCGAGGCAGCCTTGGCGCGCGATGCGGACCGAGCCGTTAAGGCGCTTGAGGAACACCTTCAGCGGGCGCGCAAGGTTATTGGCGACAACAGACTGCTGCTGGGATGAAACTGGGATGAAAAATGAATTTCACGCTGTCCGGGGGGCGGGTATGACCCGAACCGATTTTTCGGTCGCCATCGTGGGGGGCGGCGTCGCTGGCCTCTCCCTCGCGTCAGAACTGGCGAAGCGCGCGCCCGATCAGTCGGTCGTCGTCCTTCAGGACGAACCCCATGCCGCCTATGACCGACCGCCGCTGTCCAAGGCTTTCCTGCTCGACGGCGATACCGACGCGATCGCCCTGATGCTGCCTGATATGGAGCGCGTGGACGTCCGGTCGGGAGTCCGCGCCGAAGCTGTCGACGTTGAAGCGCGATCCGTCGCGCTTTCGACGGGCGGCTCGCTGACCTTTGGCCAATTGATCTTTGCGACCGGCGCCCGTGCGCGATCCCTCCCGTCCCTCGCCTCCGGCGCTCTCCCTGTCTGCAAGCTACGCGGCCTCGATGACGCCCGCGCCCTAAGAGGCCATCTTTTCTCCGGGAGCCGACTCGTGATCGTTGGCGGCGGGATCATCGGCCTAGAAGTCGCCGCGACGGCCAGGACGATCGGTGCCGAGGTCACCGTTGTGGAGGTCTTGCCGGCGCTGCTCAGCCGCAGCGGGTGCCCGCAGTTGTCGATTTTTCTGCGAGAAACCCATGAACAGCAGGGTGTGACATTTCACCTCGGTCGAAGCGTCGCCTCCGTCACGGCGGACAGCATAGTCCTTGATGATGGCGTGCGCATTCCGGCCGACGTCATCCTCGTCGCCGCTGGCGTCATCCCCAATACGGAACTTGCGGCCGCTGCGGGCGCGGCGTGCGACAACGGCATCCTCGTGGACGATCTGGGCCGCACGTCCTTGCCGAATATCTGGGCAATCGGTGACTGTAGTCGAGCCTGGTGCGAAGAGCAGCGGACCCATGTCCGCTCAGAAACCTGGACGCGCGCGCGGGAACAGGCGTCCGTCTTGGCGATGGCATTATGTGGACAGCCAACGACGTCGGCATCGGAAGCGCCCGCCTATTACTGGTCCGATCAGTACCACCTGAAGATCCAGGTAGCGGGGTCGCCCAAGGGAGAACTCAATGTAGTGAGGGGCGATATGTCAGCCGACAGCTTCAGCATCCTGCACCTGGCTGGCGGGCGGCTGGTCGGCGCTACGGCGATCAACGCCCCGCGTGATCTGGGATCCCTGAAGAAAATCATTCGTTCCCGCCGAGCCGTCGACGCCGAGGTTCTCGCGGATCTCTCGACGGACCTAAAGGTCCTCAGTTCCCCGAAGTCCGTCAACGCCGCCTCCTGACTGCGGGAGATGCCTTCCCTCTGATCGGATTTCTGCATGTATATTCTTGCCTTCATTCTGCTTTCCGCGGTCGCAGCTTTTGGCACGGGAATGGGCGTTGCACTCGCGCGTCATCATTCCTTTCCCTCGTTCTTCGGAGCGGCTCATGGCGGCTTCGCGGCGGCATCGGTCCTGTCTCTGCTGGTGACCATCCTGCGCGACGCCGCACCCCCGCCCCAGGCCTGGTGGGCCTTGGGGGTGTTTGGAGCCGCTCTGGCTGGAGGGCTGACCCTGTTTCGACTTATCTTTCGCCGGGGCGCGCCGACGTTCTATGTCGTTGCCCACGGGGCATTAGGATCGATCGGCCTGGTGCTCCTCGCCAACGTGGCCTTTTTCCAACAACCCTGACGAAGTCGTTGCCAGGGTTCTAAACTGAAATCCGATCGAGTTGAATCGCGGGGGATTCCCAAGGGGCCTGTAATCTGATTGAAGCTGAGTGCTGGGATTGGAGGCCAGCATAGGATGGGAAGGCCTTATTCGGACGATTTGCGTGTGCGGGTGGTTGCAGCGATGGAAGGTGGCGGCAATTGCCGAGCAGTTGGCGAGGCGTTTGGTATCGCGCCAAGTACGGCGGGCAACTGGCATCGTCTTTACCGTCGGACGCAGAATTATTCAGCAAGGACGATGGGCGGAGATCATCGATCCAAACTGTTGGGGCACAGCGCCCATGTTGCCGCTTTCCTGGCCGAGACGAATGATCTGAGGCTGATCGATGTGCACGCCGAACTGGCTGGCCGCGGTGTAAAGGTCGGCTATTCAACCGTTCAACTCGAGTAAGTGCGATCCCTCCATTGGACCCGGCGTTGTCGGGTGGCGCGGCCCGGCGCCTATCCCCGGGATAACCACTAGCGAAATTTGGGCTTCGCTTTTCCCGAGTTCTGAGCGTTTCCGCGCATAGGCGCGATGCCCTGCTAGCCAATCTGTAGGTTCCTGAATGACATCTTTTGCCTCGCTGAAACGCGACTGGCTCGCAAATCCGCGTGCGGACATACTTGCGGGTATCGTCGTTGCATTGGCGCTGATCCCCGAAGCCATCAGCTTCTCGATCATCGCGGGCGTGGATCCGCGCGTCGGCCTCTATGCCTCCTTCTCCATTGCCGTCACCACGGCCCTTGTCGGCGGTCGCCCCGGCATGATTTCTGCTGCCACAGCCGCCATCGCGGTGCTGGTGCTTCCACTGATCCGCGACCATGGCGTCGAATATCTATTCGCCGCCACGATCTTGATGGGCGTGATTCAGGTCATTGCCGGATTCCTCCGGCTCGACATGCTGATGCAGGGGTCGTTTGCGGCACGTACCGACTCCATCGGGAAATCGCGCGGCCGCCAACTGATGGTGAGTGTCACCGCCGCGCCGAAGCTCGGTCGCGCTACAGACCACATGGTCAGATTTCTCGCGGGGGAGTTTGGTGTCTCGATCTCAGCTATATCGGTGGTGTATGGCCGGATGAGCGTCAACACGCAGTTGAGGATTAAGGCTCCAGCAAGGCTTCCGGCCGCTCTTCAGCAGCTCCCGCTATTGTAGAGCCGTGACACAGAGGTGGGCATGGATTGCGTACTGCATTCTGGCTGGGCAGCGTATTCATTCGAAAGACCGATAATATGATTATCGACAGCAAGAGTTTAGTATCGCGAAGGCATTGGTTCACATTGAGCAAGAGCGCCGCCAATCGCTACCGGAGCTTGTCTCACATGACTATGCTTTTTCCATTCTCTTGATCCTTTTCTGCAATTTTCACTTAAATATTCCGACGCCGTTATCCATTCTAACTGGCAACGGTTCTTTCGAGGACCGTCCAACCCGTAGGTGGGTTGAGCACCTGATAGTTACGGGTTTAGTTGAACTCAATGTAACTACAAACATCGTTG
>NZ_RWKS01000040.1:0-17664 GCF_003985085.1 Sphingomonas sp. TF3 | reverse complement strand
AGCGCCGGATGACGCTCAATAATGCCATGTCCAACACTCCATGGTCCCCCGCTCAAAGCCAGGGACGTGTTCAAACATGGGTCACTTCTCAGTGGAAATTACTGGCCTCCCCGGGTCACTTCTCAGCGGCAATCAACACGCGGTGCGGTCAGTTATGCCGATTGCAGCTTGCCCGCGGCGTTAACCGTCAGCGTGTTTCCGTAACTGTCGTTCGCGGTATCGCCGTTCAGCAGCACGTTGGATGATCCGCCTTGCAATTTTGTGCTGCCGGCCGTCAGCGTCAGATTGCTCGTGCCAGCGACCGCGACGCCGTTGGCATCGCTGCCAGCGAAGCTGAATGTGCATTTCGCCTGCCAGACAGTTTTGGCCCCCCCAACCGTCAACTTATCATATTTGGTATAGGTAACCGCCCCCGGCGACCATGCGCCCGATACCGCCGGTGAATACGGCGTCGTACCGGGACTTGGCGAGACATCCCCCTCAACCGCCACGGGTTTCAGCGACATTGGATCATTTTCCCGCCAACCCCTGGAGCATCTGTGCCTGCACTGCCCAGCCCGTGGTATCCGCGATCGAGGCCGATACGCCCGCGTCGCGAAGCTTGGTGGCGAGTTGCTGCGGATCGGCCTTGGCGAGTTGTCCCACCGTGGTAATCCCTATCTTCGCCAATCCTTTGCCGACGGCATCGGGCACCGATTTCAGAGTCGCGACCTGCGCCTTCTCCACCGCCTGGTCACCGGGCATCAAGCCGACAAGGCCGATCACTGTCTCGCTCGCGGTCTGATCCCGCACGATGCTGGCGGTGGCCTGATCGACGACCAGGGCACCCGCCTGTTTTGCTGATTTGAGCATCGCACCGCTTGGTAACTGCGAAAGGAAGCTGCCGACGGTGGCACCACTCGCGAGGCGTTCGTCGCCAAATTTCTGGTTGAGCTGGGCGACGGTGAACCCGCGCTGGCCCAATCCTTCGGTGACACGCTTGTCGTTCGCTTGCGCCCATCCGACGAATTCGGCCGTCGACGACACCGTCGGATTCGTCCAGCCGACCCGTGTGCCTGCCGCCGCGCCCCGGGAGTCGAGCGGAGTCATTACTATGCCAGCGGGGGTTGACCACACCTCCACCTGTTTGCCGTTGAAAGTGCCCGCCTCGATGCGGCGAGCGCGCATGCCGGCCACGATCGCGACATTTGGGTCGCGGGTCGAGCGGGTGACACTGCTTTGATCGAACTCGTTCACCGCGTTGATGTCAAAAGGATTTACGGGATCGCTTGACCACGGTTTGGTGTAATCAGGCGCGTATCCGGGCACCCGGTAGTTTCCGGGATTGATGACCGGGCCATAGGGATCATAGCCGGGCACCTGTGGCTTGTAATAGCCCGGATCGACCGCCGTGATCCACGGATAGGGATATTGTACCGGCGGGTTGTAAACGGGAGTGCCGCTGTCCTTTTTGCAACACGCCGCAATATCGCCATTGATCGCGTTGAGCTCGGTCTTGATCTCCTCAAGCCGCGCGGCGAGCTGCGCCCGTAACGCGGCGAGACAGTTGAACAGCTGGCGAACGTCGGCCGCCATGGCGTCGAAATCGGTCTCGATACGGTGGAAACGCTTGTTAAACCCGTCTTCCAGCGACGTCTCCTCGGCCTGCACGATGCTTTCGCCGTCGATCCAGTCGATATGGACAAAACTGCGGGCGAAATGCGGTGCGCATCCGGGATCGGCGGCGGCCAGCGTCGCACCATAACTGAAATGGCGTTCGGTCGTGCCGAGTGTCGTGCCCAACAGTCCCCACAACAGACCATTGAACGCGGCGTTGCTAATATTCTGCTTGTCGGCAAGTTCGACCAGCTTTGCATAGGACAAATCTTCGGTCACAAACAGTTTGTCAGCGGGCATGGTAGCGCTCCTTTGGCAAAACGGGGGTGATGATCGGGGCCATCATCATGTCATCCCCCTGCGAAATCCGGGCGATCGAGATCGACGCCCGAGAAATGCGGCTTTTGCCAGACGCGGTAACTGCGTGACTGGCGCGGGGTTAGCGGCTGAGGGTCGATACCGCCCAGCGTTACATGCGAGCGACGCAACTGCCACGTGTTGACCTCGACGCCAATCGGGTAACAGCGGCCGAGAATGTTCATCAGCATTTCATATTGCGGTAGGTTGATGCTCACGCCGGCGGGCAAATCGACCCGATACTCGAAAGGATCGGTGTCACCGATCCGGGCCGTTGCAAGGCAATGGAGCGCATAGACGCCAGGCGTCACCGAACGAAACGTCGCCTCCGTGCCTGCGGGCGAGCATTGCCCTTCGGCTCCGGCACTCACCGGCATAAGGTTCCAGAAAAATCCGGACGACCGCCGCGCACCGATATTGGCTCCGACGAGCGGTAGGCCATAAGCGCTGACGATCAAAACCGGTGTACCGGCCGCGCGTTTGAACAGCGCAGCCGAAGCAGCACCGTTGCTGCCAAGCGTTTCCATCAGCCGCTGCCAGCGCCCGATCGCCGCGCCATTTGCGGCCGCTAGTCCTGCCGCAAACGCCGCGTCAAGCGCGACCGCCGCGACGACGCCGGATGCATAGTTCTTTGTAGACTGAACGAACGGCGGCAACGACGCGGCGGCAACCGCAAAACCAGTACCGATGGCTTGGCTCGTCGGCCCGTCCAGCGTCGTCAGGGAGTCGAGTGTTGTTCCGAGCTGGGCAACCGGAATGAACGTCCACGGAGGATCGCCCGCCGGCCAACCGCCATGCCCGCCGGACAGTGCATGCGCGAGCGCCATCGACAGACCATCATGCCCGCTGTCAATGCTGGCAGCATATTTGACGCCAGGCCGCGAATCGACAAGCCGCATCGTCGCCGGTCCGGTGATCGTCAACCCGCCGATCGCCAGATGCGAGACGTAGAGATTGCCGCCGGCGACCGACTCGACCGTGCCAAACCCACAGGCATTCAAAAGCCAAGTCCCGCGCGCATCCGACACGTCGCCACCGGCAAGCGCGGCGACGATCGACAGATTGGCCTTTGCGAGGCCCGTCGGCGGTGCGCCCAGCCCGTTGCGAATCGTCGTCAGATCGGCGGCTGCGATCTGCGCGATCTCAGCCCCCAATCCAAGCTCATGCCGCGCGCCGCCCCCATCATCCTGCGCGCGGATCACGCTCACTTTGTTGACGACACCGAAGGCACGCATGAAGTCGGTCAACCGATCGAACGCAAGCGCGAGGAACGGTGCCATTGCGCGCTTTTTGGGATCGGCGAAGCTCAGCCGCTGTTTCAGCCGAGTGCGCAGCGCGGCTTCGCGCGCGCGCGCTGCACTGGGTAATGGACGCGTCGCGGGGACTGCGACCATCGGATCGATCAACACCGCCGCCCGCAGATAGGCAAAGAAATGGTCGAGCCGCGTTTGCGCCTCGGCAACCGATGGCGCGACCGCAACGATGCGGATGGCGGAGTAAAGCGGATTGTCGTCTTCGAGCAAGGAAAACGTCGCCGGCGCGCCGATCTGCTGCAGTGGTCCGACCGTCCCGCCCTCGCCGTTCAGCGCGGCCAGAACGCTACGCCGGGTCGGCCCGAACCAGCGACGGAAAATCGCCAGCCGACGCCTGTAATCGGCGTCGCTTTCAACCTGAGCCACGGTCACGATAGCGCCACCGCTCACGGCCAACTGGTCGCGCAACCGCGGTATGGCCAGTTCCTGGCCATAGCGATCGAGCATGAAGCCGCGTGCGCCGTCCAGCGTTGCGGCGGCGTGCAGCAGGCGGGTCTGGCGGCGCAGCCGCAGCGTCTCGACCGACGCGACGTAGAGCAACCGCGCGAACATGCCCTCGACCACGCGCACCTGAACAAGATCGCGCAACGCGTTGACGCCAAGCGCCGCGCCGTTAAGCGTCGCGGTGACTTGAAGCTCGACCGCTGCGCCTGTCCGTCGGGTCACGCCAACGACAGGCACCATCAATGCGAGCCAGGCACCCGCCTCTGTCACGGCCTCAAACACAACCGGTGCCAAAGCCGCGCCGCCGCTGACCTGCGCGCTGACCACGAGCCGTTCGTCGCCCAGGTCGCGCTTCGGCGCGACCTGGATCATCGGCTCCCAATAACCGGGATCGAGCCGGACCCGCCCCGCGACACCGATTGCGAGCCCTTCATACCGCATCGCCGCCGCCAGCGGCCCGGCCATCGCATCGTTCTGGGCGGCCAGCGCGTCCGCTGCATAGCCGTCGGCGTCAAAGGGTATCGTCATATCCGCCTCCGCGCTGTGGTCAAAAGGGTCATATGATCGTTAGATCGGTGGGATTGTCGATGAACTGGGCGATCTGATTGCCCGCCAGCGCCGCAGCCTCACCGCAGCCGAGCAGATCGACCGCATTGGCACTGGCGGGGCCGGCAAAATCGATCTCCGACGGCGGCAGTGGGTAGCGCAGCAGCCGCAGGTCGCGGACATCGACCACGCCCGGCTCGCTCATCAGCGCCCAGCTGATCTTCGCCGGACTGACCTGTTCGCCAAATTCGAGCCTGTCGACATAGCCGCGGCACCGTTCGAGCAACCTCTGTTTAAACGCAAGCGCGGGGGCGCTGGCATTCACGGTCGCGCGGTCGCCGGAAGGCAGCGGAATTCCCTCGATCACCAGGTTTGCGCGCACGCCGACGTAGACCTCGCTCGCTTCGCGAATTTCGGGAAAGATGCCGACCGGGCGCAAATCCTCGATGGTATCGGCGATCTGCGCGGCAAGCCCATCGGGTCCCGACCATATCGCCGCCGCGGTCGGCGCGACGAGAATGGTGAAAAGATAGGGGGTGACGAGGTTACGCTCGCTGCCGAACACCCGCTCGGCAAAGTTGAAATTGCCGAAAATTGCCATGTCGATGTCGAGCCCGCCATACAGGTCGATGACCTTTACCTGCCGGACGCCGGGGACGAGCGACGCGGCCAGTTCGATCCCGCGCGCCGACCAAAGCGAGCGCGGCGCGCGCAGCAACAAAGAACGGTAGCGATCATCAGGCCAGCGATAAGCGCCGCCGGTAAACGGCTTGTCGTGGACAATATCGACCACAGCCTCGAGCGCGGTGCCGGGGCCTCGGATCGACGCGATCGCCGAAATCGGCTCGATGGCCTCGTCATCGGCGTTCCACAGCTTGATCTTCTGCGCTGCATTGGCGGGGTCGAGATCATGCTCGGGGCCGGGATAAAACGCTTCGGCGGTGACGGTCGCGTTGGGGACTGCGGCGGTCAGCCGCGCCGACTGGGTGGTCGCCACATGATGGCCACCGGTCGTCAGCATCCGTGCGCCCACTGGCACGACCAATTCGGTCACGCCAGGCGGCATCGCGCCTTTGAATTTCAGCGTAACCTGGCCAGCCGCAGTCGCAAACGGGCGAGGCAGGCCGAGTTCACCGCCGAGCCGGTCAAGCCCTTCGCCGCGCGCGGTCGGAATGGTCAGATCGTCCACCAGCGAGCCGACGAGCGTGTATAGTCGCGCATGCTCGATGGCGGTCATTTCGATGAGCTTGCGGATGACCGACCCCTGCCCCGCATCGACATCGGCACCCATCAGTGCGCGCGCGTTCGCCAACCCTTCGGCGACCAACCGTGCATAGGGTTTCGGGAGATAGCCCGCATCGGTCATGCCGTAGGGACCACTGCCGCTGCTGTTCAGGACCGATGCGTCGATCGCGGGAAGATCTGCTAGCGCCTGGTTGATGTCGTCCATGGATCAAGCTCCTGCAAGAACCGGCCCGATAGCCAGCGTGACCTGGTGGCCGCCAACGATCCGGAAAGTGGCCTGAACATCGACCATTCCGTAAACGCCCGCGGGTGGCGGTGCGGCAGTATCGCCTTCGGAAAAGGCCGCGATCTCCGCGCCGATAAGCACGCGCACTACGTCGAGCACCCGAGGATCGGCGCGCAGCATCGTGACGCAGGCGGCACGCAACCGCTCTCGAAGCAGCATGAAATCATGCTCCTCGGCAATGGCGGCGGCACCGTCAAAGCCGTGGCGGGTATTGAGCGGGTCGCTGCCGAGCCCGGTGCCGATCGCTGTGCGCAAATCCTGCTCGAGCGTGTCGATGCCATCGACCAACGCTAGGTCCAACGTACCGTCGCCACGCCGATTGAGCTGGATGTCGCGGGCATAAAATAGCTGCGGATCGATCGGCGCGCTCCGCACGCCCCAGCCAAAGCTGCGCCGCTCAGCTGCAAGACCTATCGATGTCGTGCCGGCATCGGTGCTCGGGTCGGTCATCGCTCTGGCTCGTTCATCGCGGTTCCATTCCCCATTTGCGTCATCCTACGTCCACGGTGCCGCTGCCAGGCTTGAGCTTGATGCTCGTGCCCTCCAGCTGCACTTCGCCGCTCGACTTGATGTTGATGCTGGTCCCCTGCAGGCTCAACGCGTCGGTCGCCTTGATTGTAATCTTTCCGTCGGTATCGATGCTGATCGTGGCACCGCTTGCGACATGCTCGATCCAGATTCCCCCCTCCTGCACCGCGCTGGGTGCCGCCGGTCGGGCGGTTGGCGCGGGTAGGCCGCTTGCGCTGTAGCTGCGGATCGTGAAGCCGTTCACCGCCAACAGCCGGTGGCCGTCGGCGTCGATCAAGTCGTGCGTCGCCTTGGCGTCCTGAGGAATGGAGATCGGCGCGGTACCGCTCTGCGCACCGGATGCCGCACTTGCCAGCCCCGCCGGCAGGATCATCCACCAGTCGCCCGGTTGCGAGGCTGGTGCCACGGTCTGGCCGTCGTCGTTGGTCCGCCAAAGGGCACCGATATCGACCGGGTCGCCGCGCTGCGTCCGATGATATGCGACCATCACGCGCGTGCCGGGATAGCGCGGCAGCACCATGCCATAAGGCCCCCAGGCAAACGATGTCAGATAGGGTACGTTGATGGCCCGCGCGCTGGCTTCGCTGCGAGCAAGATCGCTCAGCCGCGCGCCACCGGCACCCGCGTCATTGGCAATGCCAACGATCATGTCGCTTGACTGGGCGGCAGCCGTTACCTGCCCGGCTGCCATGGTCGTGGCGGCATGCGCCTGGCGCACCTCACCGATGGCCGATGCGGGATGCGCGCTCAGCTCGGCCGCGACCAGCCGCGCGATCTGACCGCGCACCGAAGCAGCGGTATCGACATGCGGATGCGTCTCACCACTTGCAGGCACAGCGCTGGTCGTCGCGCGCACACTGTCCCAGGCATGCTCGGCGATCGGTTCGCCAGCGATGGACACTCCACTCAACCGCGTGTCCCAGCCCAGATTGCGACCGCTGGTGTGGCTGACGCCCGTGACATACAGCGTCACCTGCTGATCCGGGATCGGCGCGCCAGGGAGCGGCAACAGTCCGAAACCGGAAAACAGCGCCGCATCCTCCCCGGGCACCGTGAACCGCACGACGTCGCCGGGCTTCAGGTCGGGCCGACCGACAGTACGCACGTGCCACACGTCGCGCGGCGGCGGCAGGGGATCGGCGGTATCGGCGGCTTCGGCACCGGCAACGCCGCCTGCCTCGCCCTGACGCTCGGCGCTGATGAAACCGCTGTGATCGTCGAGCAGTTTGACGTCGCCTTCCGCCGGGATCGGTCGGAACGGGCCGACCAGAAGCTTGGCATCGCGGATCAGATAGGCCCCACGCCCGCGCCGACCATAGCGCAGCAGCATCGGCTCCTCGAGCGCGGCCAGCTCTCCCAGCGCCTGCCGCCCGGGCTGCACAATCATGTCGGGATCGTTGCCGGCGGCACCGTCCCCGGTCGGCGGGCTGACCTGAAAATCGGTGCCGTCGGCAAAGCCGCTCGACAGCAGAACCTGACGGGCGGCCTCGATCGGCCCGGCGGCGCGCGTCGGCGGATCGGCAGCCTGTGTTAGCGCGCGCGCAAGCCGATCATAGATGCGGCTGCGCGCGACGATCGTTGTGATGGTCTCCAACCCCTCGTTGCGCCGGGACAATTCCGTCACCGCAAACGAGGCGATGTTCGGCGCGTCGGTCGCCGAAGGATCGCTGCCGACCTGGTCACGCCAGAAAAGTGCGACGGTGCCGTACAATGGCTGGCGCGACGGCGCGCGCTCGCCCGCCGCCGCACTGCGCGGCAGCCGCGCCATCGCCAGCGTGCGGAACTGGTCCGGAGTCAACCCGCGCACGCGCATCTCGACCCGGCCCGGTGCCAGGCCGCTGTCGAGCGTTATTGTCACATCGGCCCAGCAGCTGCGATGGTCGATGTCGATCGTGTCGGCACCCTGCGGCTCGAAATGCGCGCGCCAGCCGACGACGCGGCCAATCGCAGGCGTACCGCCGACGAGATCAGCGATTCCCATGAGTCAGCCACCAGTTGATGCCGCCAATGGGCGTGCCATCGGGCGCGGACGCTTCGCCAAGCGTCGAATTGAAACGGATATCGAAGGCCACCGGCCGGGTTGATTGGCTGGCGCGCTGTTCAAGGCCGGTCTGGATCGGCACGACCGACGACATCGGCGCGTTGAAGGCGTCGGTCGCCGAAAGCGGCCGGATTGCGAGATCGATCCAGCACCCGGCCGGCTTGGCAACCGTCACGGCACTTGCGGCCAGGCAGAAATCGAGGATCACGATCTCGGCGATCGCCACGCGCGAGTCCGGGGCCCCTCGCCCCAGCACATGTCGCGCGCCGATCACGAGCGGCCAGCGGTCGGCGAGCGTACGCCGGTCGAACACCATCAGATAGGGAGCGGTTCGCTGTCGGGCCGCGACGAAAGCCGTCGGGGCAAGACTCGCTGAATCCTGCAATGAGCGCTGGTCGGCACCGGCCGCGATCGGCACCGTCGCGTCAAGCGCCGCCCAGGCCCGGATCCGGCCGCTCGGCAACACCAGCACGAGCGCGGCATCGCTCCCCCTGATCGCAATCGCCAATGGCGTCGGCAGGCCCGCCCCGATCGCCAGCCGATAACGGTCGAACCCCGCAAGCGAGGGTGCTTGTGCCGGGTTCAGCCTAGCGACGACGGGATGATTGAGGTTCATTGTCCGATCACCCCAGCCGCATCGAGGGCCGATGAGACGGCGCAATTGACGGCATCGGCGATGAGGGCCGATGGCCCTGGCCGCGGCAGGTGAACCAGCGTCATCGACACGTCGAGTGCCGACCGACGCGACACCGACGCCGAAAAACTGAGCGACTGGATATACATGTCGGTTCTCAGCGTCATTGCCGTCCACAAGATGATGCCAAAAGATGTTGGCCCAATGAGGGTGCTCAGCGCGCTGCCCCCCAATGCCTGCTCGGCCAGAGTTTCCAGCGCTTCCTTCCAGAGATACCGTTCCCACCCGGGCAGCACGCCCGACAGGCTGATGGTGTCGTCATGCGTGTCCACGAGCACGCGGTCGCCACCCGCGCCAATCGGCGGCAGATGGAAGCTCTGGTTGAGCGACAGGGTCGTCACCGCAAAGAGTGGCACAATAACCGGCACGGCAAGCAGGATCGCGCTGGGCACCCCGTAATTGATGTAGCTTTTGCGCGGCATGATCAGGCAGCCTCCTCAATCCAATATCCAATCACGTCGGCGGTTCGGCCGAGGAGCTTACCGCTTTCCGGTGGGCTGCCCGGCGCAAAGGCGAACATGCGATCGGCCGGCAAATCCTGCCAGCCGCCCATCGTCACCGCGATTCGGCCGAGCGCCTTGTCCTCGCCGATGATGACGGCATTGGCCGCGGGCAGCCGTTCCATCTCCTCGAATCGGAAAATGCGCCGGTCCGGCCCCAGCCACAGCCCGTTCGACCGTTCGAGCATCGCGGCGAGCGCAACGGGCACGATCTTCCCTTCGGCGCGGGCGGCCACGAAGACCATCGGGTCAAGCGGCGGCCCCGGCTCGACGGTAAGGGGCAAATGGTCGAGCCGATCGAGCAGTCGCGATTCGGCGCGCACGCCCAGCGAATCGCCCTGCCAGGGGCGTCGGCCTTCGCCGACATTATGGAGAAACCCTGTCAGCGTGTCGCCTGCTGGCACGACGGCATCGGCCTCCATCCAGCCGCGATCGACCCAGTAGATCGCCGCGGCTCCCAAGCCAATGCGGTCGAACGAATCCACAGCAAAGAAGCCGGACGCCTGATCGGCACCAAAATAGGTGAGCTCAGCCAGTTCGCCGAAATCCTCGCGGTCGTGATTAACGTCGACGAACAGCGCCGGCTCGAACAAGGTGAACCCGTCAAGATAAAGCTCTCCGGTCAACTGGTAGAGCGCGACAAGCGCCGCAGGCATGTCCGCTGCTGCCTGCATGTCGCGCAGTTCGTCGGGGGTCGCCGGCACACGATCGGCAGCGCGGGGAATGGCCCGCGCCACGATGTCGGCCAGGTCTCGCACCGCGTTCACAGCCCCATCCCCGGCCGCCAACTCCCAAGCAGCCGTGCACGATCCGCCGGCTTCATGCGACCCAACACATTACGCTCGAAATAGGTGTCGAACGTGCGAAGGTAGAGCGCGATGTCGCGGTCCGGCATGCCCGACATGCGCAGGTCGGCGATCGCCCATTCACGGATGTTCGATAGCGTCACGCCACTGCCGCTGCGCGCGGCACGCGCGCCGTTCTGCACCGCGGTGATCATCCCGTGCGGTGATCCGGAGCGACTGTCGCGCAGCATGATCGTCGGTGCCGCATCGCCATTGTAGCCGAACCGTCCGAACAGCCGGGTCAAAAGCTCGTTCTGCATGCCGTGATGCGCCTGGAGGAGCGCGGTGAGCTGCGGAATGCGGCCATAGGCCGTGGGCACGACATCGAATTCGCGGAATTCGCCGATAAACCCGCCCGATGCGTCATGCGCAAGCGCGCGAAACCTTCCATTTTCGATGTGAAACGTCGTGGAACTGCCGTTGGCGAATGTTTTGGTATAGCTGCCGTCGGGGTTACGCCGGAAGCGATAGCGACCGCTTTCGATCCGTGACAGCCGCGGCTTGCGGCCCGGGCGCGAGGGCGGACGCGGGGCAGTGCTGTCGCTCGCCGGGCGGGGCGTCTGGGTGGCCGGGCTCGCTGCGGTCGCGGCGACTTCGGCATGAAGCGGATCGATCGTGTCGCCCGCGCGCGGCGGCGGCGGCTCGATCTCGTGCAGCGGCCGACCAAGCTTGTCGAGCGAGTCGTCGAGTTCGTGGAACAGACGGTCGATCTCGCGCAGGCGCGCTTCGAGCGTCATCGCCGGTCCGCTGCGCGCGCGCGTCGAAAGCCCCGCCCGTTCGCCATAGGCAAAAATCTGGTGGTAGGATTCGTCGAGCTGGTTGCGCAGGCCGATCACGCGGTCGATCAGCGCGCTTTTGCCAGCGACCAGATGTTCGCCATAGCGGAACAGCGCGCGCGACAGGATCGTCTCGATGACGCGCGTCGCCCGTGCTGGTGTGAAGCCGAGCCGCCGCACCATCCGTTGGTGCAGCGCGACAAGGCTCGGTTCGGACCGGGCGATTGCCGAAATGTCGGTGGTCGACAACAGGCCATGAAAGCTGAACAGGACCATCAGGGTGCCCCCCCGGACGAGGGTTCGTCATCGCGTTCGCCCTCCTGATATTCCTGCAGGCGGCGCTCAAGCTCGGCTTGCGACGGCGACAGCGCATAGGGATCTGCGTCGTTCGGATCGACGGGGATGGTGACCGTGCCATCCTCAGCGACGACCGGAGCGACTGGGCCAGCTGGCCCCTCCGGCGTGACCTGGCCACCGGCGAGCACGGTGATCTCGCGGTTCACCTGTTCGAAAATGGGTCCAATCAGGCGCGGCAGCACGACCGACAGCACCCGGTCTACCAGGACGTTCGTTACGAAGGCACGGATCAACCCGCCCTGTAGCGACCGCCCCATCGATACGAGCAGCGTGCGCCGCGCGTAGACGCTGAAACCCCGCAGCCCAGCCGATAGCGACTCGGCCGCGGCAATGCGGCCGACGCGCGAGGCACCGCGCATCAGGCTGCCGGCCTCCGGAATGATCGCCAGCGCAACTTCAAACTGCGCAAGGAACATCTCGAATTCCATTTCCGCGCGCGAGATCGCGACATCGGGGTCGATGAGCGCGCCGAACAATTCTTCGCGGTTGAGCGCGTTTGCTGCGTGAACGCCCGCAATCACGATGCCGAGCGCGACGCCTAGCGGAGGGCACAGCACGGACAACGCCATCACCGACGCCGCCTCGCCAAAGCTGATGATGCCTTGGCGCCCCAGCTCTACGTCGAACGCGAACTGCAGCCCGATCGCGTACCACTCGCTGCCCGAGAAACCCGGCGCGATCGCCTCATGCGCGAGCAGGTGGATTCCCTGCATCGCAATGGAGGTTCCCGGCACCGTCCGATGCGGCAGATCATCGACGATCCGGCCCGAACGAAATGCGAAGTAATTGTCATCCTTGGCCTGTCGCAGGATCGTCCGGTTGTTGTCGCGCATCTCCTCGAGAAGGCTGCGAAGATAGCGGCGCGACATTTCTGGCGAATCGCGAAAGGTAGCGGCAACGGCCGGGATATCGTTAAAATGCTGGATCAGCGGATCGAGCGACGCAGCGGTACCGTGCCGGACCGCGATTTCCTGCTCAAGCTCGGCCATTGTCCACAAGCGCCCGTGCGTGTCGCGCACCTTCCAGCCGTCGGGATAGTGCTCGAGATTGCCGCGCCGTTCGAGCAAGCGCGCCGGACTCGTCATCGCGGCCAAATGGAGGTCCCAGTCGCTGAACGTCGTTGTCAGGACATGGCGCGCGTCCCGCCAGGTCGACACGGCGAGGTCGATATTCGCATCGAGCGAGGTGAACGACCGCGCCGACTGCAACTGCGTGCGCAACTCAAGCAAGTCGGCCTCGCGCACCACCATCCTTTGCACCAGGGAGCGTACCGCCAGGTAATAATCATCGAAATTATCAAGCCGCGCGTCGATCTCGTCGCGCGACGAGCGCAGCAACTGCAGCATCATGATCTGGCACGCGCGCACATAGATCGTGCCCACCGCACCTTTCATCGACGGTGTATGCTGCTTGTAGAAATCGAGCATCCACCCAACCGTGTCGGCACGACGAAACCCGGTGATGAGCAAAGACACTTCGGGCAGTTGATAAATGGTCGTCATCAACCGGGCCGCGCGCTCGATCAGCGGGCAGGTGCCGCCGAGATAGCGCAGCAGTCGTACGGCTGGGGTGACCTGTGGATCGATTTCGAGATCGCCCAGATTACCGGTGCCCGCTGCCGCCACACGCGTTGCATTGGGGAGAATTTCGGCGGCTTCGGCCACGGCCGACGCCCGCCCGCCCATCACATGCGCTGCGGCGAGCAGGAACGCGCCGCAATATTGGCCCATCGGCATGTCGAGCCGGAACGCAATCCGCTGCATCAGCCGCCGAAGTTCGTCGCCCAGCGTGCCGAGCTGATCGAGGCTCGGCTCACCCTCGAACGGGCCGAGGTCAAGCGTCATCACCTGGCCGCCAGCAACGAAGGGATAGTGGAAGGCAGCGCTGCCGTCAGCGCTCCCGTCGGGCTCGCCGGAGCCACCGTCGGTCCCGAGCCCGCCCGCTGCCTCGCCCGCACCGGGCTCCTGCCCGTGCCCCTGCCCCCGCCCCTGCCCGTGCCCGCCGCCCCCTTCGCTTTCACCCTCCCCTTCGCCTTCGCCGTCACCGGAACCTGCGCCTTCCTGCTCGGGATTGCGCTGGAATGCGGCGATCGGCAGCACGTCGAGCGACCTGCCCACAATCATCGCCTGATTGACGAAGGTCACGTAGTCGCCACCGGTGCTGCTATGGAGTATCGCGACGGTGCCAGGGTCGTCGCTCTGCCCCCCCATGCTGCTGGCAATATTCGTGATTGCCAGCCGCCGCGCTGCCGTTGCCGCAGGTTCGCCTGCGACCGGATCGGGGGCGATATGGAACTGCGCCAGCCCCCAGCGGCGCACCGCAGCGACGCGGTCCGCGCGCGTCGTGTAGTCGGCCAGCCGCTCGATGCTAAACAGTCCGACCGGCAACACGCCAAGGCGTTGCGTGGCCTGCGGGTTGTTGCCTTCGAGATTGTGGCCCTCGAAATCGCCCGGCAGCGGATAGAGCGCGATGATCCTGCCGCGATAGCCGACCCCGGCGCGCGTGACGTCGGCAAACACCGCCATCATGAAGCCATTAATACCATGATAGGTCGCGCGAAACATCGCGCCAATGCGCGTCGGTGGCGTGCCGCTGGTACCATAATTCGCGTTGAGCGCGCGCACCACCGCAACCGCCACATCGTCAAGGTTATTGCTGTGCCAATGCCACCAACCGACACGATAGCCCGGCGGCATGACGTCGGTTGCCGCCCCCTCGCTATCAAAGCCAAGAGGCACGTCGGGTGATGGGACGTTGCCCTGGTAGCTGCCGACCAAATAGCCGTCGCGGTGCACCCGGGTCGGATCGAACGACTCCGACGGGTCGGGCGGAACCACCGTCGGTGCGTCCACGAGCCGCTGTGCGGCGCGGTCAGAGGCGGGCTGCGTGGCGGCATCGATCGCCTCGGCAATCCTCGCCTCGATCGCCTGCCGCCACTCGGCATCGACCGGTCCGCCCGACCAGCTGATTTCGGGCGCGTTGAAGCGCGGATAGGCATATCCCCCGCGCGGCACCAGCACTTCGTCCTCGAGAGTGCCGATCGCACGCGACACAGCCGACGCAACTGCATCGCGCACAACTGCATCGACGCTGCCACTGGCCAGCGCGGGTGAGATCGTCAGGCGGATCGGTATGTGTGCCCTGATCGACATCCGCCGCCGCCGCTATTCCCCCAGCAGAGCGGCAAGCCGCGCCAGGGGATCGACCGTACGGGTACTTGCGGCCGGCCGATCTGCACCCGCTTCGCGGATCTCGACCTGGACCGGGAAATAGACCTCAATCCGCGAACGGGCGTCCTCAAGTGCCTGTATTGCCTCGGCCGTACTCCCGGCGGCGGGGTAGATAATCTCGTTTTCATGGACAAGCGCAATGCCGGTACGCGTAACGCGCTTGGCACCGGGTTCGGCCGCGCCGAGAAAGCTGATCGTGTCGGCCATGTCCGGCTCAGCTCGCCGAAACCGGCGCGCCCGCAACTCCGTCAGCAAGCCCGGTCGCCTTGATCCGCCCGCCCAGCGCAAACCCGGAGAAAGTGGCCGTCGGCGCACCCGAAATCGCCGCCGAACTCGGCGTTGCGTTGGTGATGACGCACTGGTCAAGCAACACTTCAGCCAGCGCCCATTCGGGATCGCCGCCATCGGTTTCTGACAGGATGATCTGGAACCGCTTGCCATCGAGCGCAAGCTTGGTGAGGTGCGCCGCCGACGTGCCGATCGCCTTGGCGGTGATGGTGAAGCTGATCTGTTCCGGCATGTAGATCACGCCGATGTTGATCGCCTCGATCGAACTGAGCGCCTCGGCGTTCATCGCAAAGCTTGGCTGAAAGCTCTCAATCGGCGTGATGAGCGCCGGGCCCGATCCATCGTTGAAACGCACGGCCAGGCGGGATTTCCACTGTGGCATGAGATTGTCCTTTCAATGCACGAAGTTGCAAAAGGCGATGGGTCAGAAGCGCGGTTGCAGCGCGATCCGCAACCGGTGAACGGCTGGCCCGATGACGATGCTGACGATCATGTCGACCAGCCGTTCGGACCGGGCGGTGTTGATCTCCTGGACCTCGGTTGGGCTGCGCGACGCCTCGGGGCGTGACAGCGCGAGGTGCACCGGGATGGTCACTGCATAATCGGTGATGCCGCCTTCGAGCTGAACCACGCCCAGAATGCCTTCGGCGCGTCGGATAATGTCGGCGAGGCCCGAGCGGGTTATTCGCGCGTCGCCGATCATCCCGATGAGGCCAGCCTTCAGCCGAAATTCTACGTCATCAAGCAGACGGACCAGATCGACATATTTCAACGTCGCATCGGTCGTGTACGTCGTGCCTTCTGCGAAATGCAGGCTTTCCCCGGCAATCAGCGCGGGATCTATCACCGGCAGAATTCCATCGGTCGCCAGCGCGCTGATTTCGCCCGGACCATATTGCTTGCCGAGCGGCATCGCGAAGCCACGTACCTTTTTGAGCACGATCGAGGTGGCGACCGGTAGCCCCGCAATCGCGGCGGCGGCCGCCGACGATACCTCTCCGGCCACGCCGGGCTGTTCCTCCGCACCGCGCGCTGCAACCATCACCATCCGCCCGCTGTCGCTCTTGAGCGGCGTGGTGAGCGCGATCACGTCGGCGGCATAGGTATTCGACCGCACGATCGTAGTATCGACATGGGCAACCCCGATGCGTTTGTTGCCGGCAGCGCTCTGGTTTTCGCAATGCGACTTGAGCGCCGTGATGGGCGCGTTGGGGCTACCCGCGCCCGATTTGACAGGCGACCCCGCAAGCGCAACGAACGTCACATCGTCGGCTGCCTCGAGCGAGGCCAGCGCGGCTGACCAATCTCCCGCGTTCAGCTTTACCGCGTAGATCTTGCTCGGGCCGGGGTCCTGCAGGAAGGCGGCTTTAAGCCCCTTGTAAAGCAGCGATTCCGGGTTGGGGACACCGGCATTCAACTGGTTGAACAGCGGCACCGCGTCGGCAAGCGTTGCAACCGGAATCGGCACGTTGGCGGGGGCTGTTCCCGCAGCGTCACCGACGATCGCCAGCACGCCGGGCGCGCGCTGCACTGCCGGCAACAGCGCCGAAGTGTCGATCGAAACCTCGATAAAAGGAAATGCTAATGCCATGCTGGCCTCCACCGTCTTGGTTTGACTCATGCCTTCGGGCGGACACGCCCCGTCAGTTAGTCTTCACAGGATTGAGGGCGATGCCCTGCGGTGCCAGCCACGCGCTGGCCTTTGCAATTCGGTCCGCTCGCTTCGCCGCCGGATTGGCACCACTGCCCGGCCAGCCATCAGCGTCGAACCAGCTATCCGCGACAAGCCACGCCACCACGGCGCGACCAGGCGGCAAAATGGCGCTCTCCGCCGGGTCGAAGCCCGCATAGCGCAATCGTTGGAGCACGGTCTTGCTTGCCTGCAGCAGATCGGCGAGACGAAAGTCCGCGCGCGTGACATCGCGAATGAGGAAGGCGGCGGCGACGGGAAATTGGCGCTGGCTTGCCTCCACGCTACCCGGCAGGGGCGTGAGCGACAGCACAAGCTGATAGAAGCGCGCCAAGCCGCCGTCGAGCGCTAGCAGTTCAGCAACCGAGCCGACCTGCGCTTCGAGGAGCAGGCGGGTGACGCTTGCATCGTCATAAGCGTCGGCATCGTTCGCCGCTGCCTTCAACCTTGCCAGCAAGGCCGTCCTGCGGGCCGCTTCGAGCGCTATCGGGTCGGCCGGAATTGGGCCAACGATCGCGGCATCGAGATCGGCAATCGACACCCGCCCAATTTGCGCAACATCGACGCGCGCGCGCGGGTAGCTCGCCGTCGCCTGCACCTCACCACGCCACAATATGTCGATCCGCCCAAGGTCATCTGCCGGGGCGACGGTGCGCAACTCGGTCCTCACCAAAATGCCCGAGGAATCGCGAATTTCAGATTGGGTAAAGCCCAGGCCGCCAAACTGAAGCTGACCTTCACTATAGGACAATGCGCCCGAAGGTACCTGTCCGCCAAGATCATAACTGGCCAAAATGAGATTACGAAGACCGTCCTCGACAAGCAAACCGCCGCCGACGAAATCCGCGCCTATTCTGGCGAGTACCTCGGTTTCAAAATCAAGAACGTCCCGAACCCCCATCTTTGAGTGAGATAGGAACCGATCAAT
>NZ_RWKS01000004.1:0-257012 GCF_003985085.1 Sphingomonas sp. TF3 | reverse complement strand
GAATGGGTCGAGCACGTCCCGGCGTTCAGGACCTACACGAGGAACGGGAAAGTTCGCGTGCGCTGGCTAACCCGCGCACAGGCCGACCGCCTCCTGCAGGAACTTCCACCTCACCAGCAGGATCTGATGCTGTTCGCGCTCGCCACGGGCTTGCGACAGGGGAACATCAAAAGTCTGACCTGGGACCAGGTCGATTTTTCCCGTCGCATCGTCACGATCGAGCACGGGGATACCAAGAATAACGAGGCGCTAGGCGTTCCGCTCAACGATCTCGCGATCTCGGTCCTCGAGCGGCAGAGGGGCAAGCAGTGCGAGCACGTGTTCACCTATGCCGGGCGACCGATCGGGCAAGTGAACACGAAACATTGGCGAGCTGCGCTCAAGCGAGCGGGGATCACCGATTTTCGCTGGCACGACCTGCGGCATACCTGGGCAAGCTGGCTCCGGCAGAATGACGTGCCCACCTGGGTGCTGCAGGAGCTGGGGGGCTGGAAATCCGAAACGATGGTGCGCCGCTACGCGCACATGTCGGTGAAGCATTTGCAGCCTTACGCAGACCAGCTGATTTTTGAGGGCAAATTAGGTCACACTGCGCCCGAGAGAGAAACGGCCGGCCAAGGTCACAAAAATGGTCACAGTGAAAGCCCATTCCGGCTCAAACTCGTGGCCGGGACTGACCTAAGTACCTAAGTAAAAAGAAGAAGTTATGGTGGACGCACTTGGGCTCGAACCAAGGACCCGCTGATTAAGAGTCAGCTGCTCTACCAACTGAGCTATGCGTCCATTCGCGAGGTCTGGCGAGGCGCTTGGTGGCGCGACCGCTGCGGGAGGTGGCCGGTTAGCAGCGTCGCCGCGGGTTGCAAACCCTTTTTTGCGAAAAGCCCATAAAAATTACCAGCGCGTGGTCTGGCGATTGGTGCGGTCGATCGACATCAGGATGCCCAGACACAGCATGAAGGTCATTTGCGACGACCCGCCATTGCTGATCAAGGGCAGCGGGACGCCAACGACCGGGGCCAGGCCCATCACCATCGCCATGTTGATCGACACATAATAAAAGATCGTCGCGGCGAGCCCGGCAGCGGTCAGCCGGGCGAAGCGCGATTGCGCTTGCAATGCCGCCGCCAGGCCCCATTGCACGATGCCGACAAAGGCGACGATCAGCAGCACGCCGCCGAGCAGGCCCCATTCCTCCATCATCGTCGCCAAAGCGAAATCGGTATGGCCTTCGGGGAGGTAGTCGAGATGGCTCTGGGTGCCGTTGAGGAAGCCCTTGCCGAAAATGCCGCCCGATCCGATCGCGATCTTCGACTGGCTGATGTGATAGCCAATGCCCAGCGGATCGCTTTCGGGATTGAGGAACACGAGAATGCGGTTGCGCTGATAGCCGTGCAGCACGAAATTGACCGCAAGCGGCACCGCCGCCGCCAGTGCCAGCCCCCCGCCGATGAACAGCCGCAGCGGCACGCCCGCCAGGAACATCACCGTCACGCCGCCGATCACGATCATCAGTGCCGTGCCCAGATCGGGCTGCTTCATCACCAAGGCGGCCGGAATCAAAATGAGCAGGGCCGCAGGCCAGATCGCCCCGAACCGCCGCGTCTCGTTGGGGGGAAGCATGTCGTAGAATTTCGCGCAGGCCAGCACGATGCACGGCTTCATCAATTCCGACGGTTGCAACCGGAAGCCGATGCCGAGATCGAGCCAACGCTGCCCGCCGCCGCGGACCGCGCCGATCAGTTCCACCAGCACAAGCAGCACGCACAGCACGCCATAGGCCGGCAAAGCGAGGCTGCTCCACGTGGTCTCGCGTACCCGCGACAGTGCGATCGCCCCCGCCAGAAACACGACGAAGCGAATGCCTTGCGAAAGCGCCCAGGGCCGGATGCTGCCGCCCGCCGCCGAATAGAGCACGAACAGGTCGAAGCCGCCGATCGCGATGACCAGCAGCAGGATCCGCCATGGCAATTGCGCCAAGGGGGCCGGGACGAAGTTGAGGCCACTCATGGGAGGTCCCGCTCGGTCGTACCGTCTTCGGCGACGGTGTTGCCGGGGGCTGCGCTATTGGCGAGCTCTTCCGCTGCAGCGACATCCGCGGCGGAGGCCGCGCGGACGGCGGGGGCGTCGGTCGGCGCAGTGGCGTTCAGCTCGGTCTGCGCGCCGACCGCCAGCGGCGGCGCTCCGGCCGCCGCACGATAAGCGGCGGTCTCTGCGGCCATGCGGGTCTTGATATCGCCGCCCCAGGTCGGCTCCGCCTCGGCCAGCGAGGCGAGCGCGCGGTCGCGGTCGAACAGATAGGTCATGATATCGCGTGCGATCGCGGGTGTGTCGAGATTGCGGACGGTGTGGCCGCCATGTTCGAGCACCACGGCGATCGCATAACGCGGCTTGTCGTGTGGTGCGAAACCCTGGAACAGCGCATGGTCGCGCATCTTGAACGGCAGCGCACCATTTTTGAGCACGCCGCCGGCGCGTTCGGCCATGGTGATGCGGCGGACCTGCGCGGTGCCGGTCTTGCCGGCGAGTTGAACGCCGGGGATCAGCATCCGTGCCGCGCCACCGGTGCCGCCGCCATTGACCACCCCCCACATCGCCTCGTGGACGGTCTGGAGGTGATCGGGCTCGAATGGCAGGAGCGGGGCGTCCCGGCGAACGTCCGCCGCGAGGATGCTCGGCTGCAGCGCGCGGCCCGAAGCCAGCCGCGAGGCCATGACCGCAAGCTGGAGCGGATTGGACAGCACATAGCCCTGGCCGATCGACGCGTTGAGCGAATCGGCCACGGTCCATGGGTGTTTGTAGCGGCGCAGTTTCCAGGCGGGGTCGGGCACGGTGCCGTAACGCTGGCTGTTGAACGGCAAGGCGAACTTCTGCCCGAGCCCGAGCGTGCGCGCGACCGGGGCGACATGCTCATAGCCGAGCCGCCGAACCATCTCGTAAAAATAGATGTCGCAGCTCTGCATGATCGCATTTTTGAGGTCGAGCGCGCCGTGCCCGCTCTTTTTATGGCAGTGGAAGATGCCGTTGCCGACGCGCAACGCGCCCGTGCAGACGACCCGATCGGATGCCGGAACCCCCGCGCCGAGCAGGGCCAGGCCGTTCATCGGCTTGACGGTCGAGCCCGGTGGATACAGCCCTTGGAGCACCTTGTTCATCAAGGGCACATGGTCGTTGTCCGACAGCATCTTCCATTCGAGATGGCTGATCCCGTCGGAGAAAGTGTTAGGATCATAGGCTGGCATCGACACCATCGCCAACATCTCCCCCGTCAGGCAGTCGATCACCACGACCGAGCCCGATTGGGTCCCGAGACGGCGCGCGGCATATTCCTGCAGGCCCGCATCGATCGTCAGACGGGCGTTGGTGCCCGGCTGATCGGGTTTGGTGGCCAGTTCGGCGACGAGCTTGCCGCGCGCCGTCACCTCGACCCGCTTTTGGCCGGCCACCCCGCGCAGCGTCGATTCCAGCGTCTTCTCCAGGCCGTCCTTGCCCAGCTTGAAGCCTGGTGTGACCATCAACGGGTCACGCGTCTGCTTATACTGTTCGGCGGAGGCGGCACCGACATAGCCGGTGAGGTGGGCGACCGCCGCCCCCGCCGGATAGCTCCGCGAAAAGCCGCGCGTAGGGGCGACGCCGGGAAGCTCGGGCAGGCGCACGCTGACGGCGGCGAAGCGTTCCCAATCGAGGTTCTCCGCCACCTGAACCGGCTGGAACCCGGCGGCGTGCTCCAGATCGGCGACGAGCCGGTCCATTTCCTCGGGCGGCAGTTTCAGAATGTCGCGCAGCAACCCCAGCACATGGCCTTTGTTTTCGAGCCGGTCGGGGATGATGTCGACCCGAAAGTCGGTGCGGTTGTTGGCGATCGGCGCGCCGTGGCGATCGACGATCCAGCCACGCCGGGGCGGGACCAGCGTCATGTTGACGCGGTTGCTTTCGCTGAGCGAGCTATACCGTGCGTTTTCAGCGATGGCGAGCCAGGCCATGCGTCCGGCGAGCGCGACGCCAACCGCGCCTTGCACGCCGCCCAGCAGGATGGCACGGCGCGAAAAGCTATAGCTTTGCGAAGCCTCGGTCACCATGCGCGGGGATTGCGCAAAGGTGGGGCGCTTCATTCCTGCTCCTCATCGCCCGCCAGCATCGCGCAGATGCGCGCGGCGAGCGGGAACAGCAGGGTTGCGATCACGATCTGCAACAGCAGGACGGTATCGACATGCGCGCCAAGCGGCGCGGCGACAAGGCGCCCCATGATGAGGCAGAAGGCGACCGACCCCGCGGCGACCAGCCAGTCCTGCCAGAAATCGCGATAGACGATGCGCTGGTCGATCAGGTCGATCATGAAGAAGCACAGTGTCCAGAACAGCATAGCGGTGCCGAGTGGTTGACCGCTGATCAGATCATCGAACAACCCCAGCGGAAGCGGGGCCCAGATGCGGAGCGAATCGGGTTTGGTCAGCCGCCAGCCGAGCAGCATCAACAGCCCGAAGGGCGGCAGGATCGGAAAGGTCGCGATGAACGGCCACAGCGTCACCGCCGAGCCGACCACGACCGACAGCGCCGGCACGAAGCGCTGAAAACCGGTTACCGGTGCCTCGTCGAACGGGCCGCGAACCTGGCTCATTTCTTCTTCTTGGGCTTGGCGGGTTTGGGCGTTGGGATCGGCACGGGAATGGGCGGCGGCTCGGGCATGAAAGCGCGCTGCACCAGCGCGTAATCCAGCGTGTCGGCCTGGGCGAAACTGCGCGCGATCGAGGCGTCACGGCCACGCCGGAGCACGCGCGCGACAGGAATGTTGGGCGGGTATATGCCGCCGGTGCCCGAGGTCACGAACACGTCGCCCGGCCCGAAATCAGTGGTGGAAAGCGCAACCGATTTTACGTCGATCAACCCGTCCCCGCGCCCGGCGGCGAGCGCTGGCATGCCGTCGCGCGTGCGGCGCACCGGCACCACGCTTTCCGGATCGATCAGCAGCAGTACGCGCGCGCTGTTCGGGCCGGTCTCGAGGACGCGACCGATCAGGCCTTCGGGCCCGCGCACCGGTTGGCCGGTGGCGACGCCCTGCCAGGATCCCGCGTTGAGCACGGCAAAGCGCCGCGTGCTGGAGCCTGTGGAACTGACGAGACGCGCCGCCACCACCGGCTCGGCAATGCGCTCGCGCACCTGGAGCAGTGCGAGCAAGCGGCGGTTGTCATAGGAGAGCGAGCGCGCGCGCATGAACAGCGCGTGCTGGTCGGCCAGTTGTTTGCGCAAGGCGGCATTCTGGCCGCGCACGGCGATATAGTCGCCAATCCCGCCCGGGATCGAGCCCAGCCAGTTGCCGACCCCGGAAATCCCCGAAGACACCGGTGTGGTGACCTCCGCCAGGCTGGCGCGGAGCGAGGCGAAGGCGGGCGGATCGAGCGAGGACAAGGCAAGCAGCACCGCGCTGACGATCGCACCCGCCAACGCGACGACATATGCCAGGAAGAAACCGTATTGCGCCCGCCGCGAAAAACCCGGGCGCCGATTGTGTGGCGGCGCCATGCTAACCCCATCCAAAAGCCCGAAGGCCGCCTATAGAAACCGGTCTTCGCCTTACGCGATGTCGCTGTGCCTGAGTAGGGGCTACCCTAGCTGCTCAGGCACAAGGACGTGTCATTTCAGTGCGTCACGCCGAGTGGAGGACGCCCCGGAACACCGGATCCTCCAGCGCGCGACCGGTGCCGAGCGCGACGCAGGTCAGCGGATCGTCGGCGATGGTGACGGGCAGGCCGGTCTCATCGCGCAGCACCTCATCGATGCCCTTGAGCAATGCGCCACCGCCGGTAAGCACGATGCCCTGATCGACAATGTCGGCCGCCAGTTCGGGGGCGGTGTTTTCAAGCGCGATGCGCACGCCCTCGACGATCTGGCCGACGGGCTCGCTCAGCGCCTCGGCGATCTGGCCCTGGTTGATCTGGATTTCCTTCGGCACGCCGTTGACCAGATCGCGACCCTTGACGTGGATCGTCAGCCCGATGCCGTCGAGCGGCGGCTTGGCGACGCCGACTTCCTGCTTGATCCGCTCGGCGGTGGCATCGCCGATCAGCAGATTGTGGTTGCGGCGAACGTAGGAGACGATCGCTTCGTCCATCTTGTCGCCGCCGACGCGTACCGAGGTGGTGTAGGCGAGGCCGCGCAGCGAGAGCACGGCGACTTCGGTGGTGCCGCCGCCGATATCGACGACCATCGAACCGATCGGCTCGGTAACCGGCATGTCGGCGCCGATCGCGGCGGCCATCGGCTCCTCGATCAGCCAGACCTGGCTGGCCCCGGCATTCGAAGCGGCATCGCGGATCGCGCGGCGTTCCACCGAGGTCGAGCCCGACGGCACGCAGATCACGATTTGCGGCCAGCGCATGAAGCGGCGTTGTCCGCCATGCACTTTGTGGATGAAGTGCTTGATCATCTGCTCGGCAACGTCGATGTCGGCGATGACGCCATCGCGTAACGGGCGGATCGCCTGAATGCTGTCAGGCGTCTTGCCCATCATCAGCTTGGCGTCGTCACCCACTGCCTTGACGCGTTTGACGCCATTGAGCGTCTCGACCGCAACGACCGACGGCTCGTTGAGCACGATGCCCTTGCCGCGCAGATAGACGACCGTGTTGGCGGTGCCGAGATCGATGGCCATGTCATGAGAAGAAAAGCGGAAGAGATTCGAGAAAAAGCCCATGGATCGTTCCGTTTCACGCCGGACTTAATGAACTGCCGACAGGTCGCACAAAGGTCGCGCGTCGCTTGCAACCGGGGCGTTCAGAGCGTTGCCTCCACGCTCTGATGCTCGGTTGAATGCGGGTCGCGGGATGCCGTCGATTGGGCTAGAGGCTAGGCCATGTCAATACGCCGCCTGCCAGAACATCTCGTCAATCGCATCGCTGCCGGTGAAGTGGTGGAACGGCCCGCCAGCGCGTTGAAGGAACTGGTCGAGAATGCGATCGACGCCGGGGCCACCCGCATCGCTGTGCGCCTTGGGGGTGGGGGGACCGATCTGGTCGAAGTGACCGACGACGGATGCGGCATGACCCCGCCCGATATGGCACTGGCGCTGGAGCGCCATGCCACCTCCAAGCTTCCCGATGAGGCGATCGAAGCGGTCAGTACGCTCGGCTTTCGCGGCGAGGCGTTGCCCTCTATCGCGAGCGTCGCGCGCCTCACGCTGGAAAGCCGCCCGCGCGGGGCGGAAGGGTGGGCGCGCGTGGTCGACAATGGCGTGCTGCTGTCCGAGGGCCCCGCTGCGATTCCACCGGGCACGCGCGTGCGCGTCGAGGCGCTGTTCGAGCGCGTGCCCGCGCGGCGCAAGTTCCTGCGCTCGGCGCGTAGCGAGTTCGCCGCCTGCATCGACGTGGTCAAGCGGCTCGCCATGGCACGGCCCGACATCGGGTTTTCGGTCGAGCATGACGGGCGGCGCTCGTTCGGGGTGAGTGCGGGCGAGACCTTGCCCGACCGCGTCGCCGCGCTGACCGATCGCGGGTTGATCGACAATGGCGTTGGCGTCGATTTCGTGCGCGAAGGGATCGGGCTTGGCGGCATCGCCGGGTTGCCCACCTTCAATCGCGGCATTGCCGACCACCAATATCTGTTCGTCAACGGGCGCCCGGTGAAGGACCGCCTGCTGATCGGGGCGATTCGCGGCGCCTATGCCGAGATGATGCCGCGCGACCGCCATGCGGTGGTGGCCTTGTTCCTCGACGTGCCGCCCGACGCGGTCGACGTGAACGTGCATCCGGCGAAGACCGAAGTGCGCTTCCGCGATCCGGCGCTGGTGCGCGGGCTGATCGTCAGCGGCCTGCGCCGCGCGCTGGATGAAGCCGGGCACCGCAGCCAGCGGGCACCGGAAACGGCGATGGCGGCTTGGCAAAGCGAGCCGGTCGAGGCGATCGCGCCGCCATCTCCCTCTCCCCACTTGTGGGGAGAGGGTCGGGGAGAGGGGCAGTGGGAAGCGCCACGGCCCGCTTACACCCTCAACGACCGCCGCCCCAGCTTCACCCCACCCCCGCAAGCTCGCGCCGAACCGGCTTATGCGCCGCCGCCCGAAACCGCCGACTATCCGCTCGGCGTCGCGCGCGGGCAGGTGGCCAAGACCTATATCGTCGCCGAAAGCCGCGACGGGCTGATCCTGGTCGACCAGCACGCCGCGCACGAACGGCTCGTGCTCGAACGCATGCGCAAGGCAATGGCGAGCGGCGGGGTGGCGAGCCAGGCGCTGCTGCTGCCCGAAGTGATCGAACTCGACGAGAGCGCCTGCGACCGGCTCGAGGCGCGCGCGGCGGAACTGAGTGAATTCGGGCTGGACCTCGACCGCTTCGGCCCGCGCGCGATGCTGGTGCGCGGCGTGCCGGCGATGCTCGGTCAGGGGGATGTGACGGGCCTCGTCACCGATCTTGCCGATGAACTGGCGGCATTCGATGAAGCGCTGTCTTTGCGCGAGCGGCTCGACCATGTCGCCGCGACGATGGCATGCCACGGCTCGGTCCGCGCCGGGCGGGTGCTGTCGGTCGCCGAGATGAACGCGCTGCTGCGCGAAATGGAGGTCACCCCGCACTCGGGCCAATGCAATCACGGTCGTCCGACCTGGGTGAAGCTGGCGCATGGCGACATCGAGAAGTTGTTCGGGCGGAAATAGCGTGCGGCTTGCGCAGGAATGAACGACGGAGCGTTGATTCGCTCATTTTGTCTACAATAAAGAACGCTTCGCCGTATTGAATTGGGCGGCGCGCATACGCATCTCATGCGCAACGTTGTCCAGGCAACATCCCATCACCGCAAAGCGATCTTTCCCATGAACAAGATTCTTCCCGTTTTTCTAGCGCTTATCCCCTTTGCTGCGCTGGTCGGCGCGTGCGCGGTCACGGGGTAACTGCATCCTCCCCGTGCCGGGGAGGACAGGCACACATAAGAAAAGGGCCGCCCGGATTGCTCCGGACGGCCCTTTTTCTGTGCGCTTGAGCGAACGGCTCAGGCTGCGGCCGGTGCCTCGGCATCGTCCGCGCCGACTTCCGCCGTCGCGCCGGGTTCGGCATTGGGATCGTACGCTTCGACGAAACCAGCCTCGTCCTTTTCGAACATGGCTTCCATGACGTTGACGCCCTTGGCCTGCATCTCGGCCTCTTCGGGCGAGCGTGCAATGTTGACCTTGATCGTCACCGACACTTCCGGGTGCAGCGAAACCTTGACCTCATAGAGGCCAATCGCCTTGATCGGCTTGTTAAGCACGATCGCCGACTTCGAGACCTTGTGGCCAGCGGCGTCGAGCGCTTCGATCAGATCGCGCACCGCGACCGAACCGTAAAGCTGGCCGGTGTTCGACGACTGGCGGATCAGCGTCAGCGTGATGCCGTCGATCGTCTTGGCTTCGACCTCGGCTTCCGAACGCTTGGCAGCGTTGTCGGCCACGATCTTTTCGCGGTTCTTTTCGAAGACCTTGCGGTTGGCTTCGTTGGAACGGAGCGCCTTCTTGTTCGGCAGCAGGTAGTTACGGGCAAAGCCGTCCTTGACCTTGACGACGTCGCCGATGTTGCCGAGCTTTTCGACGCGTTCCAGCAGGATGATGTCCATCTGTTGGGCCCCTTACTTAACGATGTAGGGCAGCAGGCCCAGATGGCGCGAACGCTTGATCGCCTGGGCGAGCTCGCGCTGCTTCTTGGCGCTCACCGAGGTGATGCGCGACGGGACGATCTTGCCACGCTCGGACACGAAGCCCTGCAGCAGACGGACGTCCTTATAATCGATCCGGGGGGCGTCCTTCGCGGAGAAGGGGCAGCTCTTGCGGCGGCGGAAAAATGGGCGTGCCATATCTATAGCTCCTTATTCGCCGTCAAAGCTGCGGCGGGGGCGATCCTCGCGGTCGCCGCGGTCGGGACGATCGCCACGGCCTTCGCGGCCGCCTTCACGATCGCTGCGACGCTCACGGTCACGATCGGACTTGCGCATCATCACGCTCGGGCCCTCTTCGGACGCGTCGATCTTGACGGTCATGTAGCGAATAATGTCTTCGTTGATCTGAACCTGGCGCTCCAGCTCGACGATCACGCTGCCCGGGGCATCGATTTCGAGCATGACGTAATGCGCCTTGCGGTTCTTCGCGATCTTGTAGGCGAGGCTGCGCAGGCCCCAATTCTCGGTCTTGACGACCCGGCCTTCATTATCGTTCACGATCTTGGTGGCGATTTCCGCCAGAGCGTCCACTTGCGCCTGTGCCAGATCCTGGCGCGCAAGGAACACGTGCTCGTATAGAGCCATGTGTCTCGTCTCTCTTCTTGGCCGATCGCTGACGCCCGCACCATGCGAAACGCCCCTCCGGCTATCGTCTTGCATAACAACCGGGGCGGAAAGCGTGCGCTCTCCACCCCGATCGGCGTCCCATAGCGAAATTCGCGAGGAAGGCAAGCCCGGTACGGACCTCCGTCACCCCGGCCTTGTGCCGGGGTCCACCGTCTTCCGCGCGGATCGATTGCAGGGTGTGCGGCCCGGTGGATGCCGGGACAAGCCCGGCATGACGAAGACGACGCGCCTTAGTTGAACGCGCCGGCCAGCACCGCGCCGATCAGGCCGCCGCTGAGCGCGACGAGGACGGCGTCATTGCCCGAGCGCACCCAGTGATAGCCGCGCGGCGGCGCGTACAGGCGGCGGCCGCGATACTGACGCCAATCGCTGATTTCGCGATAGTTGGAGGCATAGCGGCGGTCGAAGCGCTGCCCGCGGGCCCAACGACGGCCGGGTTCGGGCCGGACGACCGTGCGCTTGGTGACGACGGTGCGGCCATTTGGCTGATGGCGGACCTCCGTCGTGCGGCGCTCGTCGCGCTGCTGCGCGCTCGCGGCGAGCGGGCTGAGGACGGTGGTGGCGGCCAGAACGGCGAGGATGAGTTTCTTCATGATGGGCTCCTTGTTTGTACACGGCGCCTTACTCCCGGCGTCGAACACATATGTGGGACGTGGTTGTCGCACGCCCGTGGCGGATAGAACCCGAAATGGTCGCAAAGTGTCCCGCCCGCTTCGGCCCTGTTCAGGTTCAGCGCAGGGTGCCCCGTTCTTGACGCGGCTTTGGCGGAGCGCCTAACCGCCGCACCAAAGGAGTATCACGATGCGCGCTTTCATTTTTCCGGGGCAGGGCAGCCAGAGCGTTGGCATGGGCAAGGCGCTGGCCGAGGGGAGCGCGGAGGCGCGGGCGGTGTTTCAGGAAGTCGACGAGGTGCTGGGCCAGCATCTGTTCCGGCTGATGAGCGAAGGGCCGGAGGATCAGCTGCAACTGACCGAAAATGCCCAGCCCGCGATCATGGCCAATGCCATCGCGACATTGCGGGTGCTGGAGAAAGAGGGCGGTATCCGGCTGGCGGACAAGGCCGATTATGTCGCGGGGCATTCGCTGGGCGAATATACCGCTTTGTGCGCTGCGGGCGCGATCGACCTGGCGACGACGGCGTTGCTGCTGAAGCATCGCGGGCTGGCGATGCAGGCCGCAGTGCCAGTCGGCGTGGGTGCGATGGCGGCCCTGCTCGGGGCCGATATCGACAAGGCGCGCACAATCGCCGAGGCGGCGGCCGAGGGGCCCGCGCCGGAAGGCGGAGACAAATGGGTGTGCACCGTCGCCAATGACAATGATCCGTCGCAAGTGGTGATCTCGGGCCATCGCGGCGCAATCGAACGCGCGGTGGCACTCGCCAAGGAGATGGGGGCGAAGCGTGCGGTCTTGCTACCGGTATCGGCACCGTTCCACTGCCCGCTGATGCAGCCCGCCGCCGACGCGATGGCAAAGGCGCTGGCCGATGCGCGGATCGATGCGCCGCTGGTTCCGGTTGTCGCCAATGTCACCGCCTCGCCGGTCGGCGATGTCGACACGATCCGGCGGCTATTGGTCGAGCAAGTGACCGGCATGGTGCGCTGGCGCGAATCGGTGCTGGCGATGGCGGAAACGGGCGTGGAGCGCTTCGTCGAATTCGGCGGCAAGGTGCTGACCCCGATGGTCAAACGCATCGCGGCGGACGTCGATGCCGTCAGCGTGGTGACGATGGCGGAGATCGAGGCTTTGGCGAAGGCGCTTTAGAAGGTTTGTTCGCGCAGAGGCGCGGAGGACGCGGAGAAGAAGTGAGAGATATCGACCAGGTCAGCGGGGACGTGCTGGATGTCGCGTTGCGTTTGCATCGTGATCTCGGGCCGGGGCTCATGGAAAGCGTCTACGAAGCCTTGCTGGCAGGCCGGTTGATGAAAATGGGCTACGCTGTCGAGCGGCAGCGGCCGGTTTCCATCGATTTCGATGGGATGCACTTCGAAGGCGCTTTCAAGATCGACCTGCTGGTGGACCAGCGGCTTGTCGTCGAAATCAAATCGATCGAGCGGCTCCTGCCCGTCCATGCAAAGCAATTACTGACCTATCTGAGATTAACGAGGCAGCCCGTCGGGCTGCTGATCAACTTTGGTGGCGACACGCTGAAAGAGGGCGTCCGCAGGCTGGTTAATAACCACGTCTTTGAGTCCTCTGCGCCTCTGCGCGAACCAATCAACCCTGGAGATTAAGACAATGTTCGACCTTACAGGCATGACCGCGCTGGTGACCGGAGCATCCGGCGGAATCGGATCGGCGATCGCCCAGGCCTTGGCCGGGCAGGGGGCGCGGTTGGCGGTTTCCGGGTCCAATGTCGCAAAATTGGAGGCGTTTCGGGATAGCCTCGGCGGCGACCATGTCGCTTTGCCGTGCGACCTTTCGGATGGTGCCGCAGTCGATGCACTGGTGCCCGCAGCGGTCGAGGCGTTGGGGGGAAAGCTCGACATCCTCGTCAACAATGGCGGCATCACGCGCGACAACCTCGTCATGCGGATGAAGGACGAGGAATGGGATCAGGTGATCCGCGTCAATTTGGAGGCGGCGTTCCGGCTGGCCCGCGCGGCGGCGCGGCCGATGATGAAGGCGCGCTTCGGGCGAATCGTGTCGATCACCTCGGTCGTCGGCACCACCGGCAACCCGGGCCAGGCCAATTATGCCGCATCCAAGGGCGCGCTGACCGCGATGTCCAAGGCGCTGGCGCAGGAACTTGCCAGCCGCGGCATTACTGTCAATTGCGTCGCACCGGGCTTCATCGCCTCGCCGATGACCGACAGCCTGCCCGATGCGCAAAAGGAAGCGCTCAACGCGCGGATCCCGATCGGCAAAATGGGCGAGGGCGCGGATATCGGCGCGGCCGTGGTGTATCTGGCCAGCCGTGAGGCGGGTTACGTCACCGGGCAGACCTTGCACGTCAACGGCGGTATGGCGATGATCTGATCGGCGAATCTGAGTCGGCACTGCCAAATATTGGGGATACAGGATGCGCATCGTCTTTATTGGAAGCTTTATCGCGCTTGCCTGCGCGCCTTTGCCTGCGATCGCGTCCAATGCGGATTTGCCGCCGGTCGGCTGTATTGTGACGCATACCGATCGTCTGCCCAATGCCGATTTGGTCGATCTGGTCGGCGCGCATTTCCAGCCGACCAGCAAGGGCGGCAAGGTTGCCATGACGGTGGTGAGCAAGGTCGTCCAGAATTGCCGACGGACGTATGGATGGGGCAAGCCGCGCGAGAATGCCGCCGTGCAATTCTTTTCGATGCGCGTGCTGCGCGAGGATGCGATTGAGCGCGGCCGCCGCTTCGGCCTGACCGACGGAATCGTGACCCGTTATGTCGAGGGCCTAACGCCGGACGGGCGCGCCATCTATGCGAAAGGCGGCGTGACTCCCGAGCTCAATCGGGCGGCGTTCGCGTATTTGCAGAATGTGGGCGTGAAGATTGAAGGGCTGACCCCTGCCGACGTGCAGGCGCTGGGCCAAGCCTTCAATATGGCGATCTATTCGGAGATTGGCGAACACGATGCCGAAAAGGCCTATGCAGGCAAATAGCCTGCGCTGGCGTCACCGCCCTCTTGCGCCGTTCCGATGCGCGTTCTACGTGCGTTCAGGAAACACCTAAACCCCCACCGACTAGAGGGAAGATACAATGAGCGAGATCGCAGAGCGCGTTAAGAAGATCGTCGTCGAGCACCTCGGCGTCGAAGCCGACAAGGTGACGGAAGACGCGAGCTTCATCGACGATCTGGGCGCGGACAGCCTCGACATCGTGGAACTCGTGATGGCGTTCGAAGAAGAATTCGAAGTCGAAATTCCCGACGATGCTGCCGAGAAGATCACGACCGTCAAGGATGCGATCACCTTTATCGACGAGCACAAGGGCTGAGCGCCACGCCTCTGGCGCGGCCGCACGGCTGAACACAGGAACGGCTCCCCGTCCCAGGGCACTGACCGGGGGCGAGGGGCCGTTTCCCATTTACGAGCATTTGAATAAACGGAGATGGCCATGCGCCGTGTTGTCGTAACCGGACTCGGGCTGGTGACGCCTTTGGGGGCCGATGTCGAAACCGCCTGGGCGAACATCCTGGCGTCGAAATCGGGCGCGGGCACGATCACGCGCTTCGACGCGACCGATTATGCCTGCACGATCGCGTGCGAGGTAAAGCCCGCCGATCACGCCTATGGCTTCGACCCGGGCAAGCGCGTCGACCACAAGGTGCAGCGCCAGGTCGATCCGTTCATTATCTATGGCATCGATGCCGCCGGGCAGGCGCTGGAAGACGCCGGTCTGCTCGACATGACCGAGGAACAGAAGTTCCGCGCGGGTTGCTCGATCGGATCGGGCATTGGCGGCCTTCCGGGCATCGCCAGCGAATCGATCGTGTTGCATGAAAAGGGGCCGCGCCGCGTCTCCCCGCATTTCGTGCATGGCCGCCTGATCAACCTCATCACTGGCCAGGTGCAGATCAAATACGGCCTGATGGGGCCTAACCACGCGGTCGTCACCGCCTGTTCGACCGGCGCGCATTCGATCGGCGATGCCGCGCGGATGATCGCGATGGACGATGCCGACGTGATGCTGGCAGGCGGTGCCGAGGGCGCGATCTGCCCGCTCGGCATTGCCGGTTTCGCGCAGGCGCGCGCGCTGTCGACCAATTTCAACGCGACCCCCGAACGCGGCAGCCGCCCGTATGACAAGGATCGCGACGGCTTCGTCATGGGCGAGGGCGCGGGCGTCGTCTGCCTTGAGGAATATGAGCACGCCAAGGCGCGCGGCGCGAAAATCTATGCCGAGGTGATCGGCTATGGCCTGTCGGGCGATGCCTATCACGTCACCGCGCCGCACCCGGAAGGCTCGGGCGCGTTCCGCTCGATGCAGATGGCGATGAAGAAGTCGGGCCTCGCTTTGTCCGACATCGATTACATCAACGCGCACGGCACCTCGACTCCGCTTGGCGACGAGCTGGAACTGAACGCGGTGCGTCGCCTGTTCGGCAACAATATCGACACGCTGTCGATGAGCTCGACCAAGTCGGCGATTGGGCATCTGCTCGGCGGCGCGGGTGCGGTGGAGAGCATCTTCTGCATCCTCGCTTTGCGCGACCAGATCGTGCCGCCGACGCTCAACCTCGACAATCCGAGCGAGAATTGCGCGGGCGTCGATCTGGTGCCGCATGTCGCCAAGAAGCGCTCGGTCAAGGCGGTGCTCAACAACTCGTTCGGCTTTGGCGGGACGAATGCGAGCCTGGTGATGCGGGCGATCTGATGCCGACCGCTTCCGTTCGCCCTGAGCCTGTCGAAGGGCAGCCCGCCGCGGACGGAACCTCCGCTTTTGGGGAGCTGGGCTTCGACACGCTCAGCCCGAACGGGAAGTAGCGCCATGCGCAAGCTCGGTTGCCTTGGATTGCTGCTCGGGCTTGTCGCGATTGCCGCGTTGTTCGGCGTTGCGCAGATGTGGGGCGGGCGCGGGCCGCTCGCCCACCCGATCACAGTGCAAATCGCGCCGGGCAGCAGCCTGGCAACCGCTTCGGTGCAACTGGAGAAGGCCGGGGCGATTGCGTCGGCGTCGCGCTTCCGCCTGTTTGCCAAGGTGTTCGGGGCGGATGCACCGATCAAGGCCGGCGAATATCGTATTCCGGCGCATCTGAGCCAGGCCGACATCCTCAAGGTGTTGCAGGGCACCAAGACGATCCAGCGCTTCGTGACGATCCCCGAGGGCTGGCCCTCGGTGCTGGTCAAGGACGCGCTCGACAAGACGCCGGGGCTGACCGGAACGGTTCCGGTGCCCGAGGAAGGGAGCATCCTGCCTGACAGCTACGCGTTCCAGCGTGGCGACAGTCGCGCCTTTCTCGTCAAACGCATGCAGAGCGTGATGCGCCGCTACCTCGCCAATGCCTGGGCGAATCGCAAGCCTGGGCTGGCCGTGACCACGCCCGAACAGGCCCTTATCCTCGCCTCGATCGTGGAAAAGGAAACCGGCAAGCCGAGCGAGCGCGCGATGGTGGCGGCGGTCTATTCCAACCGGCTGAAGCGCGGCATGATGCTGCAGGCCGACCCGACGATCATCTACCCGATCACCAAGGGGCGTCCACTCGGGCGGCGGATCTTGCTGTCCGAGGTTCACGCGGTGAACGCCTACAACACCTATGCGATGGTCGGGCTGCCCGCCGGGCCGATCTGCAACCCAGGCCGCGCATCGATCGATGCGGTGCTGAACCCGGCCCCCTCAAATGCGCTGTACTTTGTGGCGGACGGGTCGGGCGGGCACGTCTTCGCCGACACGCTGGAACAACATAACGCCAATGTCGCCAAGTGGCGCGCGTACCGCGCGGCGCACGGGATTTAGCCCCTAGCCGTCATGCCGGGCTTGTCCCGGCATCCACCGGGCCGCGCGGCATACGGGTGGTTGCCTTGGCAGTGTTCCCAATCTGCTGTACCTCCGGCGGAACAGGCGGTTGGGGAAGCATGGATGTCCTTGTGGCTGAGCATCGCCCTTCAGGCAGCAGAGGCTGCCCCGGTCGCGAAGCCCTTCGATTTGGCCGGGACCACCAAGCCCATCGGGCTAAATGCGCTTCCCAAGTGCGACGATACACTCTCTGCTGACGAAATTGTCGTGTGCGGGCGAAGGCGGGATCAATACCGGCTGCCGCTGCGCGAGGAGCCCGCGCCAGATGCGGATGCTGCGCGCGGGGCGGAGGCGAGTGGCCTGAGCGCCATCACCCCATCGGGTCGCTGCGGAATCTTTGCCGGGGAGCGGCGGTGCAGCAAACGCGAAGCGGCTGCCTACGGCTATGGCAATGGCCGCGATCCGATCACGCTGCTGACGCGCCTGGCCAAGAAGGCGCTTGATCCTGACGGGGAGTGAGGGTGGTGCGCCGCAGATTGTTCTGGTCGCCCCACGCCCGTCATGCCGGGCTTGTCCCGGCATCCACCGCGCCGCGTGTTCTGCGGGCGGTTGTCTTGGCGGGCCGGTGGACCCCGGCACGAGGCCGGGGTGACGGGTGTGCGCTTAGCCCCGCAGCCTGCTCGCCGCGCGCGCAAGCGCTTCCACCTCGGCCATCGAGGCGCCCTTGGGCGTCACCCAGCTACCGCCGACGCACAGCACCGGCGCGAAGCCGAGCCATTCGGGCGCGCTCGTCTCGGTGATGCCGCCGGTCGGGCAGAATTTGCACTGGTAGAACGGCGCGGCGAGCGCCTTCAGCGCCTTCAGCCCACCATTCGCCTCGGCCGGGAAGAACTTGAAGTGGGTGAGGCCAAGGTCAAGCCCGGTCATGATGTCGGCGGCATTGGCGATGCCCGGCAGGAACGGCACGCCTGCGTCGATGATCGGGCGCGCGAGGTGCTGGGTCAGGCCGGGCGAGACGATGAATTCCGCCCCGGCGTCCACGGCTTGGGCAAACTGGTCGGGGTTCACGACGGTCCCGGCCCCGACGATCGCGCCGGGCACCTTCTTCATCTCGCGAATCGCGTCGAGCGCGGCCGGGGTGCGCAGCGTGACTTCGAGCACCTTCAGGCCACCTGCGACCAGCGCCTCGGCGAGCGGACGCGCGGTGGCGGCGTCGTCGATCACCAGCACCGGGATGACGGCGCTGGTCTGCATTACGTCGGCAATGGAGGGCGAAGCGGTCATAAGGTGTACTCCTGGGCATAAGCCGCCGCCGCGCCGAACAGGCCGGGCTGCGGATGGGTGATGAGTTTGACCGGAATCGCGGCCATGCGGTTCTGGAAACGGCCCTTGGCGGCGAAGCGCTCGGCAAAGCCCGAATTGCGGATATGGTCCTTGAGGCGCAGGCCAAGCCCGCCCGCGATGACCACGCCGTTCGCGCCATGCGCCAGCGCGAGATCGCCCGCGACCGCGCCGAGGCTCAAGCAGAAACGGTCCATCGCCGCGACCGCCAGGCTATCCTCACCATCGAGCGCCGCAGCCCAGATCGCCTTGTCGTCAATACGCGGGATGACACGATGTTCGATGTCGGCCAGCGTTTCATAAATGGCGACGATGCCGGGGCCGGAGACGACGCGTTCGGCCGAGACGCGGGTATAGGCCTTGCGCAGGCGCTTGACCAACTGGTCCTCCAGCCCGTCGAGCGGCGCGAAATCGACATGGCCACCCTCGGTCTCGATCACATGATAGCGATCCGGCCCGCGCAGCACCTGCGCCACGCCCAGGCCCGTGCCGGGGCCGCAGACGGTGAGGACACCGTGATCGGGGAAGGGCACGTCCGGCCCGCACAGGTGCAGGAAATCGCCCTGATCGACTTGGGCCACCGCCTGGCCGACTGCGCCGAAATCGTTGATCAGCACGAAGCTGTCGACGTGGAGCCGCTCCTTGATCAGCGGCGGGCGGATCACCCAGGGATTGTTGGTCAGCTTGATCACGTCGCCGCTGATCGGCGAGGCGACCGCGATGGCGGCGGCACGCGGCAGCGCGCGCCCCAATTGCGTGCCGAACGCCTCCCACGCGGTCTGGAAACCGGCATATTCGGCGGTCTTGAGCGTCACCGGCTCGCCCAGCGAGACGACCCGGCCCTCGGCCACTTCGGCCAGCGCAAAGCGCGCGTGCGTGCCGCCAATATCGACCGAAACGATTTCCATGCTTACCATCCCATGCCGGTCAGCAGCGGCGATGCGCCGCGCTCGGCTTCATTGGCGTTCTGGCGGAACAGGCCGAACAGTTCGCGGCCCATGCCGTCGATTTCGCTCGGCATCGAGACGGGCGTGCGCGCCGCCCATTCCGCCGGATCGACCCGCGCGAACAGTTCGCCGGTCACCGCATCGAGCCGGATCACGTCGCCATCGCGGACGCGCGAGAGCGGACCGTCGCCCAATGCCTCGGGCGAGCAATGGATCGCGCACGGCACCTTGCCGCTCGCACCCGACATGCGGCCATCGGTGACGAGCGCGACGCGGAAGCCGCGATTCTGCAGCACGCCGAGCGGGGGCGTGAGCTTGTGGAGTTCGGGCATGCCATTGGCGCGTGGGCCCTGAAAGCGCACGACGACGACGACGTCGCGGTCAAGCTCGCCCGCCTGGAACGCGGCCTGAACCGACGCCTGATCGTGGAACACGCGCGCGGGGGCCTCGATCGTCCAGCGATCCTGCTCGACCGCCGACACCTTGATGCAGGCGCGGCCGAGATTGCCGGTGAGAATGCGGAAGCCGCCCTCGGGCGCGAATGGCGCGGACGCGGCGCGCAGGATGCTCTCGTCGCCGCTCGGGCCGGGATCGACCCACGCAAGCGCGTCGCCTTCGATTACCGGCTTGCGCCCATAATCGGCAAGGCTGTCGCCCGCGACCGTCAGCAGATCGCCGTGGAGCAACCCGGCCGACACCAGTTCGCGAATGACGAAGGGCATGCCGCCCGCCGCCTCGAACCCGTTCACATCGGCCGACCCGTTGGGATAGACGCGGGTGATGAGCGGCACCGCCTTGGACAGGCGATCGAAATCCTCCCAGTCGAGCACGATCCCGGCGCACGCCGCAATTGCGGGCAAATGCAGCAGGTGATTGGTCGAGCCGCCGGTCGCGAGCAGGCCGATTGCGGCATTGACGATCGCTTTCTCATCGACGCACAGGCCGAGCGGGCGATAATCGTCGCCATGCCAGCCATTGGCGGCAAGGCGGTGGACGGCGGCGCGGGTCAGTTCCTGGCGCAGTTTGGTGCCGGGGTTGACGAAGGCGGCACCCGGCATGTGCAGGCCCATCACTTCCATCATCATCTGGTTGGAATTGGCGGTGCCGTAAAAGGTGCAGGTGCCCTTGGAATGATAGGCACCGATCTCGGCTTCGAGCAGCGCCTCGCGGCCGACCTTGCCCTCGGCAAAGGCTTCGCGCACGGCGGCCTTTTCCTTATTGGGCAGGCCAGAGGGCATCGGGCCTGAGGGGATCAGCACCATCGGCAAATGGCCGAAGCGCAAGGCCCCCATCAGCAGGCCCGGCACGATCTTGTCGCAAATGCCGAGCAGCGCCGCGCCCTCGAACACGCCGTGGCTCAGCGCAATCGCGGTGGAGAGAGCGATGGTATCGCGGCTGAACAGCGACAGCTCCATGCCGGGATAGCCCTGCGTCACGCCGTCGCACATAGCGGGCACGCCGCCTGCGACTTGCGCGGTGGCACCCGCCTCGCGCGCCCACACCTTCATCTGCTCGGGGTAGCGATAGTAAGGCGCATGTGCCGAGAGCATGTCGTTATAGGCGGAGACGATGCCGATGTTCATCGCCTTGCCCGAGGTGAGGGCAGGGCGGTCCTCCTCGGTGCCGGCATAAGCGTGCGCGGCATTGGCGCAGCCCATGGCGGGGCGCTCGATATGCGAATCGCGCGCGCGGCCGATCAGGCCGAGATAGGCGGCGCGGGTGGCCTTGGAACGCTCGATCACGCGGTCGGTGACGGCGGCGATTTCCGGGTGCAGGGTCATGAAACTTCTCCGTCATGCCGGGCCTGTCCCGGCATCCACCCCGCAGCGCGTCCCGCGATCGCTGGCCAGGCGGCGCGGTGGACCCCGGGACGAGCCCGGGGTGACGGTGCGGGGCGCGTTGCTGTCACGCAGCCGCCCAGTGAATGTCGACCGGCAATTCGGCATCGGCCAGCACGCGGCCGATCGGGTAAGCCGAGGACGGCCCTTGCTTGATCGCTTGCTCGATCACTTTCTTCTTGGTGTCGCCGGTGACCGCGATGATCAGCGCGCGCGCCGAGACGATTGCCGCGCGGCTCAAGGTGACGCGCGCGACCGGCGCTTCCTTGGGCAGCGGCTCGGGCATCACGCCCAGCGCGCGGCGCTCGTTCGGTCCCGCCAGCGCTTCGTCAAAATCGGGGCCGGGGAAGATCGAGGCGGTGTGGCCGTCGGCGCCGACGCCGAGCAGGCACAAATCGAGCGGCCAGTGCAGATCCTGCATCAGCGCATCGGCCGAGCGCCCGGCGGCCTTGTAATCGGCGGTCGCGGCGGGGACGATCGGCATCACGCGCGCGCCCTTGGGTAGGAAGGTCTTGGCGATCATCGTGACGTTGGACAGCGGATCGCCCAGCGGCACGATGCGCTCGTCGGTCGGCACGATGGTGACGCGCTTCCAGTCGATCTTGGCTTTGGCCAGGCGTTCGTAGATCGGGATCGGCGTCTTGCCGCCCGACAAAGCGATGACGGCGGCACCGCGCGCATCGATCGCCGATTCGATGATGAAGGCAATGTCCCCGGAAACAGCATCCGCCATCTCCTCGGCATCGTCATAATCCCACCATTCGATTTCTTCGCTCATGATCTTTGTCCTTCATCTCCCTCTCTCCGCTTGCGGGTAGAGGGTGGGGGGGAGGGGGAGTGGCGCAGTGCGTCAGACGAATGTCCGCGTCACTGCCCCTCTCCCGCGCTTCGCTTCGCTCGCTTTCCCACTCCCCGGCGGGGAGAGGGGGATTTCAATCGTCCTGCCAGGTCACGCCGTCGCGCTCGGTCAGCGCGATGGCAGCACTCGGGCCCCAACTGCCCGAAGCATAACTCTTGGGTTTCATGTCATTGGCGACCCAACCGGCGCGGATCGCGTCGATCCAGGTCCATTGCGCCTCGACCTCGTCACGGCGGACGAACAGGGTCTGGTCGCCCTCGATCAGATCGAGCAGCAATCGCTCATAGGCGATACGACGGCGCGTGCCGGCAAATTCCGAATCGAGGCTGAGGTTCAGCGGCACTTCGCGCAGGCGGATGCCGTCGCGGTCGAGGCCGGGTTCCTTGGCCATCACCAGCAACTGCACATATTCCTCGGGCTGCAGGCGGATGATCAGCGCATTGGGCTGCAGCAGGCCGCCGCGGTTCGAGAACATCGAATGCGGCACGGGCTTGAACTGGATCGCGATTTCGGAACGGCGCGTGGTCATGCGCTTGCCGGTGCGCAAATAGAAGGGCACGCCCTGCCAGCGCCAATTGTCGACATGCGCCTTGATCGCGACGAAGGTCTCGGTGGTCGAAGGCTTGCCGAGTTCGTCGATATAGCCGCGCACGATCTGGCCGCCGCTGGCACCCGCCGCATATTGGCCGGTGACCGACATCAACGGCGCATCCGCCGGGGCGATCTGGCGCAGCGAGCGGAACACCTTGGCCTTTTCATCGCGGATCGCCGATCCGTCGAAGCGGGCCGGGGGCTCCATCGCGATCAGCGCGAGCAACTGCAGCATGTGGTTGGCAACCATGTCGCGCAAGGCACCAGCGCCGTCATAATAGGCCGCGCGCTCTTCCAGGCCGACGGTTTCGGAGACGGTGATCTGGACATTGTCGATGCCGCGCGCATTCCACACCGGCTCGAAAAAGCTGTTGCCGAAGCGCAGGGCGAGAATGTTCTGGACGGTTTCCTTGCCCAGATAATGATCGATGCGGAAGGTCCGCTCCTCGGGGAAGGCGCTGGCGACCGTATCGTTGATCTCGCGGCTGGAGGCGAGATCGTAGCCGAGCGGCTTTTCCAACCCGATTCGCACGGTTTCCCCGGCGAGGCCCGCCGATTCGAGCCCGCGAATGACCGGTTCGAACAGCGAGGGTGCCGTCGACAGGAAGATGGCAAGGCCACCCGACACATCGCCGACCTTTTCGGCGAGCTGCTTGTAATGATTGAGATCGGTCGCATCGAGCGCCTGATATTGCAGGCGGTCGAGGAAGGTTTTCGCGGCTTTCTCGTCCTTGCGGTCCTCGGGCAGGAACTGGTCGAGTGCCTGCTTGGCGAATTTACGAAAGCTCGCATCGGTATGCTCGGAGCGGGCGGTGCCGGTGATCGTCAGCCCCTCGGGCAGCAGGCCATCGGCGTGCAGGCCATAAAGCGAGGGGAGCAGCATCCGCTGCGCGAGATCTCCGGTCGCGCCGAACAACATCAATTTGGCGACGGGCGTGCGGGTGGGCATGCGAAATCAGCCTCCTGGGGAAGGGGTCACCTAAAGAGGCGAACGCGCGCCGCCAAGGTGAATACGTATCGTAAAGCGGCAAAAAATTACAGCGTCAGCCCCGCCACCGGATCGAGACCCGCCATGATGTTGAGACTTTGCACCGCAGCCCCCGCAGCGCCCTTGCCGAGATTGTCGAGCGTCGCGATCAGACGGGCCTGACCGGTGGCGGCGTTGCCGCACACCCGGACGGTCAGCCGATCCGTACCGGCATCGTCCTCGATACACACAGCGGCGGCATCGGCATCGGCAACGCGGATCAGCGCGCTGTCGGCATAGGCTTCGCGCAGCGTCGATTCGCACACCGCCAAAGTCGGGCGGCGGGTGAACATGTGGAGCGCCAGCGGAACCTCGACAATCATCCCGCGATAGGTGTTCACGACCGACGGCATGAAGATCGGCGGATGTTCGAGCCGGGCGTGCTTCTGCATCTCGGGCACATGCTTGTGCGCGAGGCCAAGGGCATAGGCGCGCGCCGCAGGCGGTGGATTGACGCCCTCATAGTCGGCGATCATCGCCTTGCCGCCGCCCGAATAGCCCGACAGGGCATTGACGCTGATCGCCCAATCGACCGGCACCAGCCCGGCGCGGACCAGTGGACGGACGAGCGCGAGGAAGCCAGTCGGATAACAGCCGGGATTGCTGACACGCTTGGCCTCGGCGATCGCGGCGGCCTGACCGGGTTCGAGTTCGGGAAAGCCATACGTCCAGCCATCGGAGGTGCGGAACGCGGTCGAAGCGTCGATCACGCGTGTGCGATCATTGTCGATCAGCGAAACGGCCTCGCGTGCGGCATCGTCGGGCAGGCACAAAATCACGAAGTCACTGTCGTTCAGCGCTTCGCCGCGCGCCACGGGATCCTTGCGCCGCGCTTCGTCGAGCGAGATTAACGATATTTCGCTGCGTCCGGCAAGCCGCTCGCGGATTTCCAGGCCAGTGGTGCCGTGCGCACCATCGATGAAGACCGAAATGCTCATGCCGCGGGCCATGACAAGGCATCGGCGTCGATATAGCCGACCAGATCCTTGCCCGGCGCGCGGCCCCAGGCACGGCCGCGCACAAATTCCAGTACCTCGAACACGTCGCCAATCTCCAATTCGGCCAACACCGCCGAATCGGGGCCGGGTGCCTCGCGCAAGTCTGCCGCAGCGATCAGCACGCGGGGGACGGCGCAGGCATAATGCGGCGCGAAAACGCGGTCGGCCAGGCGAATATCGGCGAGATCGCGGCGCACCGCATGCCGCCGCGGATCGAGCGCGACCGACGCGCCCTGGAGCGCGAAGCTCCTACGTACTGGCGCGTCGAAGGGCTCGCTGGGGAGCGGGTTGTGGCGTGCTGTCGCCGATGAACTGCCCGAAATCGTCAAGAAACTCTGCCCCCTCGGAGGTACGTGCGACGAAGATATTACGCTTGTCGTTATCGTCGCGTTGACGGCGCAGATAGCCCAGGGTGCCGAGCCTGTTCAAGGCGCGCGTTATAACCGGCTTCGAAACGTTCAGCATCGTAGCCAGTCCGCGCACGGTGTGCGGCCCCGGCTGGAGATATACCAGCAGCAACAGGGCCATTTGCCGATTGGTCAAATCGGGTTCGCCCGACCGAACATAATCGACCAGGGTCTCCATCCATTCGGTGAGGGCATGATTGGTGTGTGAAGCCACGGCAAGTGTCCGCAAATGACGCGATAAAGCCCCACAATTGGGGATATTCCTGCGAACCTAACGCGCCGCGTCGCATCAGGTTTCAGTTCGATTGCGGAATGTTTACAACCAGTCCGACGCGGCGTGCGGTTGATCGCGTGGCGCACCTCGCCTATGTGCCCGGCTTCGCCATTGGCGCTCCAAGGATTCAACCCGCTTCATGTTGCTCTTCCAGTTTCTCCTCGTCGTCCATTTCGTCATTGCGCTGGCGCTGGTGACGGTCGTTCTCATGCAGCGTTCCGAGGGCGGTGGGCTGGGCATGGGCGGTAGCCCGGGCGGCCTGATGTCGGCGCGCGGCGCAGCCGATTTCCTGACGCGGGCGACCTCGATTCTGGGCGGTCTGTTCATCGCGCTCAGCATCCTGCTCGCCGTGCTCGCAGCGCAAGGGCGCGTGGCCAAGGTGGTGGCACCAACCACGCCGCCGCCCGCCGCCGCAACCGCGCCGATCCAGGCACCGGCGCAGACCGACCCGAGCGTTCCCTTCGCCAGCGGCGCACGCAGCGCGCTCGCGCCGACCGGCAACACCGCCGCGCGGGCCGATAACGGCGCAGTTCCGCTCGCTCAATAAGTCGCGCGCGGGCCGTCTTCCGGTCCGCGCACTTTCCCAAAAATATCGGAGTCGCGCGCTTGTCGTGCCACCCCTCTTCACGCTAGGTCTTTTCTCCCATGGCGCGGTTCATTTTCATTACCGGCGGCGTGGTCTCCTCGCTTGGCAAGGGTCTTATGGCGGCATCGCTCGCCGCCCTGTTGCAGGCGCGCGGCTATCGCGTCCGGATTCGCAAGTTCGATCCGTATCTTAATGTCGATCCGGGGACGATGTCGCCCTATCAGCATGGCGAAGTCTATGTGACCGACGACGGGGCGGAGACCGATCTCGACCTTGGCCATTATGAGCGCTTTACCGGCGTCGCCTCGCGCCAGTCGGACAATATCACCTCGGGCCGGATCTATCAGCAGATCATCACGCGCGAGCGGCGCGGGGATTATCTGGGTGCAACCGTCCAGGTCATCCCGCACGTCACCGATGCGATCAAGGAATTCGCGCAAGCAGAGACCGACGATCTCGATTTCGTATTGTGCGAAATCGGCGGGACGGTCGGCGACATTGAATCGCTCCCCTTCATCGAGGCGATCCGCCAGCTGCGCAACGATCTCGGGCGCGGCAATTCGATCAGCATCCACGTCACGCTGGTGCCGTATATCGCGGCGGCGGGCGAGCTGAAGACCAAGCCGACGCAGCATTCGGTGCGCGAACTGGCCGCTTTGGGCGTGCAGCCTGACGTGCTCGTGTGCCGCTGCGAACAGCCCTTGCCCGAAAGCGACCGCGCCAAGATCGCCTTGTTCTGCAACGTGCCCAAGGAGGCGGTGATTCCGGCGCTGGATGCGAAGAGCATCTACGCGGTGCCCGTGCAATATCACCAGGAGGGGCTGGACGACGCGGTGCTCAACGCCTTCGGCATCCTGCCCGGCGGCGCGCCCGATCTGTCGCGCTGGACCGACATCATGGACCGGCTGACCAACCCCGAGGGCGAAGTTACGATCGGCGTCGTCGGCAAATATGTCGGTTTGCAGGATGCGTACAAGTCGCTCAACGAAGCGCTGGTCCATGGCGGGATCGCCAACAAGGTGAAGGTCAATGTCGAATGGATCGACGCCGAGCTGTTCGAAGGGCCCGATAGCGACATTGCCGCGCGGCTCGAGCCGATGCACGCGATCCTGGTGCCGGGTGCCTTTGGTGAACGCGGTGCCGAGGGCAAGATCGCCAGCGTGCGGTTCGCGCGCGAGCGCGAAATTCCCTATTTCGGCATTTGCTTCGGCATGCAGATGGCCTGTGTCGAGGGTGCGCGCGACCTAGCGGGCATTGCCAATGCCAGCTCGACCGAATTCGGCCCGACCGACGAGCCGGTGGTCGGCATGATCACCGAATGGATGACAGCCGAGGGCGTGCAGACGCGCGAGGCAGGCGGCGATCTGGGCGGCACCATGCGACTTGGGGCCTATGACGCCAAGCTCGACGGCAACAGCGTGGTTTCGACCATTTACGGCGGCACCGACATTTCCGAGCGCCATCGCCATCGGTACGAGGTCAACACCGCCTATCGCGAGGCGCTGGAGAAAGGTGGCCTGGTGTTCAGCGGCATGTCGCCCGATGGCATGCTGCCCGAAATCGTCGAGCGGCCCGACCATCCGTGGTTCGTCGGCGTGCAATTCCACCCGGAATTGAAGAGCAAGCCGTTCGATCCGCATCCCTTGTTCGCAAGCTTCGTAGCGGCGGCAGTCAAACAGTCGCGATTGGTCTGATCGCGCCGGTCCGGTGTGGTGGGAGGATTGCTGCAAACTGACAAAGGGGGTGGAGGTGCCTGAAATTGTCAGTCCGCGCCAAAAATCCTTAAAGATTGCACTGGCTTCGTGCCGCCTCCGCCCATAGTCTTGTCTACGGACTTGAAGACGTAAGGGGGATCATTTGCGACTTTTTCACTCGGTGAGCCTGGCGGTTATTGCTGCCGGGATGCCTTCCGTCGCTTTTGCAAGTGAAGCCCCACTCTATCAGCCCGCGCCGGGCTGGATCGTCATGGCCGCGATGCCCGACCTTGCCAAGCTGGACGCAGGCGCGCCGCCGAATTTGATCTTCGACGTCCAGCAACGCATCGAGAATGGGCGCTTATGGGCCTATGTCGATAGCGCGACGCGGATCACGTCGCCCGAGCTGCTGGCGCAGGCAACGTCGCTCGCCTTGCCGTGGGTGCCCGACAAGGGCGATCTGATCATCCACGAACTCTCGATCCTGCGTGGGACCGAGCGTATCGACCTGCTCGCGAAGGGCGAGAAATTCACGGTGCTACGGCGCGAGCAGACGCTGGAGCAGCGCGAACTGACCGGCATTCTGACTGCGACGATGGCGGTGGAGGGGTTGCAGGTCGGCGACGTGCTGCGACTGCGGATGTCGACCACGACGACCGACGCGGCGCTGGGCGGACGGGTACAGACGGTGATGCCGGTGTTCGCCGCACCGACGCGGCTTGGTTATGCCAAAATGCGCTTCTCCTGGCCGACCGCGACGCCGCCCAAATGGAAGCTGCTCGCCGAGGGCGTTACGCTCACCCCGGTGCGCAACGGTGCCTATAGCGAAGTCACCATCCCCCTGCCGGCCCCGAAGCAACCCGAAATGCCTGCGGATGCGCCGGTCCGCTTTCGCCATCCGCCCTTGATCGAACTGGCGACATTCAAGGATTGGGCCGACGTCTCGCGCGTGATGGCCCCGCTATATGCGACGCCCGAATCGACCAATCTGAACGACCCGATCCTGGCCGAGGCCGCCGCGATCATGAAGGCCGACCCGACGCCGATCGGCCGCGCGGAGCGGGCGCTCGAACTGGTTCAGCAGAAGATCCGGTATCTGGCGGTGGGCATGAACGGCGGCAATTATGTCCCGCAAAAGCCGGAACGGACCTGGGCGGTGCGGTATGGCGACTGCAAGGCCAAGACGCTGCTGTTGCTGACCTTGTTGCGGGCGATGAAGATCGAGGCTGAGCCTGTGCTCGCCAATATCGGGCTGGGCGATATCGTGCCCGACCGTCTGCCCAGCCCGATGGCGTTCAACCACGTGCTGGTGCGCGCGACGATCGATGGACAAACGCTGTGGTTGGACGGCACCGGCAGTGGAGCGCGCCTGATCGATATCCACGACACACCGCCGTTCGGCTATGGCTTGCCGGTGCGCGCGGCGGGTGCCGATTTGCTGAAGATCGCGACCCACGCCAACGCCCGGCCGATGGTGGATCTGACGGTCGATGTCGATGAGAGCGCCAGCGTCGATTTGCCGAGTGCCGTGGATGCGGTGGCGGTGGTCCATGGCGGTTATGCGGCGGCGCTGACCCTGGCCAAGACGCAGATGGGGGAGAAAGAAGAACGCGACGCGGTTGGCGGGTTTTTCACCACTTACCTTGGTGAAGGGCAGTTTTCCGATACTGCGATGGTCCCCGATCCCGTTACCGGCGATGTCACGCTGAAGGCGCATGGCGTCGTCAATTCGGCCTGGACGACCGATGACCGCCGGCGCAAGCGCGCGCTGGCGCGGGCGCTCGACAACGTCACCTTCGCGCCGGATCGCAGCAAGGTCGCGTGGGCGACGATTCCGGTGGCGACGGGCGATCCTTACGGGATGCGGTATCGGTTGCGGTTGCGTCTGCCCGACCGGGGGCGCGGCTTCGCGATCGAGGGCGAGCCCGACATGAAAGAGCAAGTCGCCGGTTACGAGATTTCGCGCACGACCAAGCTCGATGGCGGGCTTGTCACGGTTGATGAGCGGATCGACACCATGGGCCGCGAAGTGCCGGTCGCGCGGATCCCGATCGAGCGCGATGCCGTGGCGACGGCAAAGGCGCGGGCACCGCGCCTCGTCGCTCCGGTGGCGACCGCGCGCAAATGGGAGATTGGCACAAGCGATCCTGCCGGAGCCACGCAAGTCGCGGCAATCAACGCGGTCTTGGCCAAGGCGATTGTTGCAACCACCGCCGATGACAGCAGTGCCTATGCAACGCGCGGTTCCTTCCGCGCCAATATCGGGGATCGCGCGGGCGCAATTGCCGATTGGACGAAGGCGATCGCGATCGAACCCTCGATCGACCTGTATTTGAAGCGTGCGGCGACGCTGTACGAACTGGGCGATGTCAAAGCCGCGCTGGCGGACGCCGAGGCGGCGCGGGCGCTCGATCCGTCATCGGAAGCCGCGATCGGTCGTGTGACGATGCTGAAGGCGGAAAGCGGCGATCTGGCGGGCGGGCTTGCGTTGCTCGACCAGCGGATCGCGCTTGGCGGGGAGATGCGACGGACCTTCCGCACCGCCAAGGCCAGCCTGATCGGGGAATATGGCGATCCGGCAGAGGCCATCACGCAGTTCGACGCCTTGATTGCCGACAAGCCGGGCTCGCCCAGTCTGATGAATGCTCGGTGCTGGACCAAGGGTACGCGCAGCGTGATGCTAGATACAGCGGTGAAAGATTGCACCCGGGCAATCGAACTGAGCGAGGACAGCAGTGCCGCGCTGGATAGCCGCGCGATGGTGTGGTTCCGACTGGGCCGGTTCGATGACGCGCTGGCCGATCTCGATGCGGTTCTTGCCGCTGAGCCCGGCCAGGCCGCCAGCCGCTTCATGAGGGCAATCGTGCTGCAAAGGCTCCACCGCGACGCCGAGGCGGCAAGCGAGTTGAAGATCGCCCGCCGGATCGCGCCCAGCATCGATCGGCATTATGCGCGGTACGGAATCAAGGCACGGTAAAACAAACAAAGAGGGGAGATGGCCGAGCCAAAGTCCGGCCACCTCCCTTATTCTTCAGCGTTACGCCGCCTGCGCCGCGCCTTTGTCCTCGACCGCGACCAGCGGTGTGCCGGTCTTGATCGCGATCGTCTTGGGCTTCATCGCCTCGGGCACTTCGCGGACAAGGTCGATGGTGAGCAGGCCATCGTTCAGCCGGGCGTCCTCGACCCGCACGAAATCGGCGAGTTCGAAACGGCGCTCAAAGCTGCGATTGGCGATGCCGATGTGGAGGAACGAGGAGGTCGCGGCCTCTTTCTCGTCCTTGCGGCCCTTCACCTGCAGCAGATTCTGTTGCGCGGTGATCTCGATCTCGTCGCGGCCAAAGCCTGCCACCGCCAGCGTGATGCGATAGCGGTCGCCGTCGAGGCGTTCGAGGTTGAAGGGCGGATAATTGTCGGCGCTCTGCTGCCGGGCATTGGCTTCGAGCATGTCGAACAGCCGGTCGAAGCCGACGGTCGAGCGGCGATAGGGGGTCAAATCGAACTGACGCATGGTGAACTCCTTTACAAGCGAGTGTCGGTACGTCGAGCCGGGCCCGCCACCTGCGCGACCCTGCCCGGTGCGGCCCCAAGGGCACCACACGCGCAGAATCTGGTTCGCTTTGGCCTGAGTTCAAGACCCACCGGTACAGAATTTCATGGTGCTAAAGACCAGCTTTGGCGCGGCAAAGAAGGAGAGGGCGTGAATATCCCCGTGAATGATGGGCATTGTACGCCGACTCGGGGCAACGCCCGGGAACAAGGGGACGTTCATGCTCGCGCACTTGCCGCTCATTCTGCTTGCCCATGCGACGCTCGCGCCACCTTCGACGCCGCCGGAACCCGCTGCGCCGGAGGTGACGGATAGCGATGCACAGGGCAATGCGGGGGATATCGTGGTCACCGCACGCCGCCGCGCGGAAACCGAGCAGACCGTGCCGATCGCGCTCTCTGTGCTGAGCGGGCGCACGCTGGCCGATAGTGGCGCGTTCAACGTCAACCGGTTGCAGCAGCAAGTTCCCACGCTGCAATTCTATTCGAGCAACCCGCGCAACTCGGCGATCAACATTCGCGGGCTGGGCGCACCGTTCGGGCTCACCAATGACGGGATCGAGCAGGGCGTCGGTTTCTATATCGACGGCGTCTATATCGGGCGCGTCGGGGCATCGACCTTCGATTTCGTCGATGTCGACCGGGTCGAGGTGCTGCGCGGGCCGCAGGGCACGCTCTATGGCAAGAACACGACCGCAGGCGCGCTCAACATCACCACGCGCGCGCCGAGCTTTACGCCCGAGGCGCGCGCCGAACTGAGCGTCGGCAATTATGATTTCGTACAGGGCAAGACTTCGATCTCGGGGCCGATTACCGACACTTTGGCGATCCGCCTGTCGACCTCCGCGACGACGCGGCACGGCACGATTTACGATGTGGCCAGCAACACCGATCTCCACCGCCAACGCAATATCGGGTTTCGCGGGCAAGTGCTGTACAAGCCGACCGCCACGCTCAGCCTGACGCTGGCAGGCGATCTCAACGTGCAGAACCCATTGTGCTGCGCGCAAATCTATGCGCGGGTCGGCACCACGCAGCGCGCGGCGAACCGGCAATATCCGGCACTGGCGGCGGCGTTCGGCTATGCCCCGCCCAGCACCAACCCGTTCGATCGCGTCACCGATCTCGATGCCAAGATCAATTCGCGCCAGGAAGTGGGCGGGGCGTCGCTCGTCACCAATTGGGATTTGGGGCCGGCCACGCTCACCTCGGTGTCGGCATGGCGCTATTGGGACTGGAAACCCGCCAACGACCGCGATTTCATCGGCCTGCCGATTACCACAGTGTCGCAGAATCCGTCGCAGCAGGAACAGGAATCGCAGGAAATCCGGCTCGCGTCGAACGGGACCAACAAGCTCGATTACACGGTTGGCGCGTTCCTGTTCCATCAGACGATCAATACACAGGGGTCGCAAGTGCAGGGATCGGCGGCGAGCCGTTTCCTGCTCAACCCCGGCAACGTTCCGGTGGGGTCGCGCGGGTGCGCGTCCCCGACCGCCAATGCCTGCAATCCGGCGGTGCTGAACGGGTTGACCTCGACCAATACGATCAATTTCAAGAACACCAGCTTTGCGGTGTTCGGCAAGCTCAACTGGGAAGCGTTCAACCATTTCCACGTCCAGCCGGGCCTGCGCGTCAATTATGACAAGAAGAGCGGCTCCTATGTCTCGGTCGTCACCACCGGCAGCGGCAGCACCACGCTGAATGCTGACCAGTCCGCCACGCTTGCCCCGCAAAGCTATGCGCCGCGTTTCAGCGCGTGGAACGTGTCGGGGGACGTGACGCTGTCCTATGATTTTTCCGCCGATGTGCATGGCTATGCAACCTATGCGAAGAGCTTCAAATCGGGCGGCATCAATTTGTCGGGCCTGCCGCTCAATGCGGCGGGGACGGCGGTGGACCTCACCACGCAGACGGTGAAGCCCGAAAAGGTCGATGCGTTCGAACTGGGCCTGAAGACGCAATTTCTCGATCGCAGCGTCACGCTGAACGTCGCCGGGTTCTGGACCGAGATCGCCGATTATCAGGCAACGGTGAACAACGGCCAGTTGACCGTGATCCGCGGCTATCTCGCCAATGCCGGCAAGGTGCGGTCGCGCGGGGTGGAGTTCGACGCCAGCTTCCGCCCGAGCAAGCGTTTCAACCTGTATCTCAACGGTGCCTATACCGATGCGATCTACCAAAAATTCACCAACGCACCATGCCCGCCCGAGCTGTCCGGCGGCACCGTGACGACGGGTACGCCTGGTCCGGCCGGGGTGCCGGGATCATTGAGCCCGGTGGTGTGCGATATTTCGGGGCAGCGTCTGCCCGGCATTTCGAAATGGTCCTTCTCTTACGGCGGCGAATATAATGTGCCGGTCGGCGGTGGGGACGGACAGGTCTATTTGGGCTATGACGGCAGCGCGCGCTCGCGCTTCTCGTCCAATCCATCGCCTTCGGCTTACACCTGGATCGAGGGGTATTCGCTGTCCAACTTCCGGCTTGGCTATCGCAAGAAGGACTTCAACGTCTTTGCCTGGGTGCATAACGCGTTCGACCAGGATTATTTCGAATTGCTGTCGACGCAGTCGGGCAGCACCGGACTGATCGTCGGGCAGCCGGGCGACCCGCGGACCTTTGGCGCGACGATTTCGGCATCGTTTTGAGGCGTAGCCGTCACCCCGGCCTTGTGCCGGGGTCCACTCCGCCGCTTGGAGAACGTGCGGAGTCGAGCGACGCGGCTGCTGCACGGTGGACCCCGGCACGGGGCCGGGGTGACGGGGGCGGGGAGGTGTGACGGGAGGAGCGCCGACGGCAAAGCCGCCGTCGGCCGGGTTCGCCCAAGGCGACCCGCCGTCCGATTTGGGCGATCCGCTGTGCGGACCGGTGGCCAGCATGGCCACCTTCGCCCAAACGCAAACGTCCGGGCCGTTTCCGACCCGGACGCCTGCGTGACGATCGCTCGTCAGCCCCCATCTCGCTCTCGCTGCACACCTTGCGGCGGCGCTGAAAGCATTCCCCGAACCACGGCCGTTGCCTGTGTGTCAGTGACAGAAGCGTTAAGTGTGAGTGAGCGGCTTGTCATGGGGAATATGGCCGATCCGTAGCGATTGCGGCGCTGCTGTGGCGGTTGCGCAACAGGGGGCAACAGTTGCCAGCGCGGCATGTGCGCCGTAGAGCGGGCTCCATGATCCTCTCCCGCTATGAACGCATGATCGCCCGGCGCTATCTGCTGCCCGGCAAAGGCGAGGGGTTCATTTTCCTCGTCGCTGGAATCAGTTTGGTCGCGGTGATGCTCGGCGTCGCCGCGCTCGTCATCGTGATGAGCGTTATGAACGGCTTCCGCGCCGAACTGTTCGACAAGATCGTCGGGCTCAACGGCCATGCCGTGGTGCAGGGCTATGCCGGGCAGTTGCGCGACTGGCGCGATATCGTCGCGCTGGCCGACAAGACGCCGGGCGTGACCAGCGCCACGCCGATGATCGAGCAGCCGCTGATGACCACCTATAACGGCCGCGTCGAAGGCATCCTGCTGCGCGGGATGCAGGTGTCCGATATTCGCCGCAACAAGACGATCGGCAGCAAGGTGGTGATGGGTTCGCTCGCGTCGTTGAAGCCGGGCAGCGGCGTGGTTGCGATCGGATCGGGCCTGGCCGACCAATTGGGGGCGGTGGTCGGCAGCCAGATTTCGCTGATCAGCCCGCAGGGGCAGACCACGCCGTTCGGCACGGTGCCGCGCATCGTCAGCTATACCGTCGGCGCGATCTTCACGATCGGCGTGTACGATTATGACAAGGCCTATGTCATCATGCCGATGGAGGACGCCCAGACGCTGCTGATGATGGGCGATTCGGTCGGCATGATCGAAGTGCAGACCAACAATGCCGATCGGGTCGGCCAGATCCTCGCCCCGCTCGCCAAACAAGTCGGTCAGCGCGCGGTGATCCAGGACTGGCGGCAAATGAACGCGCAATTGTTCGAGGCGCTCTCGGTCGAGCGCGTGGCGATGTTCACCGTGCTGTCGATCATCATCCTGGTTGCGGTGTTCAACATCCTGTCCTCGCTGATCATGCTGGTGCGCGCCAAGACGCGCGATATCGCGATCCTGCGCACGATGGGGGCGAGCCGGGGGGCGATGATCCGTATCTTCATGACGGTCGGCACCACCATCGGCGCGCTGGGCGTCGTCGCGGGGTTGATTCTTGGCTTCATCTTCCTGCACTTCCGGCAAAATATCGTCGATTTCGTGCAATTGGTGACAGGGCAGAACCTCTGGGATCCCTCGATCCGCTTCCTCACCGAATTGCCGTCCAAGACCGATCCGCTCGAAGTGACCGTCATTTCGCTGATGGCGCTGCTGTTCAGCTTCCTCGCCACGCTCTACCCCGCGCTCAAAGCGGCGAGCACCGATCCTGTGCAGGTATTGCGCTATGAGTGAACCCGTCCTCAGCGTTGCCGGCCTGACGCGCGCGTTCAGCCAGGGCGGCGAAACCATCGAGGTGCTGCGCGGGGTCGATCTCCATGTCGGCGCGGGCGAGATCGTCGCGTTGCTGGGTCCGTCCGGCTCGGGCAAATCCACGCTGTTGCAGGCGGTCGGGCTGCTCGAAGGCGGCTTCGGCGGGTCGATCCGCATCGCGGGCGAGCAAGTCGCCAAGCTCGATTCGGACGGGCGAACCCGCGTGCGGCGCGATTCGCTCGGTTTCGTCTATCAATTCCATCACTTGCTGCCCGATTTCAACGCGACCGAAAATGTCGTGCTGCCGCAGTTGATCCGCGATCGCACCCACGCCCAGGCGAACGAACGCGCGACGGCTTTGCTCACCGCGCTTGGCCTCGGCCACCGCCTGACCCACCGCCCCAGCCAATTGTCGGGCGGCGAGCAGCAGCGCGTCGCGGTCGCCCGCGCGCTCGCCAACCAGCCCGCTCTGGTGCTGGCCGACGAGCCGACCGGCAACCTCGACGAGGCGACCGCGGACGTGGTGCTGGCCGAATTCCTGCGGCTGGTGCGCGGCGAAGGCTCGGCGGCGTTGGTCGCGACGCATAATGAGCGCATGGCGCTCAAGATGGACCGCGTGGTGCGCCTGCACGAGGGGCGGCTCGCGTGAGCGCCTGGACCACGCCCCCAACACTCACCGGCGATCACGTCACGCTGCGCCCGACCGTGGTCGACGATCGCGACGCCATCGTCGCGGCGGGGGCGGATGGGAAGATCAGCGACTTGTTCTTCACCAACGCCTCGACGCTGACCGACCCCGACGCCTTCATGGCGGCGCTGTTCAAGGAGCGGGATTTCGGGCGGGCAATGCCGTTTACCGTCTGCACCCCCGATGGCCGCGTGGTTGGCCTCACGCGCTATATGCGGATGAATGCTGCCCATAAGCGGCTGGAGATTGGCGGCACCTTCTACGCCAAGTCGGTGCAGCGCACCGGTGTCAACACCGAGGCGAAGTTGCTGCTGCTCGCCCATGCCTTTGAGGTGATGGGCTGCAATGCGGTGCAGATCCGCACCGACTGGTTCAACAAGCGTTCGCAAGCGGCGATCGAGCGGCTGGGGGCCAAGCGCGACGGCGTGCTGCGCAATCATCAAGTGATGGATGGTCGCGTGCGCGATCTTGTGGTCTATTCGATCATCGCCAGCGAATGGGCCGGGGTGCGGCAGAATCTGCGCTTCCTGCTCGCGCGGCACGCCTGAGGAGCTCGATCATGCCCGCCATCACCGATCTCACGGTTAAAGCCGCCGACGGCACGGCGGTCGACCTGTCGGCTTATGCGGGCAAGGTGCTCCTGATCGTCAACACCGCCTCCAAATGCGGCTTCACCCCGCAATATGAAGGGCTGGAGGCGCTGCACCGCCAATTCGGCGATCGTGGGTTTGAGGTGCTTGGCTTCCCCTGCAACCAGTTCGGCGCGCAGGAGCCGGGGGACGCTGCGGAAATCGCCAATTTCTGCTCGCTCACTTATGACGTAACCTTCCCGGTCTTCGCCAAGGTCGACGTCAATGGCACCAATGCCGATCCGCTGTTCGTCGCGCTCAAGAAGCAGGCACCGGGGATCCTTGGCACCGAGGGCATCAAGTGGAACTTCACCAAATTCCTCGTCGGCAAGGACGGGCAAGTGTTTGAACGCTATGCGCCGACGACCAAGCCCGAGGCGATTGCGGCGGATATCGAAAAGCTGCTCTGAGAGGTACGTCGTGGGCGGTATGGTTTTGACGCGCTACTCGGTGGCGTTGGGGTCAGCGATAGCGATGGTGGTGGCGTCGCCCGTCATGGCGGAAGCTATCCCTGAGCGCTCCATCGCGATCGAGCGACCGCAGCAGCTCGATGGGCATCCGGTGGGTGCGCAGTTGCCGATCGTGACGCTGCGGATCGGCGGCACTTCGCTTCGCTTTCTGTTCGACACGGGTGCCTCCGAAATCGTGCTGAGCGAGCGTACTGCGACCCAGCTCGGGCTGAGCGGGGCGACGACGCAGACCGGCACCGATAGCGGCGGCGTCGCCGTCGCCGGGCGCTATGTGACGGGTGTCGATATCGCGACGGCGGAGGGCGCGCCGCTTCGCCATGTGGACCGTGTGCTGGCGATGCCGCTGGGGCCGCTCGAGGCGCTAGGACTGGCGGGCGTTATCGCTCCGCAGGCACTGGCCGCCACGGGGTGTGTGCGCGTCGATTTTCGCGGTGGCGTGGCGACCGTGGCGGACGCGGGTGCGGTGGCCTGCCGTCCTCTGGCCAAGGGCGCTCGGGTTGCGGCACCAGGCTGGCGCGGCGATGGGCGTCCGCATGTTCCGGTCGGCGTGGGGGAGGGGGCCGATACGCCGTTTTTTCTGGTCGATAGCGGTGCCTGGCGCAGTGCGATCCCGGCCACTGCCGCCACCCGTCTTCCCCGGCTGCGGACCGCGCAGAGCCGCGGGGTTGGGGGGAAGACGGTGACCATGGATATCGTCGGCCCCGTTACCCTGAAGGTGGGCGACGCCCCGCAACCGTTGCCGGAGGCGGCGGTGGTCGAGGGGCGTACCACCGGAGTTTTGGGGTTCGATCTGCTATCGGGCATGACGCTGGTGCTGCATGCCGATGGGGCCTTTTCGATCGGCGAGTGATCAGCGCCCGCGCGTGCCGATCGCCTGCAGCGTGGCGGTGATGCCGCTGAACAGGAAGCTGATCCCGAGCACATAACCCGGCAGCGTCAGCGCGGTGAAGGGGATGCCCCAGATGATCCACACCGCCAGCACGATGTTAAGAATACCGAGCAGGATCAGGCTGATCCCGAAGCGCCGGAAGCGCGTGCCGATCGCGATTTCGATCACGCCGCGCGCGGTCAGCCAGATCGCGATCAGCAACGTCAGCGAGACCGCGCCGCTTGCGGGTTCGACGATGATCCACGCGCCGATCGCCAGCGAAAGGATGCCGCTCAGCAAGGTGTAAGCGGAGAAATGATGGCCGCGCAGGCCGAAGCTCGCGACTACCGCGATCGCACCGGTCGCGATCAGGAAGGACCCGGCGAGCAGCGTGGCGGTCAGCGTCGCGCTGACCGGCCAGAGAAATGCGGTGATGCCGACCGCGATGCTGAGGAGGCCGTAAGCCAGTAGCCAACCGGTCCCGACGCGAGCGGATGTGGTGGACGAACCGAAAGTCGTGTCGCTCATGTCTGTCTCCAGGGTGAAGTGCACGGGGGGGCGTTGAACAAGCTGATTTTTATATCAGAACGCCGATCGTGTCAGGCGCACTATACGTAAGTTTACGGGCAACGCGGCCGCTGCCGAGTTCGCAGCTTTACGAATCGGCGCGTTGGGCGCTACCAACCGGAATGGCCCATTCCGCGTTCGTACCCCTTCGGATCTTCTCTTCCTACACCATGCTCGATGGCGCGATCGAGCCAAAGGCGATTGCCAAACGCGCGCAGGAACTGGGCTTTCCCGCCGCCGCCTTGACCGACCGTAACGGCCTGTACGCGGCGATGGCGTTTGGCGATGCCGCGCGCGCGGCGGGGGTGCAGCCGGTGATCGGCACGATGCTGGGCGTCGCTCGCCCCGATATGCCCGAGAATGCACCGCCCGTGCTCGACTGGATCGCGCTCTACGCACAGGATGAGGATGGCTATCGCAATCTGTGCGTGCTGGTATCGCAAGCGCATCTCGATCGCCCGCTCGAACTCGCGCCGCACGTCCCCTTCGCCGCGCTGGAGGGCCGCACCGACGGCCTGCTCGCGCTCACCGCCGGTCGTGAAGGTGCCCTGGCGCGGCTGTTCGCCGAGGATCAGCCCGATCGCGCGCTGGCTTATGCCGATCGCCTGCAGGCCTTGTTCCCCGACCGGCTCTATATCGAGCTGACCCGGCGGCTCGATGAGATCGAAGGCAAGGCCGAACCGGCGCTGCTCGATCTCGCTTATGACCGCAATCTGCCGCTGGTCGCGACCAACCCGTGCTGCTTCGCCACGCAGGATTTCAGCGAAGCGCACGATGCGTTGCTGTGCATCGCCAATTCGACCTATGTTGCCAGCGAAGACCGGCCGCGCACCTCGCCGGACGCGTGGATGAAGCCAGCCAAGGACATGCGCGAGCTGTTCGCGGACTTGCCCGAGGCGATCGCCAACACGCTGGTGGTGGCGCAGCGCTGCGGCGTCGGCGCGCCCAAGCGCAAGCCGATCCTGCCGAGCCTCGCCGGCGATCCCACCGCCGAGGCCGCCAAGCTGCGCGAGGATGCCCATGCCGGGCTCGAGCGGCGGCTCGACCGGATCGAACAACTCGCGGTTTCTGCTCCCCTCCCGCTTGCGGGTGTGACTGGGGGAGGGGAGTCTTCTGCGGCTGGTTCAGGCCCTCCCCCAACCCCTCCCGCAAGCGGGAGGGGAGATTCGGACTGGCGCGAGCCGTACCGCAAGCGGCTCGATTTCGAGCTCGACGTCATCATCCAGATGGGGTTCCCCGGCTACTTCCTGATCGTCGGGGACTTCATCAAATGGGCGAAGGATCATGACATCCCGGTGGGGCCGGGGCGTGGTTCGGGCGCGGGCTCGGTCGTCGCCTGGGCGCTGACCATCACCGATCTCGATCCGATGAAACTCGGCCTGCTGTTCGAACGCTTCCTCAACCCGGAACGCGTGTCGATGCCCGACTTCGACATCGACTTTTGCGAAACGCGGCGTGGCGAGGTGATCCGCTACGTCCAGGAAAAATATGGCCGCGACCAGGTCGCGCAGATCATCACCTTCGGAAAGCTGAAGGCGCGCGCGGTGCTCAAGGACACCGGGCGCGTGCTGCAAATGGGCTATGGCCAGATCGACCGGCTCGCCAAGCTCATCCCCAACCTCCCCGCCGACCCATGGGACCTCAAACGCGCGATCGACGGCGTGTCGGAGCTGCACAGCGAATATAAGAACGATCGCAGCGTGCGGCATTTGCTCGATCTGGCGATGAAGCTCGAAGGTCTGCCGCGCCACAGCTCGACCCACGCGGCGGGCGTGGTGATTGGCGACCGTCCGCTCGCCGATCTCGTGCCGCTCTACCGCGATCCGCGCTCGGACATGCCCGTCACCCAGTTCGACATGAAATATGTCGAAGGGGCGGGCCTCGTGAAGTTCGACTTTCTCGGGCTCAAGACGCTGTCGGTGCTCAAGAAGGCGATCGACCTGTTGGCTGCGCGCGGCGTGGTGGTCGATCTTGATGCGCTCGAATGGGATGATGAGGGCGTCTATAAATTGCTGCAAAAGGGCGACACGGTCGGCGTGTTCCAGTTGGAATCGGAAGGGATGCGCCGAACGCTCTCCGCCGTCCGCCCGTCCAATTTCGGCGACATCATCGCGCTCGTCTCGCTCTACCGTCCGGGGCCGATGGACAACATCCCGATGTTCGGTCGCCGCAAGAACGGGCAGGAAGAGATCGCCTATCCGCACCCGCTGCTCGAAGGCATCTTGTCCGAAACCTACGGCATTTTCGTCTATCAGGAACAGGTGATGCAGGCCGCGCAGATCCTGGCCGGCTATTCGCTGGGGCAGGCCGACATGCTGCGCCGCGCCATGGGCAAGAAGAACCAGGCCGAGATGGACGCCCAGCGCGCGCACTTCGCCGAGGGCTGCAAGACCATCAACGGCATCGATGCCGCCAAGGCCAACGAGCTGTTCGACTTGATCGACAAATTCGCGGGCTACGGCTTCAACAAGTCGCACGCCGCCGCCTACGCGCTGCTCTCCTATCAGACAGCATGGCTGAAGGCGCACCACCCGCACGAATTCTTCGCCGCCTCGATGTGCTTCGATCAGGCGCAGACCGACAAATTGAGCGTGTTCATCGACGATATGCGCCGCCTCGGCGTCGCCATCCTGCCGCCCGACATCAACCGCAGCGAGGCCGAATTTTCGGTCGAGGACACTGGTGTTGCCGAGAGCGGCGGCCTCGCGGTGCGCTATGCGCTCGCCGCGCTCAAATCGGTCGGCGAAGGCGCGATGGAAAAGCTCGTCGCCGAACGCGAAGCGGGCGGGCCGTTCGACTCGATCGACGATCTCGCGCGCCGCATCGATCCGCGCATCCTCAACAAGCGGCAGCTGGAAACGCTGGCGGCGGCGGGCGCGTTCGATGCGTTGAACGACAATCGTGCGGGCATCGTGGCAAGCGCCGAAACCATCCTCGCCACCGCCGCGCGCATCCACGATCAGAAGGTCAGCGGGCAGGGCGGGCTGTTCGGCACCGCCGAAGCCTCCGAGCCGCCGATCAAGCTCCCGCTCTCCGCCCGCTGGACCATGGCCGAGCGGATGGACCAGGAGCGCGAGGCGTTCGGCTTCTATTTCTCGGCGCATCCGGTCGACCGGCACAGCCACTTGGCCAAGCTGCACGGCGCGCGCAGCTTCGTCACGCTGGGCGAGCTCAACATTCCCGATGACGGCACCCGCGCCGGTGCGACGATGGCGGTGCTGGTCGAGGATGCGCGCTGGCGCACCTCGGCGCGCGGCAAGCGCTATATGATGGCGACGCTGTCGGACCCGTCGGGCCAGTTCATGGCGACCTGCTTCGATGATGCGGTGGCAGCCGAGCTGGAGGAATGCGCGCGCACCGGTGGCTGCGGCCTGGCGACGGTCGAGCTCGACCGCCGCCCAGGCGAGGAAACCCCGCGTGTCTCGGTCAAGCGGCTGCAATCGTTCGAATCGCTCGCTTCCAACGCGCGCTTCTGCCTGGAACTGTCGGTCGATGCGCCGGGCGCGATGGCGGCGCTCGCCAGCATGCTGTCCGAAGCGCGCGGCGCACGCGGCGAGATATGGGCGACGGTGACGGTTTCGCCGGGCGAGACGACCCGGGTGCTGCTCGGGCGCGACTTCCTGCTCGACGGGGAGCTTGCGGCGCGGATCGAAGCCTTGCAGGATGTCTCGAACGTAGTGCTGAGAACCGCAGAGGCGCGGCTGGCACTGGTCGGATAGTAGCGGGAGCGGCGGCGGGGTGAAGGAAGCATTCCCTCCCCCAGCCCCTCCCGCAAGCGGGAGGGGAGTTTATGCTCGGTGGAATGCAGGATTTCGAATTGCGGGTGCCGCGGCTGCTCGATCACGCCGCGCGCGAACATGGCGCGCGCGAGATCGTCAGCTATTGGGCCGATGGCCGCGAAACCCGCAGCGATTGGGCAGGGGTCGCCCGCGATGCCCGCAAGCTGGCGCAGGCGCTGGAGCGGATCGGGCTTAAGCCCGGCGACCGCGTCGCCACGCTGGCGATGAACCACAGCCACCATCTGGTCGCCTGGTATGGCACGATCGGGATGGGCGGGGTGATCCACACCATCAACCCGCGCCTGTTCGACGAACAACTTATCTATATCGCCAACCATGCCGAAGACCGCGTGCTGCTCTATGACAAGCAGTTCCAGCCTTTGGTCGACCGGCTCAAACCGCTGTGGACCAGCATCGAACGCTATGTCTGTTTCGACGATGGCGGCTTCGATGCGCTGATCGCGCCTGAGGACGGGGCCTATAGCTGGCACGAAGGGCCAGAGCGCGATCCGTGTATGCTCTGCTACACCAGCGGCACTACCGGTAACCCCAAGGGCGTGCTGTACGAACATCGCTCGACCGTGATCCACGCCATGGCCGAAGTCGCACCCTGGGTGTTCAACCTCTCGCCTTCCGCCGTCGTGCTGCCGGTCGTGCCGATGTTCCACGCCGCCTCCTGGGGATTGCCGTTCGCGGGCGCGCTGGCCGGCGCGAAATTCGTCTATGCTGCGGTCAACGATCCGGCGGTGCTGTGCCGCTTGATGAATCAGGAAAAGGTAACGCATTCGGCGGGCGTGCCGACGGTGTGGCTGGCGATGTTCGGCCATATCGATGCGACCGGCGAGGTGCCACGCTTCCTTAGCCAAGTGACGATCGGCGGCTCGGCCGCGCCGCGCGCGATGATCGAGCGGATCATGGGCATGGGCGTCGAGGTCAAGCATCTGTGGGGGATGACCGAGACCTCGCCGGTCGGCACCGCCGGTTTTCCGCCGCCGCATTGGGACGAGATGAGCGCGGAGGCCCAACTCGACCATGTCGGCAAGCAGGGGCAGATTCCCTTCGGCATCGAATTGCGTATCGTCGATGATGCGGGGGCTGTGCTGCCGCGCGACGGCACCAGTTCGGGTCGGTTGCAAGTGCGCGGGCCGTGGGTGGTGAAACGCTACTTCAAGGCCACGGAGGACGCGGTCGATGCCGACAATTGGTTCGACACCGGCGATGTCGCGGTGCTCCACGGCGACGGCACGATGCAGATCACCGATCGCGCCAAGGACGTCATCAAATCGGGTGGCGAGTGGATTTCCTCGGTCGATCTCGAAAATGCCGCGATCGGCTGCCCCGGCGTTGCCGAGGCGGCGGCAATCGGCGTGTATCACCCGAAATGGGACGAACGCCCGCTGCTGGTCGTCGTGCGCAAGCCCGGCAGTGCGGTGACCCCGCACGAGATTCTGGTCCACCTTGGCCGTCATGTGGCCAAATGGTGGTTGCCCGATGAAATCGTGTTCGTCGAGGCGCTGCCGCACACTGCGACCGGCAAGCTGCTCAAAACTGCCTTGCGCGAACAGTTCAAGGACCATGTGCTGGCGGCGGCCTGAAGCTGAGGCTTCCGCTTCTTTCCGTTCGGGCTGAGCTTGTCGAAGCCCCGCTCGCCCCACGCGCGTCCTGCACTTTGAGAGGTGCCCTTCGACAAGCTCAGGGCGAACGGGGATTCGCGGCAATACTCCCGCGCTAGCGCGTCACCAGCACCACCTTGTCGCGCGCGGTCGCGCCGCGCACCAGCGTTAGCGCCGATCGCGGTCGACCCAGCGCCTTGGCGAGCAAGGCGAGGATCGCGTCATTGGCCTTGCCATCCTCGGGCGTCACGGTGGTCCGCACGTTGAGCACAGCGGGCGCTCCATCGGCGGGCAGGCGGATGTCGTTCGCGCCCGCATTGGGGGTTGCGCGGATCGTCAAATGCCCGTGCGCATCGATCAATCGTTCGAGTTCCTCGCGCGGGGGGAAGCTGTTCTTGATGCGGCTCATGCCCGCCTTCTTAAAAGAATACCGACGCGTTGAGCGACAGGTATAGCGTGTCGTGGTCACTGGCACGGTTGGGCGCGCTGGCGAGGAAGCGGCCCTTTGCCAGCCACACTCCGTCGGCCTCAAGCTGGAGGCGCTTGGGCACCGCCCAGAACCGCACGCGGGCATCACTCTGCCACCCGGCATCGCGGCCCGATTGCCCGGTCGGGTCGACCACGCTGGTGGTGGCAAAGGCATCGCGTGCCGAGGCGAGCCACAGTTTCTTGACCGACAGCATCGCGTCCACGCGGCGCGACGGCGTCACCTCCAGCCGGGGTCCGAGCGAAATCAGGTTGCTGCGCGTCACCGCATTATACAGTCCCGCTGGGGAAAAATCGGCGCGGCGCATGCCGTACAGCGTGTCGAACCGACCATAGCCGCCGTTGCGGCGGTCGCCCGAAGCATAATCGCCCTCGACGGCGAGACGCGGCGTCCATGCCCTGGTCCATTGATAGCCGATCCGCGCGTGCGCGAACCACGTCTCCACCGGCACGCGTGCGGCGGTGGGGGCAAGGCTGACGGCAATCGTGCCGGTCTGGCGCATGATCTCGACTTCGCCATCGGTTTTGCCCGGGCTGGCGGGGGCGACCAGCCGTGCGGTCAGCGTCGTCAGGTGACGATCGCGCGTCGCATGGTCCGGGCGGTCGCGTTCCTCGAAGCGGTACGCGCCGATATCGCCCGCAACGCGACCGAACAGGCGCGGCAGCCCGGCCGTCGCCCCCCAGATGCGCGTATCGAACCCCTCCCGATCCAGCACTACGCGCCCGGTCCGCAATCCGGCGGCATCGTCGGGCAAGCGTTGTTGCGGCAGCAGATAGAAAGCAGTCACATTCCAGCGATCGCCGTCGGCCAGATCGAGCCGGGCTCCGGTAAAGGCGTTGGTGGTGTTGCGGTAATCGTCATTGGCGATCAACCGGCGCGAGCGCAGGTCGGCGGTCTGCCGCCCAAGCGTCACATGCCCGTAGAGCCGCTTGCGCGCGGCATCGCCCAGATCGAGCCCGAGAAACGCCTCCACCGGCTCGAAGCCATTGACCTCGTTCGTCGACAGCGCGCTTGGGCGCGGAGCATCGAGCGCGCGGCTGTCGAACAGCGTCCCGCCCAGCGTCAGCGGGCCTCTGCGATATGTCGCACGCACGATCGTGCGCAACTGGGTCGAGGCTTCATCGACGGGTACGCCCGCGCGCGCCTGATCGCGGATCGTTTCGTAGCGCAGGCGGATGTTCGCCGAGACATCGCCGCCCACGGGCGCGCGCGGCAGCACCTGGCCGTAAGCCGGAACGGCGGCGACCAGCACCGTAAATGTCAGAAGCCCCCGCATCCGGCGCGGGCATAGCAAAGATCGCGGACGACGCCCACCCGGCTTCAGCCAAACAAATCGCCCTGGGGCCCTGCGGGCGGGCGGAACAGGTCGGTGCGCAACACCATCCGCTCCTGGTTCATCCCATGCTTGCGGCATGCGATGAGGAAGCGCGTGCGCAGCAAGTCCGCCCAGGGGCCACTGCCGCGCATCCGCGAGAAGAAGCCCGGATCATTCTCGCGGCCCTGCCGGATCGACGCGATCGTCGCCATCACCTTGCCCGCGCGATCCGGGAAGTGCGTGTCGAGCCAGGCCTTGAACAAGGGGGCCACTTCCCACGGCAGCCGCACCGGAATGAACGAGGTCGAGCGCGCGCCCGCTTCTGCGGCGCGTTCGACGAGATGCTCGATCTCGTGATCGGTGATCGCGGGGATGACCGGCGCGATCGAGACATGCGTCGGCACGCCCGCCGCGACCAGCGCGCGCACCGCCGCCAGCCGCCGCGTTGGGGTCGGCGCGCGCGGTTCGACCGTCGTCGCGATCTTGGGGTCGAGCGAGGTGATCGAAATCGCCACTGCCACCAGTCCTTTGGCCGCCATCGGCGCGATCAGGTCGAGATCGTGCACCACCCGGTCCGATTTGGTGGTGATGGTCAGCGGGTGGTTGGTCTCGGCCAGCACCGCGATGCAACCCCGCGTGATCCGCCACTCGCGCTCGATCGGCTGATACGGATCGGTATTGGTGCCGAACGCGATCGGCTGGGCGACATAGCCGCGCTTCGACAATTCCGTGCGCAGCAGCGCCGGGGCATCGGGCTTGGCAAACAGCTTGCTCTCGAAATCGAGCCCCGGCGAAAGGTCGTGAAAGGCGTGGGTCGGCCGCGCGAAGCAATAGATGCAGCCATGCTCGCACCCGCGATACGGGTTGATCGAGCGATCGAAGGGCACGTCGGGTGAGCTGTTGCGGCTGATGATCGTGCGCGGCCGCTCGACCGTCACGGTGGTGCGCAGGCGCGGTGGGGTGCCGTCGAGCATGTCGCGGTCGTCAAGCCAGTCGCCATCCGCCTCGCGCTCGGGCAAGTTGAAGCGGCTGCTTTCACCATTGAGCGTTGCGCCGCGCTGGGGGCGGTTTTGGGCCATTGACAGATCGTAGCAGGTGCTAGAGAACGTAACAAGAACATTCAGGGGGAGACTCAGCGATGGCGCGTCTGAACTATCTCGAATTGCCGGTCGGCGACCTTGCTGCGGCCAAGGCTTTTTACGCGGCTGCTTTTGGATGGGATTTCACCGATTTCGGGCCAAGCTATGCCTCCACGATGAGCGGGGACACGGATATCGGCCTGCAGGGCGATATCGCGGAACAGACCGCGGCCCCGCTGCCGGTGATCGAGGTGGCGGATCTGGAGATGGCGGAAGCGGCGGTGCAGGCGGCGGGGGGCGAGATCACGCTGGCGATTTTTGCGTTTCCCGGCGGGCGGCGGTTTCATTTTCGCGATGTGGCGGGGCATGAATTGGCGGTGATGCAGCCAAGGTGAAGTGCTTGTCCGCCAAGATCTGGGTGATAGACATCACGAAGATTTCCGGGGGATTTTCCATGATTCGTTCGTATCTTCGCGGTTTGACGGCGGTGTTGTTCGCGGCCTCGGCATTGCTGCCGCTGGCGGCGCGGGCCGAGGAAAACAAGGAGCGCTTGCTCGACCTGCGCCAGCCGCCGGTGGTGGTGCAGGCGTTGCACGACGCAGGCTACAAGGCCGAACTCAAGACCAACAAGGCGGGCGAGCCCTATGTGCTCAGCGGTGCCAACGGATCGTCCTTCACGATTGAGTTTTACGGCTGCACCGGGGTAAAGGACTGCAACTCTTACCAATTCTCCAGCTGGTACAAGGCCGAGCCGCTGTTCACGCCCGAACTCGCCAATGAGTGGAATCGCGACAAGCGCTTTTTGAAGATCGTGGTCACCAAGGAGGGCACGCTCGACGAGTGGATGGATTTCTCCGCGATCGGCAAAACCACCTTCGCCAATTTTGCCGATATCGTCGACTGGTATCAGACGATGGACGCCGATCTCGCCAAGTTCCTCGACGAAAAGCGCGCGGCGGCGACGAAGTAGCGGACAGTCGCGTGCCTGTGAGGGCTTAGCGTTCCCGCAAACGCGGCATGAGCTCGACGAAGTTACACGGCCGGTGGCGGCTGTCGAGCTGGCTCGCCAGGATGCCGTCCCACCCGTCCTTCACCGCGCCGGTCGAGCCCGGCAGCGCGAAGATATAGGTGCCGCGGGTGACGCAGGCGCAGGCGCGCGATTGCACGGTCGAGGTGCCGATCGACTGGAAACTGAGCCAGCGGAACAGTTCGCCAAAGCCCGGGATCATCTTGTCGGCGACGCGCTCGATCGCCTCGGGCGTCACGTCGCGCCCGGTCACGCCGGTGCCGCCAGTGGTGATGACGCAATCGATCTGTTCGTCGTCGATCCAGCGATGCAGCGTGCCGACGATCAGATCGACATCGTCGCGCACGATCTCGCGCGCGGCCAGCACATGCCCTGCACCCTCCAGCCGCGCGACCAGCGTGTCACCCGAACGGTCCTCGGCGAGGCCGCGTGTGTCGGAAACGGTAAGGACGGCGATGCGGACGGGCTGGAAGGTCAGGCTTTCGTCAATCGGCACGGGCGATCGCTCGTCCTGCGGGGCTGGTCGCGGTGGTGCTCGCCATCGTGCGCCCCGAGGACGCGCTCGATGTCAGTCGCACCGCCGCAGCCCCCGGCAGACCGGGGAAGCGCGGCCACAGCCCTTGTGACAGCGCCGCACGGCTGACCGAGGCGGTCTTGCCGGTCTGCGTTTCATAGATCCAGTAATTGCGCAGCACCGTGGTGACGTAACCGCGCGTCTCCCAATAGGGGATCGATTCGATGTACAGCAGCGGATCGCCGCCATCGCGCGCTTGCGCATTCCACGCCTCGACCGGGCCCGGCCCGGCATTATACGCCGCAATCACCTTGGGCAGCAGGCCGTCGGTGCAATGCTGGTCGCGCAATTGCTCGAGATAGCTTTGCCCGACTTCGAAATTGGTGCCGGGGCGGGAAAGCGCGCTGCGGTCGAAGGTGCGGCCCTGCTTGCGCGCAATGTCGGTCGCGGCACCGGGGCGGACTTGCATCAGGCCGTAAGCCCCCGCCGGGCTGACCACATCGGTGCGGAAGCGCGATTCCTGCAGCGTGTGCGCAAACACCAGCGCCTTGTCGACGCGCCAGCCGCCATCGGGTGCCCAATTGGGCGCGGGGAAGCGCGCTTCGAGCGGTGGCGTCGCCCCAACCGGGCCATTGTGCGACAGCCAGATCTGCGTCGCCGGCAAATCGAGCGCGGCGGTCAGGCGCACCAGCGCCGGATATTCGGACGGATCGCCGATCCGCGCCTGCTGGCGGATCACGCTGTCGGCAAGGCCGTTCTCGCCGATTTCGACCAGTGCCGCTGCAACGCGCACGTTCGGGCGGCGGCCCAGAATCTGCCAGTCATTGGCGACGGCCACGGTGGCCGGGTGCGGCGTGGTTTCGCGAATGCCGAGCGCCTGGCGCGCGAGCAGCCCGTAAAAGGTCTCGCGATATTGCGCGGCGCTCTTCAGCCGGTTCTCGACGCGGTCGGGGCGCGCACATTGCATGTCCGCGCGCGCCGCCCAATAAAGCGCAGCGGCGCGCAAATCGACGTCATTGGCCCGCGCCGCGACGCCCTCGAACAGCGTACCCGCGGCGGCGCAATCATGCTGCCGCCACGCCGCCAGCGCACCGACCCATTGCCCCTCGACCGCGAAATCGCCGTACCCCGACGCCGCTTTCTGCGCCATCAGCCGCGCATTCGTATCGTCCCCCGCCAGGAAATACATCCAGGCGATCTTGCGCTGCCATTCGGTCTGCAGGTCGGAGGAAAGACCCGGCGTGCTTTCCAGCAGCGCCTGCGCCTCGGCCCCGCGATCGTCCTTGATGAACGGCTGCATCTTGAGCGCCAGCTCGACGGCGAGCAGGTCACCCTTGCCAAAGCTCTTGGCGCGCTTGCGGGCGGGCGCGCCGTCGATCCAGGTGAGCGCGCGCGCCTCGGGCAGCGGCGGCAAGCCGACCCCGCCGCGCGAGGCGGCCATGGTCAGGATCTGCTTGGCTTGCGGCAATTCCGGCGCATCGGCCAGCAGCTTCATCAGCGGGTCAAGATCGGCCTTGGGCGATCCCTTGGCGGTCAGCAATTCGGCCTGGGCGATAGCGTGGAGCGGGCCGGGCTTGAGGGCTGCGAGCTGCAATTGCGCATCCTGCCAGCGCTGGCTGCGGATGCTGGCGAACACCGCGCGATAGCCTTCGCGCTGTTCGGCATCGAGCTGCGGCGGGATCGTTGCGCGCACTGGCGCGTTCTGGATGGCAGGCGGTTCGATCGCGGCGTTGGCGGCCGCTGGAGTCAAGAACGCGGCGACGGCGGCGGAAAGGGCCAATTTCGCGCTCATGCGTCCAATCCTGCGATCAGCATCTGCAAATCCTTCCACGCGCGCGCCTTTTCGGCGGGCCGTTCCAGTAAGAGTCGCGGATGGAAACTGGCCACCACATCAACCGTGCTGTCCCCCATGCCACTTTCGAGGTTAATCGTGTGCAAAGTACCGCGCGCTCGCGCAACGTCTACCCCGGTCATCGCACGACTGGGCGCATTACCTAAGAGAAACACCCGCTTGGGCGAAACCAAAGCGATGTGGTGGCGCGCGATTTCGACCAGCCGCACCTCGATTTCCGGGGCGATTCGCCCCGCCATCGGGCGGACGGTGCACATTGGTGCCAGATACACCGAATCGCGGCTCTGCCCGATCGCGGCGAGCATCCGGTCGAACAGACGCCCGCTTGCCCCGCTCAGCAGCATGCCCGCTTCGGCATCGTCGCGGTCGGGCACGTCGACCAAAATCATGATGGGGGCGTGCGGATTGCCCGCTGCTGCGAGCGGCGTTCCGCGCCAGCCTGCCTCGGGGGCGTCGGGGCCGGTGCGCCAGGCGGTGAAGGCGTCAAGCGTGGCGGGCAGCGGCACGATGACCGGTGCCGCTACGGCACGCGGGGTCGGGCGTTGCGGCTGCTGTGCGGGCGGGGCGGGCGGTGCCGCGGTCCAGTCGCGCGGGTCTTCGTCGACCAGCGCGTCGATGCCGACGTCGCGCCACCATTCCAGCGCGCTCGCCGCCGCCAAACGCCAATCGATATTCTGGTCAGCCCCCATGCGTTCCTTTAGACTCCTATGTTGACGTGAAGGTCAATTCGCTGGCACGCGGAGATGGACAGGACGTGCCGCGCGCGCGACGAGAATGCGCAGGTGGCGTCCGCGATGGAGACGAGATGTGAGCAGCCAAGAAACTGGGGCCGAAAACCACCGCGAATCCATGCCCTATGACGTCGTGATCGTCGGGGCTGGCCCTGCCGGCCTGTCGGCGGCGATCCGGCTGAAACAGGTTGCGGCCGAAAAGGGCGCAGAGCTTTCGGTCTGCATCCTTGAAAAAGGCTCCGAAGTCGGCGCGCATATCCTGTCCGGCGCGGTGATCGATCCGCGCTCGCTCGACGAGTTGATCCCCGATTGGCGCGAAAAGGGCTGCCCGCTCGCAGACGTGCCCGTCACCGATAACCAACATTGGATGTTGTCCAAGACCGGCAAGGTTTCGGTCCCGCATTTCCTCACGCCGCCCTTCATGCACAATAAGGGCACCTATACCGGCAGCCTTGGCAATCTGTGCCGCTGGCTGGCGACTCAGGCCGAGGAACTGGGCGTCGAGATCTTCCCGGGCTTTGCTGCAGCCGAGATTCTCTACAATGACGATGGCTCGGTAAAGGGCGTCGCCACTGGCGACATGGGCGTGGCGCGCGATGGCACGCACAAGCCTGATTATACGCCGGGCCTCGAAATCCACGCCAAATACACCTTTTTCGGGGAAGGCGTGCGCGGGCATTTGTCCAAGCAGATCATCCGCACCTTCGATCTGGCGAAGGACAGCCAGCCGCAGGTTTACGGCATCGGCATCAAGGAATTGTGGGACATCGCGCCCGAAAACCATGTGCCCGGCCGCGTCATCCACACCCAGGGCTGGCCGCTCAACGAGACCGAGGGCTCGAATGGCGGCGGCTTCCTCTATCACCAGGCCAATGGGCAGGTCGCGCTCGGTTTCGTCACCTGGCTCAGCTATTCCAACCCCTATCTCTCGCCCTTCCAGGAAATGCAGCGCTGGAAGACCCACCCGGAGATCGCCAAGATCCTGAGAGGCGCCAAGCGCGTGTCCTACGGTGCGCGCGCGATCAGCGATGGCGGCTTGCAGTCGATCCCCAAGCTGGTGTTTCCGGGCGGCGCGCTGATCGGCTGTTCGGCCGGTTTCCTCAACGTGCCGCGCATCAAGGGCACGCACACCGCGATGAAGAGCGGCATGATGGCGGCAGAGGCTGCGGTCGATGCGATTCTGTCGCAGCGCCAGCATGATGAGCTTGCGGCATATCCGGAGGCGTTCGAGGCGAGCTGGGTCAAGAAGGAATTGTCGATCGTCCGCAACGTCGTGCCGCTGGTCGAAAAGTTCGGCGAGCTGATCGGCTCGGCGCTGGCGAACGTGACGATGTGGGCCGAATATATCGGCCTCAAGATGCCCTTCACGATGAAGCACCACCCCAACCACAAGAGCCTGTGGCGCAAGGATCAGGTCAAGCCGATCGCCTATCCCAAGCCCGATGGCGTGCTGACCTTCGATCGCTTGTCCTCGGTGTTCATCTCGAACACCAATCATGAGGAGGACCAGCCCGTCCATCTGACGCTGAAGGACCCGAACATCCCGGTCGAATATGACCTGCCGATGTATGACGAGCCGGCGCAGCGTTATTGCCCGGCGGGCGTGTATGAAATCGTCGGGCAGGAAGAGGGCAACCCGAAGTTCGTGATCAACGCGCAGAATTGCGTCCACTGCAAGACCTGCGACATCAAGGACCCGACGCAGAACATCAACTGGGTGGTGCCGGAGGGCGGCGGCGGGCCGAATTATCCGAACATGTGACATGTCCTTCCCCGGCGAAGGGCGGGGCCCAGTCGGGAAGGGCGTTGTTATTGAGCGCGACGCTCGCCATAGACCCGCCACGACTGGGCCCCGGCCTTATGCCGGGGACGTGGGAACCGTTTGACAGCCCGATGATCACCGAAAACGCCCCCGCCAAGATCAACCTCGCACTGCACGTCCGCGCGCGCCGCGCCGATGGCTATCATGAGCTGGAAACGCTGTTCGCCTTTGTCGCGGATGGCGACACCGTTACGCTGGAGCCGGGGCCGCTCTCGCTGACCATCACCGGCCCGTTCGCGCATGGCCTGTCGGGCGAGGGCGACAATCTCGTCACCCGCGCCGCGCGCGCCTTTGCCGATCGCTTCGGCGTGGCCGTGGGCGGGGCCTTTACGCTCGACAAGCTTTTGCCGGTCGCCTCGGGCATTGGCGGCGGCTCCGCCGATGCAGCGGCGGCGCTGCGCGCGCTGGCGCGGTTGCACCAGATCGCGATCGACGATCCGCGCTTGTTTGAAATCGCCGCAGCGCTCGGCTCGGATGTCCCCGCTTGCCTGCTCGGCCGCACCGCCATGGGGCAGGGGCGCGGCGAGCGGCTGGAAGCCCTGGACGGTCTGGCGGACATGCCTGCATTACTGGTCAACCCCGGCGTTGCCGTGTCGACCGCAGCGGTGTTCAAGGCGTGGGATGGCGTCGATCGCGGCGCGCTGACGAGCGGCGACGTGCTGGCGATGGCGCTTGAAGGGCGCAATGATCTGGAAGCCCCGGCGCGCGCGCTCGCGCCCGAAATCGATGCCGTGCTGGCGGCGCTTGGCGAGGATAATCCCGTGCTGGCGCGCATGTCGGGATCGGGTGCGACCTGCTTTGCGCTCTATGCGGACGAGGCCAGCCGAGCCGCCGCCGCGACGCGGATTCGCGCCGCGTGGCCAGCGTGGTGGTGTCTCGAAACGCGACTCCTGTGACAGTTTTGCGTGCCATTATGGGGCGATCTGCCTGGCCTGATAAGGTGCAACGTCGGAAATGCGCGCTTGGCACTGGCCTTGCTGTGATCGAATCGAACGGGTCCGCCGCCCCCAGCGGAGCGCCCGTTGATGGTCCACGGTCCCCCCGCGCGCCATCTTTGCAGCGGGACGGCGGGGGCAACCTCGCCGTCCCCTCGTACGCATGACCGCCCCCCGCTTCATCCCCGGTACGCCGGGCGCGATCCTGCTGATTTGCGATCACGCGTCCAATGCGGTGCCGCCCGATATCGACCTCGGCATCGCACCCGACATGCTCGACAAGCATATCGCGATTGATCTTGGCAGCGCCGCGTTGACCGAGGCGTTGGCCGAAGCGCTGGACGCCCCCGCCATTCTTGCCAGCGCGTCGCGACTGGTGATCGATCTCAACCGACCGGTCGATTCACCCGGACTCATTCCACTTGTCAGCGATGGCCATCCCATCCCCGGCAATGCGGATGCCGACCGGGCGGACCGCATTGCGCGGTTGTATGTGCCGTATCACGAGGCCATCGCCTCGGCGATTGCGGTGCAGAGGCCGGTGTTGCTGGCAGCGATCCACAGCTTCACGCCGCAGCTCGAAAGCGTCGGCGGGCCGCTGCGCCCCTGGGAAATCGGCATCTTGTCGAACAACGACCGCCGCGCAGCGGAGATCGCGCTGTCACTGCTGACGGCACAGGGCCTGGTCACCGGCGACAATGAACCCTATTCGGGCCGCCTGCTCAACGCGACGCTCGACCGGCACGGCGAAGCCAACGGAATCGCCAGCCTTTCGATCGAAATCCGCAACGATCTGATCGCCGACGCGGGAGGGGTAGCCCGCTGGACCACGATCCTCGCGCCAATTTTGATCGAAATACGTAACAGACTTGCGTCGAACGGGGGTTTGGCGACATAGGCTTTCGCCATGACTCGCACCTTCGACAAAGCCAAGCTCCCCAGCCGTCACGTTTCGGTTGGTCCCGAACGCTCACCCCATCGCAGCTATTATTATGCGATGGGCATCGCCGAGGCGGACATCGCCAAGCCGTTCGTCGCGCTCGCCTCGGCTGGAAACAACTCCGCGCCGTGCAACACCAAGCTGGACGAACAGGCCGATGCCGCGCAGGCGGGCGTCATCACCGGCGGCGGAATGCCGCGCCGTTTCAACACCATAACCGTTACCGATGGCATCGCCATGGGGCATCAGGGGATGAAATCCTCGCTCGTCAGCCGCGAAGTGATTGCGGATTCGGTCGAACTCAGCGTGCGCGGCCATTGCTATGATGCGCTGGTCGGCTTTGCTGGCTGCGACAAGTCGCTGCCCGGCATGATGATGGCGATGCTGCGGCTGAACGTGCCGAGCATCTTCGTCTATGGCGGATCCATCTTGCCGGGCCGCTTCCATGATCGCGACGTTACCGTCGTCGATGTGTTCGAGGCGGTCGGCCAATATGCGGCGGGCGGGTGCCCGCTGCAGGAACTGATCGAGCTGGAAAAGGTCGCGTGCCCCGGCCACGGCGCGTGCGGCGGCCAATTCACTGCCAACACAATGGCTTGTGTGGGGGAGGCAATCGGCCTGTCTCTGCCCAATTCCAACATGATGCCCGCCCCCTATCGCGGCCGCGACGAGATCGCGATCGCAGCGGGCGAACAGGTGATGGAGTTGATCGCGCGCAACATCCGCCCGCGCGACATCTGCACGCGCGAGGCCTTCATCAACGCAGCGCGCGTCGTTGCCGCGACCGGAGGATCGACCAACGCCGCCTTGCATTTGCCCGCGATGGCCAATGAAGCGGGTATCGAGTTCGATCTGTTCGATGTGGCTGAGGCTTTCAAATCAACACCTTATATCGCTGATCTCAAGCCCGGCGGGAAGTATGTCGCCAAGGATATGTATGAGGCCGGTGGCGTCTACATGTTGATGAAGACGATGCTGGAAGGCGGCTTCCTCGACGGCAATTGCCTGACGGTGACGGGCAAGACGCTGGGCGAGAATATCGATCAGGTCACCTGGAACCCCGACCAGAAGGTTATTTACGACGTGAAGACGCCGCTGTCAGCGACCGGCGGCGTGGTCGGCTTGCGTGGCACGCTCGCCCCCGATGGCGCGATCGTGAAGGTCGCGGGGATGCATCGCTTGCAATTCACCGGCCCGGCGCGCGTGTTCGATTGCGAGGAAGAGTGTTTCGCGGCAGTCGAAGCGCGCCAGATCAACGAGGGCGAAGTCATCGTCATCCGCTATGAAGGCCCCAAGGGCGGCCCCGGTATGCGCGAGATGCTGTCGACCACGGCGGCGCTCTACGGCCTTGGGCTCGGCGAAAAGGTCGCGTTGATCACCGACGGGCGCTTCTCGGGCGGCACGCGCGGCTTCTGCATCGGCCATGTCGGGCCGGAAGCCGCCGAGGGCGGGCCGATCGGGCTGGTCGAAGACGGCGACATCATCCGCATCGATGCTGAAGCGGGCACGATCGACCTTAATGTCTCCCCGGAAACGCTGGCCGCCCGCAAGGCGGCATGGGTGCCGCGCGTCAACGATTACCAGGCGGGCGCGCTGTGGCGCTATTCCCAGACGGTCGGGCCTGCCTATAAGGGCGCGGTCACGCACCCGGGAGCCAGCGCCGAAACTCATGTCTACGCGGATATCTAGTCTCATAGTGCTGGCCTTCTCGCTCGCCGCGTGCGGCGAGCAACGCACCGACCACGCCACGCTCGCCAAGATCGAGGCGGAGCAGCGCCAGGCGCGCGACGATAGCGGGAACATCGTCTGCGCGGAGCGCGGTTCCGCCGATTTCGCGCGGACCTGTACGGTCGATCGGAGCGAAACCGATGCCGGGCTGGTGCTCACCGTGCGTCACCCGGACGGCGCGTTCCACCGTCTGTTGGTGACCAAGGACGGGCGTGGCGTCATCGCGGCGGATGGCGCGGAAACCGCGGTAGTGACCATCATTGCCAATGGCGAGATCGAGGTTGCCTTGGGCGGTGACCGCTATCGTCTCCCCGCCACCGTCAAAAGCAAGGCCGCGGCCGCCTCATGACCCCCATTGCAGGGCAGCCGATCCTGACCGCCGCCGAAATGCGCGCGGCGGAACAGCGCGCGATCGATGCGGGAGCCAGCGTTGCCGCGCTGATGGAGCGCGCCGGGGCGGGCGTGGCTGAGGCGGTGCGGCGGCTGGCGGGGGATGCACCGGTGCTGGTGCTGTGCGGCCCCGGCAATAATGGCGGCGACGGCTATGTCGCGGCGCGGATTTTGCGCGCGAACGGCGTCGCGGTGCGCGTGGCGGCGACGGGCGCTCCAACGAGCGACGCCGCAATTCAAGCGCGCAGCGCGTGGGACGGGCCGGTCGAAACGCTAGCCGATGCCGCGCCTGCGCCGGTTGTGCTGGATGCCATTTTCGGAACGGGGCTGTCGCGGCGAGTAGACGATGCAATTGCCACGCCGCTCGCCGCGTTGGTGCAGGCGGCGCGGCTTTCGATCACGGTCGATGTGCCGACCGGCCTTGCCACCGATACGGGCGACGCGCTGATCGATACTGTCAGCCGCTTCGATATCACGCTCGCACTGGGTGCGTTGAAACCCGTGCATGTGCTTGCTGCGTCTGCCGAACTTTGCGGAACCGTGCGGTTGGTGGAGATCGGCCTGGATACACGCAGCGCTGCGCGCGCGACGGTGATCGATCGCCCCACGCTGCAAGCGCCCGGCATCGACAGCACCAAATATACGCGCGGCATGGTGGCGGTGGTCGGCGGGATCATGCCCGGAGCCGCTGCGCTCGCGTCCGAGTCAGCGATGCGCGCGGGCGCGGGCTATGTGCTGTTGCTGTCGGACACGCTGCCGTCGAACACGCCGCACGCGCTGGTGCGTCGAGCGTGGGCACCGGACGCGCTTGTGGACGCGCGGATCGGGGCGATCCTGATCGGCCCGGGGCTCGGACGCGACGATGCGGCGCGATCCAAGCTCGCGGTGGCGCTGGCGAGCGATCGTCCGCTGGTGATCGATGGCGATGCGTTGCATTTGCTGGACGGCCGGACCTTCCATGACCGGAATGCCCCGACGATCCTGACCCCGCATGGCGGCGAGTTCGTGGCGATGTTCGGCGCGTGGCGCGGCAGCAAGATCGAGGCGGCACGGTCCGCCGCAGCGACATCGGGGGCGGTGGTGGTGTTCAAGGGCGCGAACACGGTCATCGCTGATCCCGGCGGCACCGTCGTGGTAGCTCCGCACGGCTCGTCCTGGCTTTCGACCGCAGGCACGGGTGACGTGCTGGCGGGGGCGGTCGCCGCGCTGGCGGCAAGCGATTCGCCGCTGGGGACGCTAGCGCGTGCGGCGGCAGCGGTGTGGATGCACGGCGCGGCCGCGCGGCGGTTGGGCGGGGCGTTTCTGGCGGATGATCTGGCGCAGGAAATTTCGGCAGTAAGGGCGGCGTTGTGAGCGAGCTGATCGTTCGGGTGGCCGCGCGCGGCGACGGTGTCACCGCCGATGGTCGCCATGCTGCCTTTGCCGCGCCGGGCGATACGCTGACGCCCGACAATCTCGTGATTCCGGGGCCGCACCACCAGACGCCGCCATGCCGCCACTTTCCGTTGTGCGGTGGGTGCCAGCTCCAGCATCTCGATGACGCAAGCTACGCCGATTTCCTCACCGATCGCATTTCGGGCGCGCTCGCCGCGCAGGGGCTGACGGCACCGCTTCGACCGCCTTCACTGTCCCCCGAGCGCACGCGGCGACGCGCGGCGCTCCATGCCGAGGTCAAGGGTGGCGCGGTGCGGTTGGGGTTCAGCGAACCCGCCAGCCATGCGATCGTCGATGTGCAGGAATGCTGGATTCTGACCCCGGCGCTCTTCGCGGTGCTGGCCCCCTTGCGCAAATTGCTCGCGCGGGCGCTGAAGGGGCGGGCGCGGCTGCATTTGACCGAGGTCGATCAGGGCATCGACCTGCTGATCGAGGGCAAGCTGGCCGAGGGGCTGGCGATTGCCGAAGGGATCACGGCGTTTTGCGGGGCGCACGGTATTGCGCGCTTGGCGGTCGATGACGGGATCGGCCCCGAAACGCGCTGGGAGCCTGAGGCGGTGACGATCACGCTCGGTGGCGTGGCGGTGCCCTTTCCCTCGGGCAGCTTCCTGCAAGCGACGCGCGAGGGCGAGGCGAGCCTGGTTGCGGCGGTGCGTGAGGCGGTTGGCGCAGTGCGGGTGAGCGCGGATCTGTTCGCTGGGCTGGGCACGCTGGCGCTGTCGCTGCCGGGCAAGGTCTATGCTGCCGAGGCGGGGCGCGATGCGATCTTCGCGTTGAAGGCGGGCGCGGCGCAGGCGGGCCGGGCGGTGTTTGCCGAGCATCGCGACCTGTTCCGGCGTCCGCTGACCAGCGCGGAATGCGACCGGTTCGAGGCGATCGTGCTCGACCCGCCGCGGGCTGGCGCGCGCGAGCAGGTGACGCAACTGGCGGCGTCGAAGGTGCCGGTGATCGCCTATGTTTCGTGCAATCCCAGCAGCTTTGCGCGCGATGCGGAGATATTGTGCAAGGGTGGTTGCACGCTCGATTGGGTGCAACCGGTCGGTCAATTTCGCTGGTCGACCCATGCCGAATTGGCGGCGCGTTTCAGCCGATAGACGTCAGGGATAGTCGGCCCGCAGGAAGTACAGGCCGTCGGGCGGGGCGTTGAAGCCGAGTGCGGTGCGGTCGCGGGCTTCGAGCGCGGTGGTCATGTCGTCGGGGCTCCATTTGCCCTCGCCGACCAGCGCGAGGCAGCCGACCATGGAGCGCACCTGATGATGCAGGAAGGAGCGCGCAGAAGCGAACACGCTAATCCGCTCTCCTTCCGCCACGACATCGAGCCGGTCGAGCGTGCGCAGCGGGCTGTCGGCCTGGCAATGCGCTGAGCGGAAGGTGGTGAAGTCATGCCGCCCGACCAGCCGCGCGGCACCGTCCGCCATTGCCGCGACATCGAGCGGGGCGGGGATGCGCCACGCCAAACCACGCTCGACCGTCAGCGGCGCGCGGCGGGTGACGATGCGGAACTCATAATGCCGTCCGATGCACGAGAAGCGCGCGTGCCAGTCGTCGGGGACGATCTCGCAAGCGAGGATCGCAATCGGATCGGGCCGCAACTTGGCGTTGAGCGCCTCCATCAGCCGGAAGGGAGTGAAGATGCGGGTCAGGTCGAGATGCGCGCGCATACCGAGGCCGTGGACGCCAGCATCGGTGCGCCCGGCGGCGTGGACGGTTATCTCCTCCCCGGTGATGGCGTGCGCGGCGCGTTCGATGGCGGCCTGGACGCTCGCCCCGTGGCGCTGGCGTTGCCAGCCCATATAGGGGCGTCCGTCGAACTCGACCGTCAGCGCGAACCGCGTCAAAGCTGCGTGCCCACGGGGATGGGAAAGCCGCGCAGGAGCTCCGTGGTGGTCATGACGCCACGCCCGGCGCGTTGCAGCAACGTCGGGCGGATCGCGCCTGTGGCGCAGGCAATGGTCAGAAGCGTGTCGAGCACCACTCCCTCTCCCCGCTGGGGGGGAGAGGGCCGGGGAGAGGGGCTGTGCGCATCGTCGGCGTTCTGCTGGACTTCCCCTCTCCCGACCTCGCTACGCTCGGCCACCCTCTCCCCGCTTGCGGGGAGAGGGAGAGGCTCTGCCGCCAGCAGCTTGATGCGTTCGCCCTGAACTTCGAAGAACGCCCCCGGCACCGGGTTGAAAGCGCGAATTTGCCGCTCGACCGCGTCGGCCGATTGCGTCCAGTCGATCCGCGCCTCGGCCTTGTCGATCTTGGCGGCATAGGTGACGCCGTCTTCGGGCTGCGCCTCGGGCGAATGGGCCTCGAAATCGCCCAGCACCTGCACCATCAGCCGTGCGCCCATAGCGCTCAATTCGTCGGTCAGTATGCCCGCCGTTTTGCCGTCGATCGCGGTCGTGTCGCGCAGCAGCACCGGGCCGGTGTCGAGCCCGGCCTCCATCTGCATGATGCACACGCCAGTTTCTCCGTCGCCCGCGAGGATCGCGCGCTGGATCGGTGCCGCGCCGCGCCAACGCGGCAGCAGCGAGGCGTGGACGTTGAGGCAGCCGCGCGCAGGCGCGTCGAGCACCGCGCGCGGCAGGATCAATCCATAAGCGGCGACCACCGCCACATCCGCCCCGAACGCCGCAAACTCGGCCTGTGCTTCGGCATCGCGCAGCGTGACGGGGGTACGCACGGCAATGCCGAGCGCTTCGGCGCGCGCCTGCACCGGGGAGGGCGTGAGCGCCTTGCCCCGCCCGGCGCGGCGCGGCGGTTGGCTGTACGACGCCACGACATCATGCCCGGCATCGACCAAGGCTTGCAGCACCGGCACCGAGAAGTCCGGGGTTCCCATGAAAATGATCCGCATGGCGGCGCTTTGCGATCGAGGGCCCGCAAACACAAGCCCCGTCACCCCGGCGCAGGCCGGGGCCGCTGGGTCGGGTGCGCGGCGATCGTTTTCAGCGCCACGGGACGGCCCCGGCCTGCGCCGGGGTGACGAACGCGGCGCAACCCCCTATCTGTTCTCCATGGCCTCTCCCGAAATCGAAGCGCTGACACAGGCTCTCGCCAAATTGCCAGGGCTGGGGCCGCGCTCCGCCCGACGTGCGGTGCTGCACTTGCTGAAGAAGCGCGAGGCGGCGCTGGGGCCGTTGCTGAGTGCGTTGATGGCGGTTGAGGAACGGCTCTCAACCTGTTCGATTTGCGGCAATATCGATACCACCAATCCCTGTGGCGTATGCGCCGATCCGCGCCGTGATGCGCGCGCGCTGTGCGTGGTGGAGGAGGTGGCCGATCTATGGGCGCTGGATCGGTCGCGGCTGTTTCCGGGGCGGTTCCATGTGCTGGGCGGGCGGCTGTCGGCGCTGGAGGGCGTACGGCCCGAGGATCTCGCGATCGATTCGCTGGTGCGCCGCATCGCCGAGGGCGGGATCGACGAAGTCGTGCTGGCGATGAACGCGACGCTGGAGGGGCAAACCACGGCGCATTACATCATCGAGCGGATCGAACGCTTTCCGGTGCGCATCACCCAATTGGCGCACGGCCTGCCAGTGGGCGGCGAACTCGATTATCTCGACGAAGGCACGCTGGCCCAGGCCTTGCGCGCGCGCCGACCGGTGGGGTAATTTACACAGCGGGACGTGTTCTTCGGGTCTTCGCGCCTTCGCGCCTTCGCGTGAAAATTGAATCACGCGAAGGCGCGAAGACGCAAAGCTATCAAGAGTGGAGGCTCCGAACTTGACGGACGGCTGTTGCTTTCCTAGCTCGCAGGAATGGCTGTCCTAGAAATTCTTGAAGTCCCGCATCCCGGTCTCCGCGTCGTCGCCAAGCCCGTTGAAACGGTCGATGACTCCGTGCGGAAAATCGTGTCCGACATGTTCGACACGATGTACGCCGCGCGCGGGATCGGTCTCGCCGCGACGCAGGTTGCGATCGAGCAGCGCATTGTCGTGATCGACCTGCAGGAGCCCGAAAGCGACGCGGAAGATGCCAAGCCGGTGCGCAAGCCGCTCGTCTATATCAACCCGGAATTGTTGTCGCTGAGCGAGGAAACCTCCTTCTATAACGAAGGCTGCCTGTCGATCCCCGAGCAATATGCCGAAGTGGAGCGCCCGACCCGGTGCCGCGCGAGCTGGCTCGACGAGCAGGGCGAGCGCCACGAGGCCGATTTTGACGGTTTGCTGGCGACGGCGTTGCAGCATGAGATCGACCATCTGAACGGCGTGCTGTTCATCGACCACATTTCCAAGCTGAAGCGCGACATGCTGCTCAAGAAGCTGGCGAAGCAACGCAAGGCGGCTTGACCGATTCTCCCTCTCCCCTGCAGGGGAGAGGGTCGGGGAGAGGGGCAGTAACAACCGTTGCGGTCAACACTGCCGCTCTCCCGCGCTTCGGCTTCGCCTCGCTTGCCCTCTCCCCTGAAGGGGAAAGGGAGCGGTTAGAACAACCCCTCTATCTCGCCCTCAGCCCCGAACCGGATCCCCTCCGCCGCCGGAACGCGCGGCAGGCCGGGCATCGTCATGATCTCCCCGCAGATCGCCACGACGAAGCCGGCACCCGCGCTCAATCGCACCTCGCGCACCGGCACGACATGGCCGGTCGGCGCGCCGAGCTTGGCCGGGTCGGTCGAGAAGCTGTACTGCGTCTTCGCCATGCACACCGGCAAATGCCCGAAACCCGCGGCTTCCCACCGCGCGAGTTGCGCGTGGACCGAGGCATCGGCAATCGCTTCTTCCGCGCGGTAGATGCGGGTGGCGACGGTGTTGATCTTGTCGAACAGCGACAGATCGTCCGAATAGAGCGGCGCGAATTGACCGGCATTGTGGTCGCACAGCGCCACCACTGCTTCGGCCAGCGCCTCTGCCCCGGCACCGCCCTCGGCCCAATGCGTACATAGCACGGCTTCGCAGCCCTGCTCGGCGGCGATCTGCTCGATCATCGCGAATTCATCGGGGGTATCGCCATTGAAGCGGTTGACCGCGACCACCACCGGCACCCCGAACGCACGGATATTCTCGATATGGCGGGCGAGATTGACGCCACCGCGCCGCACCGCTTCCGCATCGGGTACGCCAAGATCGGCCTTGGCGACGCCGCCATGCATTTTCAGCGCCCGCACCGTCGCCACGATCACGGCGGCGGCGGGCTTCAAACCGGCCTGGCGGCATTTGATGTCGAAGAATTTCTCCGCGCCGAGATCGGCACCGAAGCCCGCCTCGGTCACCACATAATCGGCGAGACCTAGTGCGGTGCGCGTGGCGATCACCGAATTGCAGCCATGCGCGATATTGGCGAACGGGCCGCCGTGGATGAGGGCAGGGGTGCCTTCCAGCGTCTGGACGAGGTTGGGCTTGATCGCTTGCGCGAGCAACACCGCCATCGCGCCATCGGCCTTGAGGTCGCGCGCGGTGACGGGCCGCCGGTCGCGGGTGTAGGCGACGACGATTCGCCCGAGCCGCGCCTCCAGATCGTGCAAGTCACTCGCCAGGCACAGGATCGCCATCACTTCGGAGGCAACGGTAATGTCGAACCCGCTTTCGCGGGGGTAGCCGTTGGCGGGGCCGCCGAGCGACTGGGCGATGTCGCGCAACGCGCGGTCGTTCATGTCGAGCACGCGCCGCCACACGATCCGCCGCACGTCGATGTCGAGCGCATTGCCCCAATGGACATGGTTGTCGATCATCGCCGCCAGCAAATTGTGCGCGCTGGTGATGGCGTGAAAATCGCCGGTGAAATGGAGGTTGATGTCCTCCATCGGCACCACTTGCGCATAGCCGCCGCCGGTCGCGCCGCCCTTGGTGCCGAAACAGGGGCCGAGCGACGGTTCGCGCAGCGCCAGCATCGTCTTGCGCCCGGTGCGGTTCAGCGCATCGGCAAGGCCGACCGACGTTGTCGACTTGCCTTCACCCGCCGGGGTCGGGCTAATCGCGGTGACCAGGATCAGGCGGCCTTGCGCGGTTGAGGCGGGGAGGCGCGGAAGGTCGATCTTGGCCTTGAAATGCCCATAGGGCTCAACCGCTTCGGGTGGAATGCCGCCACGCTGGGCGATCTGCCCGATGGGTTGCAGGGTAGCGGCGCGCGAGATCGCAATGTCAGACAGCATAAGGCTGCCCTAACAAATCCATTCCCAAAGGGGGAGGATTTACGACACGGGGCCCCCAAGCTACAGGTTCGCAGAATGTTCCAGAGAGATTTCGTATGACCGGTGTGACGATGGCCTTGTTTGGAGTGGCGGCCTTGCTGGTTGGCCTGGCGATCGGTTTCCTGCTCGGGATTCGCGGCACGGCGCAGGCGCGCGCCGAGCGCGATGCGCGCAATGAGGATTTCAAGCGCGCGATCGTCGATTTGGCGAGCGCCGAGGAACGCGCGCGCGAAACCGCCCAATTGCGCACCGAGCTTGCCGCGATCCGGGATGAACGCGATGTCGCACGGCTGGAAAATACTGCGCTCAAGACGCATAGCGCGGCGTTCGAAAGCCGCCTCGCCGAAATGCGCGAGGCCGATGAAGCGCGGCTCCAGATGGTGCGCGAAACGCATGAGGCGCGCATTGCCGAATTGCTCCACGCCAAGGACTTGCTCGCAACACAGTTTGCCGAAGTGTCGAACAAATTGCTCAACGAAGCGCAGGAGGTTTTCCTCAAGCGCGCCGACGAACGCTTCCGCCAGTCCGAGGAAACCGCCGGGCAGAACCTCAAGTCGATGCTCCAGCCAGTCAGCGACCGCTTGCTGAAATATGAGGAAGCGGTGACCAAGGTCGAAAGCGAACGGTTGAGCGCGTTCGATCAGCTCAAGGGGCAGTTGGAGGGGCTTCGCGTCGGGCAGGAAAAGGTCTCGTCGGAGGCGGCCAAACTGGTCAATTCGCTGCGCAACGCGCCCAAATCGCGTGGGCGCTGGGGCGAGCAGCAGTTGAAGAACGTGCTCGAAAGCTGCGGCCTGTCCGAACATACCGATTTTCAGACCGAAGTGTCGGTTTCGGGCGGTGACGAGGGCGGACGGTTGCGGCCCGATGCGATCGTCACCGTGCCGGGCGGGCGCAGCCTGGTGATTGACGCCAAGGTTTCGCTCAATGCCTATCAGGATGCGTTCGGCGCGGTCGACGAGGCTGAGCGCGCGCGCGGGCTGGCGCTGCATGCGGCATCAATGAGGGCTCACATCAACGCGCTCGGAAATAAAGCTTACTGGAGCCAATTTCCCGACGCTCCCGACTACGTCATCATGTTCATTCCCGGAGAGCATTTTCTTTCGGCTGCGCTTGAGCAAGATGACAAGCTGTGGGACTTCGCGTTCGACAAGCGTGTGCTGCTGGCGACCCCGACCAATCTTATCGCGATCGCGCGCACGGTGGCGGCGGTGTGGCGGCAGGAGCGGCTGGCCAAGGAAGCGGCCGAGATTGGGCGGCTGGGCAAGGAAATGCACGACCGTTTGGCGAAGGTGGCCGACGACTTGCGCAAGGTTGGTGCGGGGCTCAACAGCGCGGTCAACAATTTCAACAGCTTCTCCAACTCGTTCAACGGCCGCCTGATGGTGACGGGGCGCAAGTTCCGCGATCTCAACATCGAAACCGGCGCGCGCGAGCTGGAGGATGTCGCCCCGGTCGAAGCGCTGGCGCGCTATAGTGACAGCGAACCGCTGCAACTGGCGGAGCCGAGTGTGGTGTCGGTGGGGGAGGCCGAGGCCAACACATAGGGGGTGTACGCCCGCGCTGCGCGCTCTTCCTCCCCTCCCTGGAAGGGAGGGGATTGAGGGGTGGGTTGGCCCGTTATCGAGCGTGACACTCGCCATCAGCCTACCCGCCCCCAACCCCTCCCTTCCAGGGAGGGGAGGAAGAAGGGGAAGAGCAAGCCCCCCACACACGCAAAACGCCGACACCCCTGCGGAGGTGCCGGCGTCCGACGTCTTTTAAAAGCGATCCAGGAGGGATCAGGCCTTCATGTGGCCTGCCAGGTGCTTGTTCATTTCGAACATCGTCACCTTGTCCTTGCCGAAAACCTTCTTCAGCTTTTCGTCCGCGACGATCTCGCGCTTGTTCTCCGGGTTCTGGAGATTGTGCGCCTTGATATAGGCCCACACCTTGCTGATGACTTCGCTACGCGGCAGCTTGTCGGTGCCGACGATCGCGCCGAGCTCGGCCGAGGGGGTGATGGGCGCGAAGATGCCGCCGGTCTTGGGCGCATCGCTCTTCGCGGTTGGGGTCTTGGCCATTATGTGTCCTTCCTGAGTGTCGTTACAACCGACATCGGTTTCACGCCTTGAATAGCGCTGCGCTCCTTGTGCGCTGCCTTTTTGCCCTTGTCACGCCTTACAATGCCCTGAAATGCGTCGGTTTCGGGGTTGTAACGCAAAAAGGCCCGCTCTCCGGTTCGGAAAGCGGGCCGTTACGCCACAAAAGCGTCGCTCAGAATTTGAAGCGGATCGTCCCGCCATAGGTAACGGGCTGGTTGGGATAGGCCGAAACGCTGCCTGATTGCGCCACCGACGAGAAGATCGTCGTGATATAGTGGTTGTTGGTGACGTTGCGGCCCCAGGCCGAAACTTCGAGCCCGTTCTCGAACTGCAGCGTCGCGGCAAGGTTGAGTTCCTTGACCTCGCGTTCGAGGGTGATGACGCCTTCGGCGATCTGCACCGGCGTTTGGTAATCAAAGTCGCCGCGCAGCAACAGCTTCATCCCGTGCGACAGCGGTTGGGTATAAGTGGCCCCCATCGATGCCGAGAATTCAGGGATGCCGGCCGGGCGTGTTCCGGACAGGTTGACCGGCCCGACCGTATAGGTGCCCGCGACGATCGCGCCGCCATTGGGGAAGGAGTCGTACTTCGGGTCGAGATAGGTCACCGCGCCGTTGAGCGTCAGCCGCGGCACCGGGGTCACGCTGCCATCGAACTCGACCCCGAAGGTCGATTGCTTCGGCGCATTGAGCAGCGAGAAGCCGGTCCCGGTGAAGACGTTGCTCTGGAAACCGGTAATCTGCTGCTGGAACACCGCCATGTTGAAGGCGAAGTTGCGATATTGTCCCTTGATGCCGCCTTCGATCACGCGCGACTTTTCAGGGCCTGCAAAACGCGAGCCCGAGCTGAGATTGACGACGGCAAGCCCGGCAGTACGCAGCGCGACGAGATCCGCCGCAGTCGGGCGGCTGTCGCGCGAGAGGTTGACCGAGCTCGCCTTGAAACCCGTCGCATAGGTGACATAGGCGTTCAGGTGGTTGTCGAGCTTGTACGCCGCGCGCAACGTGTAGGAGAAGTTGCTGTCGCTGGTCTTGCCGGGTTCGACCGCGTTGGGCACGTTCTGGAACGGCGGCAGGAATTGCAGCGGGCGCAGCGCCGCGAGCGGGTTGGCCGCAGGGTTGTTCTGGTTGGCGTTGGCGTTGGCCTGCGCACCTGCGTTGATCGCACTGAAGGCCGCCGGATTGGCACCTGCGAACGCCCCGATCTCGGCTGCGGTGGCCGAGCGACCAAGACCCAATTGCGTACCGATCAATTGGGCGAGGCCGCCCTGGTAGAGCAACTGGTTGCGGAACGGCGCATATTGCGGCGCATCGAAGTTGATGCCGGAAAATACGTCGGTGCTGACAACGTTGGTCGAGAAGTGCTTGCGGTCGTCGGTATAGTTGAACCCGGCGGTGAGCGTCAGCCGGTCGACCGGCTTGAAATCGGCGGTGCCGAAGATCGAGAAGGATTCGTCCTTCAGCGCATAGGATTCGTTCAGGCCGTCGCCGGTGCGGAAGAAGGTGCCGGTATATTTCGCCGGATTCCCTTCAAGCGCGCCAAAGGTCGTTTCCAGCGTGGCGACGCTCAATGCACCACCGGTCGCGCCCTGGATCAGCGCATTGCCATAGGGGCGGAATTGCGAACCGAACGTGATCTGGTTCTTCTGGTTGATCTTTTCGTTGAAATAGAAGCCGCCGAGCAGGAAGTTGAGCGGTCCCTCGAAATCGGTGGCGAGACGCAGTTCCTGCGTGAACGTATCGATCCCGACATTGGCCGAATTCCGCCCGATCAGATCGGCACCGGTGAAATCCGAATCCTGGTTGGTGGCACTCTTCACTTCGCGATAGGCGGTGATCGAGGTCAGTGCGACCTTTCCGAGGTTGTAATCGGCCTGAACCGATCCGCCGTAATTCTCGATTTTGTTGCTCGACAGGAAGTTGTTGTACACCTTGTACGAGAACACGTTCTGCGGATCGAGCCCGTTACCACCGGCCAGCGCCTGCACGATCGCGCCGGTCGCGCCATTGATGAGATTGCCGGCCACGCAGCAATTTTCGTCAATCTTGTCGTAATCGCCGATCACGCGGATCTTGAAGTCGGCATTGGGCTGGAACAGCAATTGCCCGCGAACGCCCCAGCGGTTGCGATCGTTGACGTTGGTCTTCTGCAAGGCGTCATAGGCGTACCCGTCGCGACGGTTGTAATTGCCGCCGATGCTGAAGGCGAGCGTATCGCTGATGGGACCGGTGACGGCCGCCTTCAGGACGACGGCGTTGTAATTGCCATAGGTCGCCTCGGCATTGCCCGCGAATTTGAAGGCGGGCTCGGCGGTGACGATGCTGATGATGCCCGCCGAGGCATTCTTGCCGAACAGCGTCGATTGCGGGCCGCGGAGCACTTCGATGCGCTTCAGGTTGGGCAAATCGGAAATCTGCGCGGCCGATCGCGAGCGGTACACGCCGTCGATGAATACGCCGACCGAAGGCTCGATCCCGGCATTGTTGGCACCGTTGCCAAAGCCGCGGATGATGAAGTTGGTGTTCGCCGAGCTCTGGAGCTGATTGACGCGCAGCGACGGCACGACGCTTTGCAAATCCTTCAGATCGCGAATTTGCGCTTGCTCGATCGTTGCGCCACTGGTTACCGACACTGCAACAGGCGTATCGAGCAACGTCTGCTCGCGCTTGGTTGCGGTGACGACGATGTCATCGCCATCGGGCGTGGTTTGGGGCGCAGGAGCCGGGGGAGGAGTGGTTTGCGACAGGGCGGGCGTGGCAGAAAGCATCGCCAAAGCCGACGCTGCAAGCAATTCGAACTTCTTCATGATGGCATCCCCTTGATGGTCAGCCCCAATCTCATGTCGGGTGCTGGTTTTCGAATGTACGGTTTGTGAAATAGCGTGTCGTTGAATCGCCCGTCAATGACATAATAATAGGGAAACTGCGGCATACGCCCGCTGTGTTCAAAATAGAACAGTTTCCAGGGCGACTGGAATTCATGTTGCAGTACGGCGAAACGCATTTGCCGTAACGTCAATCGCACGGATCGGGGTAAGGGAAGATAATGAACGATAGTTCCGATGCAGGCGGCGACGGCGATCTGGTGGCCGGACCGGCGAAGATTCCGGTGCCGGAGGAGGTCGCGGCAGCTGTTCGCACGCTGATCCGCTGGGCCGGGGACGACCCCGCGCGCGAGGGTTTGCGGGAGACGCCGCAACGAGTCGCGCGGGCGTGGAAGGAATATTGTTCGGGCTATGCCGACGATCCGGCAGTCCATCTGGCGCGGATCTTCGAGGAAGTGGGCGGCTATGACGAGATCGTGCTGCTGAAGGACATTCCGTTCCAGTCGCATTGCGAACATCACATGGCCCCGATCATCGGCAAGGCGCACATCGCCTATCTTCCGGGCAATTACGTCGTCGGCATCTCGAAGCTGGCGCGCGTACTCCACGCCTTTGCCCGCCGCCTGCAAGTGCAGGAGCGGCTGACGGCGGAGGTCGCGGATTGCATCTGGGACAATCTCAAGCCGCTGGGTGTGGCGGTGGTGATCGAGGCGAGCCATGCCTGCATGACTGCGCGCGGGGTGCGGACGCCAGGCGTTGCGATGGTCACCAGCCGGATGATGGGCGTGTTCCGCGACGACGAACGCAGCCGCAAGGAAATCCTCGCCTTGATGGGATGCTGATCGCAATGCCGCGCACCGTGCTGGTGACTGGGGCGGCGCGTCGCCTTGGGGCGGTGATTGCGCGGCATCTGGCGGGCGAGGGCTGGCGCGTCGCAATCCATCATCTGCATTCGGCGGAAGATGCGGACCGGCTGTCGGCGGCCTTGCCCGGCTCAACGGTGCTGACCGGCGATCTGTCCGACGCGGAAGTGCCGGGGGCGTTGGTCGAGGCCGCGCGGGCGGCGTTTGGCGGGCCGCTCGCGGCGGTGGTGAACAGCGCGTCGCTCTTCGACTATGACACGCCGCCGCGCATCGGCCGGGCGTTGCTGCGCGACCATTATGCCGTCAATCTCGAGGCCCCGGTGCTGCTGGCCAACGCCCTGGCGGAGCAGCAGGATCTGACGGAGGGAGCGGTGGTCAATTTGCTCGACCAGAAGATCGCCAATCTCAACCCCGATTTCTTCTCTTATACCTGCGCCAAGCTCGCCCTTGCGGGCGCGACGACGATGCTGGCGCAGGCATTGGGGCCGCGCATCCGCGTCAATGCGGTGTCGCCCGGCCTGTCCTTGCCCAGCGCCGACCAGAGCGACGCCGAATTTGCCGCAGCGGCGCGCAAGAACCCGTTGCAGCGTCCGGTCGATCCCGTCGATATCGCCCGCGCGGTCGCCTTCCTGCTGGAGGCGCGGGGCGTGCAGGGGCAGACTGTGTACGTCGATTGCGGCCAGCGCTTCCTGCCGCGCGCGCGCGACGTGATGTTCGAGGGGCGGGTATGACGGTTCGGTTCACCACCATCCTCGAGGGTCTCGAAGTGACGATGGGGCTCGGCATCCATCCGCACGAACTGGCGGCGCGGCAGCGCGTGATCGTGTCGGTGCGGATGGAGGTGGTCTATCCCGCGCCCCCCGCCGAAGACCGCATCGATGCGGTGCTCGATTATGATTTCGTGCGCGCAGGCGTGCAGGCGCTGGTCGCCGACCGCCATTTCCATTTGCAGGAAACGCTGTGCGAGGCGATCGCGGCGCTGTGTCTTGCAGACCCGCGCGTCGAGCGCGTGACGGTGCGTACGTCGAAGCCGGACGTGTATCCCGATGCGGCGGTCGGGTGCGAGATTGTGCGCGGGCGGTAGCGCACATCCGGTCTTGTCCGATTGCCCCCGTTCGGGCTGAGCCTGTCGAAGCCCCCCTCGCCTGAAGCGAGGATCTGGGGCCTGCGAAGACGGGCCCTTCGACAGGCTCAGGGCGAACGGGAAGGGCGCTACGCCCTATTCGCGGCGCTGAGCACCGCGCGCACCGAGGCGGTGGCGATATCGGCATCGATGCCGACGCCGAACACGGTGCGTCCGTCGCCGGTGCGGCATTCGACATAGGCCGCGGCCTGCGCATCGGCACCATGGCCGATGGCATGTTCGCTATAATCGACCACGTCGAGCTGCGGGCCGGTGGTTTCGCCGAGCGCCGCGATGACGCCCGAGATCAAGCCATTGCCGCGCCCGGAGATCGAGCGTTCCTCGCCATCGACCGCGACATGGCCGACGAACAGGCGGTCGCCGACGCTGCCGCTCTCATTATAATCGAGCAGACGGAAGCGATCCTCGCCGCGCGCCAGATAGGTCGCCTCGAACAGGCCCCAAATATCGCTCGCGTTCATTTCGCGGCTGGTCTCGTCGGCGAGGCGTTGGACGTGGCGGCTGAAGTCGGCCTGCAGGCGCTTGGGCAGTTTCAGGCCCTTATCCTGTTCGATCACCCAGGCGACGCCGCCCTTGCCGGACTGCGAATTGACGCGGATCACCGCTTCATAGCTGCGGCCGAGATCGGCCGGGTCGATCGGCAGATAGGGAACTTCCCACAGCGTATCGTTCTTGGCTTCCTGCGCAGCAAAGCCCTTCTTGATCGCGTCCTGATGGCTGCCCGAGAAGGCGGTGAACACCAGATCGCCCGCATAAGGCGTGCGCGGATGCACGGGGAGCTGTGTGCAATAGGTAACGGTGTTGACGATCGCGTCGATGTCCGAAAAGTCCAGTTTCGGATCAAGCCCTTGCGTGTACATATTGAGCGCGACGGTGACGAGGTCGCAATTGCCGGTGCGCTCGCCATTGCCGAGCAGGCAACCCTCGACGCGGTCGGCCCCCGCCATCAGCCCGAGTTCTGCGGCGGCGACGCCGGTGCCGCGATCGTTATGCGGATGCAGACTGAGCGCGACGCAATCGCGGTTGCGGATGTTGCGGCCGAACCATTCGATCTGGTCGGCATAGACATTGGGCGTCGCGCATTCGACCGTGGCGGGCAGGTTGAGGATGAGCTTGTGGTCGGGCGTCGGGCGCAGCACGTCCATCACGGCTTCGCAAACCTCCAGGCTGAAATCGAGCTCGGCAGTCGAGAAGGTTTCCGGGCTATATTCGAAAAACCAGTCGGTGTCGGGCTGGGCGGCGGCCTGGTCGCGCAGGATCATCGCGCCGTCGATGGCGATCTGCTTCACCTCGGCGCGAGTCATGCCGAACACGATCTTGCGCCAGGCCGGGCTCACCGCATTGTAGAGATGGACGATCGCCGCGCGCGCGCCGCGCAGCGACTGGAAGCTGGTTTCGATCAAATCGCGGCGCGACTGGGTCAGCACCTGGATCATGGTGTCGTCGGGGATGCGGCCGCTTTTGACCAGCCCCGAGATGAAATCGAATTCGGTCGCGCCGGCGGCGGGGAAGCCGACTTCGATTTCCTTGATGCCGACCTTGACGATCAGGTCGAACATCCGGGTCTTTTTCTCGGCGTCCATCGGGTCGATCAGCGCCTGGTTGCCGTCGCGCAGATCGGTCGAGAGCCAGCGCGGGGCGGTGGCGATCGTCTGCGACGGCCAGCGCCGATCGGGCAAGTCGATGGTGGGGAAGGGGCGGTATTTGGTCGAAGGGTCACGCAGCATGGTTGGTCTCGCTCGGTATCGCGGATCGACGTTTGGGGCGGTCTGTCCCTTAGGCGGGTCGCGGCGCAGCCCGTGGGCGCGCAGCGAGGGGCGCGCCTAAGGGCGCGTAAGTCGAAGCAGCGAAAGAAGCAGAGCCTGCGTCATGGTCGCGGCGCGTTAGCAAGTCACGGGGTAGGCTGTCCAGTCCGGGATTCAAACAGGCGGTCGAAAGGACTGTTGGGCAGAAACCACAGCACCGCCACCAGCATCGCGCAGGCAATGCCGAGCCAGGGCGAGACGAAGCTGAGCGGCATGCCCGCCACATAGAGGAGGATCGCGACGATACCCTTGCGCAGCGTCGCCACGTGATAGCGAGTGGCGCGTACGCCTTGCACGCCGGTTGCGCGGATCACGCGCTGTAGCCAGGCATAAGCGATGGACGGAACGAACATGGTGACGAGATAGACGAGCGTCGCATCGCGGCTGAAATGCTGCTCGCCGAGATAGGCGGTCGAGAACGGCACCAGCGACAGCGCGAACAGCAGCGCCATGTTCGACCAGATCAGACCGTTGCTGACCACGCTCGCATGGCTAAACAGCCGGTGATGGTTGGACCAGTATAGCGCGACGTAAAGATAGCTGAGCGCGTAAGCGAAGAAGATTGGCCATAGCGACCATAAATGCCCGAGCCCCGCCGCCACCGGCGGGTGCAGCTCGAGCACCATGATGGTGACGATAATCGCGATCACCCCGTCCGAAAACGCCTCGACGCGGCCCACGCCGGGGCGGCCTTCGGTGTCCTCGGACGGGGGGATCGTTGGGCTCACTGAAGCTCGAACGCTGCGTTGATGGCCAGCACGGTTTCATCCGACACGACCGGCACATATTTGCTGACACCGAAGTCCGAACGATGGATCACCATCCGGCCAAGGAATCCGATCGAGGCCTTCTTGCTCATCGGGTTGGTCGCCGCGCCGAACAGCTTGGCGCGGAAGGTGACGGGCTTGGTCACGCCGTGCAGCGTGAGCGTGCCGTCAACCGCCACCGCGTCGCCGCTGATCTGGGTGACCTTGGTCGAATGGAAGGTTGCAGTCGGGAATTTGGCGGCGTCGAACCAGTCGGCGCTTTTCAGTTCGCCGGTCAGCACGCTGCTGGTGGTCTGCACGCCGGCGATGGGCAGGGTGACGTCAAGCTGGGTCTCGGCGGGCTTGGCCGGATCGAGCTTGAGCGTGCCGCTGGCATCCGAAAAGGTGCCGGCATACGGCGAAATACCGAAATGGCTGACGCTGAAGGTCACCTGGGTGTGGTGTGGCTCAACCGCATAAGTGCCCGCCTTGACGTCGGTAACGGTGCCGGCACCGTGGAACATTTCGGGCGGTGCCATCTGCGCGACGACGGGGGCACCAAAGAGCAATACGGCGGCGGTGGCGGTGTAGAGATGGGTAAGGCGCATTGCGGTCTCCTGTTACGTGGGGCGCAAATGCGGTGCAACAGGCGGAAGCGTCAAACGCCGTTTCGGCAACGATCCGTTTCGTAGAGGGCGCGTGACGCGCCCTCCACCGGAGCCTAGGGATGCGGCTCAGTTCTTGGTCTGGTCCACCAGCTTGTTGGCGCCGATCCACGGCATCATCGCGCGCAGTTCGGCGCCGACCTTCTCGATCGGATGCGCGGCGGCCTGCTTGCGGGCGGCCTTCAGCTCGGGTTGGCCGGCGCGGTTGTCGAGCACGAAATTCTTGACGAAGCGGCCCGACTGAATGTCGGCGAGGACGCGCTTCATCTCGGCCTTGGTCTCGTCGGTGATGATGCGCGGGCCGGTGACGATGTCGCCATATTCGGCGGTGTTGCTGATCGAATAGCGCATGTTGGCGATGCCGCCTTCATAGAGCAGATCGACGATCAGCTTGGTCTCGTGCAGGCACTCGAAATAGGCCATTTCCGGGGCGTAACCGGCCTCGACCAGCGTCTCAAACCCGGCCTGGATGAGGTGGGTGATGCCGCCGCACAGCACGGCCTGCTCACCGAACAGGTCGGTTTCGCACTCTTCCTTGAAATTGGTCTCGATGATGCCCGAGCGACCGCCGCCGACGCCCGATGCGTAAGCGAGGCCGATGTCATGTGCGTTGCCGCTCTTGTCCTGATGGATCGCGATCAGGCAGGGGACGCCGCCGCCACGCACATATTCGCTGCGCACGGTGTGGCCGGGGCCCTTGGGCGCGATCATGATGACGTCGAGATCGGCGCGCGGTTCGATCAGGCCGAAATGCACGTTGAGGCCATGCGCGAAAGCGATCGTCGCGCCCCGCTTCAGGTTCGCGTGGAGATCGTCGGCATAAATGGCGGCCTGATGCTCGTCGGGCGCGAGGATCATGGTGATGTCGGCCCAGGCAGCGGCTTCGGCATTGGTCATCACCTTGAAGCCCGCGTCGGTCGCCTTCTTGGCGGTGGCAGACCCGGCGCGCAATGCGATGGCGATCTCCTTGACGCCCGAATCGCGCAGGTTCTGGGCATGGGCATGGCCCTGGCTACCATAGCCGACGATGGCGATCTTCTTGGTCGAGATCAGGTTCAGATCGGCATCGGCATCATAATAAACGCGCATTCTTTGGTTCCCTATCAAAGCCCTCTCCCCGTGGGAGAGGATACGAAGACTTGGCGGCTTTGCCGCCTAGTCGGAGTTGGTGAGGGTGATGGGTTGGGGCACCGTCGCCCTCACCCTCCCACCGCTTCGCGGCGGGCCCCTCCCTCTCCCGGCGGGAGAGGAGTATTCATTTCAAATCGCCCGCTTCAAATCGCCTTGTCGCCGCGGGCGATGGCGACGATGCCGGTGCGCGCGACTTCGCACAGTCCGACCTGTCGCATCAGCGCGATGAAGCCATCGATCTTCTCGCGCCCGCCGGTGAGTTCGAACACGAAGCTGTTGATGGTGGTGTCGACCACGCGCGCGCGGAACACATCGGCGAGGCGCAGCGCCTCGATCCGGTGTTCGCCGTGCCCGGAGACCTTGAGCAGCGCGAGTTCGCGCTCGACATGCGGCCCGAGCGCGGTGAGATCGGTCACCGAATGCACCGGCACCAGCCGGTCGAGCTGCGCCATGATCTGTTCCATGACATGCGCGCTGGCCGAGGTGACGATGGTGATGCGGCTGACGGCCTGGTCGGCGGTGACGTCCGACACGGTCAGGCTCTCGATATTGTAACCGCGCGCGGTGAACAGGCCGGCGATGCGGGCGAGAATGCCCGGCTCGTTATCGACCATCACGGCCAGCGTGTGCCGCTGCGTTTTTTCTTCGGTGATATGCATTAGACCAGCGCCTTCGCTTCGTCGTCCATTTCGCCCGACACTTCGCTCGATGCGAGCATCATGTCGGTATGGGCTGCGCCTGAGGGGATCATCGGGAAGCAGTTGGTGAGCTTCGCCACGCGGCAATCCACCAGCACCGGCCCATCATGATCGAGCATCGCGGCGATGCCGGCATCGAGCTGATCATTGCCCTCGATGCGGATGCCCTTCCAGCCATAGGCTTCGGCCAGCTTCACGAAATCGGGCAGCGTGTCCGAATAGCTTTCGGCATAGCGGCTCGAATAGGTCAGTTCCTGCCACTGGCGGACCATGCCCATATATTCGTTGTTGAGGATGAAGATCTTGACCGGCAGGCGATATTGCATCGCCGTCGCTAGTTCCTGAATGTTCATCTGGATCGAGGCTTCCCCGGCGATGTCGATCACCAGCGCCTTGGGGTTGCCGAGCTGCGCGCCGATCGCGGCGGGCAGGCCATAGCCCATCGTGCCGAGGCCACCTGAGGTCAGCCATTTGTTGGGCGCTTCGAAGCCGAAATGCTGGGCGGCCCACATCTGATGCTGGCCGACTTCGGTGGTGATGATCGGGCTGCGCTTGTGCGTCGCCTCCCACAACGCGCGGATCGCGCGTTGCGGCATGATTTCGGGGCCGGTCTCGGCGAAATCGAGGCTCTTCACCGCGCGCCAGCCTGCGATCATCCGCCACCATTCGGCGAGATCGGGCTTGGGATGGCGGCGTGCCTTGAACACGCGCACCATGTCTTCCAGTGCATGGCCGACATCCGCCACGATCGGCAAATCGACGCGGACGTTCTTGTTGATCGACGAGCGGTCGATATCGACGTGGATCTTCCGCGAATAGGGGCTGAACGCGTCGAGCCGCCCAGTCACGCGATCGTCGAAACGCGCGCCGAGACACAGGATCAAGTCAGCCTTGTTCATCGCCAGATTGGCTTCGTACGTGCCGTGCATCCCGAGCATCCCGAGCCATTGCGGCCCGCTTGCCGGATAAGCACCCAGGCCCATCAGCGTCGAGGTGACGGGTGCACCCGTGATCCGCGCCAGTTCGCACAGCAATTGGCTGGCCGCGGGCCCGGCGTTGATGATGCCGCCGCCGGTGTAGAGGATCGGGCGCTCGGCCGCGGCGAGCATATCCATCGCTTGCTCGATCGCGCCCTGGTCGGCCTTTACCTGCGGGCGATAGGTCTTGTGGCGGATCGGGCCGGGCTTGGTGTAACGCGCGGTGGCGACCTGCACATCCTTGGGGATATCGATCACGACCGGGCCGGGGCGACCCGAGGTGGCGATGTAAAACGCCTCGTGGATCGTCGCGCCCAGCGTGGCCGGGTCCTTCACCAGATAATTGTGCTTGGTGCAGTGGCGCGTGATGCCGACGGTATCGGCCTCCTGAAAGGCATCGGTGCCGATCAGTGCTGTCGGCACCTGGCCGGTGATGACCACCATCGGGATCGAATCCATCAGCGCATCGGTGATGCCGGTGACGGCATTGGTCGCGCCGGGGCCCGAGGTAACGAGAACGACACCGGGCTTGCCGGTTGAACGGGCATAGCCCTCGGCGGCATGCGTGGCGGCTTGTTCGTGGCGCACCAGAATATGCTTGATCCGACCGCCCGCAGCATTGTGCCGGAACAGCGCGTCGTAAATCGGCAGGACCGCACCACCGGGATAGCCGAAGATGACCTCCACGCCGAGATCGCCCAGCGCCTCGATCAGGATGTCTGCTCCGCTTTTCTCGGTCACGTTTCGTCTCCTTTCGCGCTGCGGCCTTAGCAGCGTTGGAGCGGCGCTGCTAGTTGCACGAAATGTACGTGTCAATCGCTAACTGCGTAATAAAATATCCATTTCATGCATTAGATCGATTGTTTCTAACGCATGACTGCGCCGCCAGCACGCCGGAGGCTGGTTGCGGAACCAGGTATATTGCCGTTTGGCATATTGCCGGGTAGCGACGCACGTTAGATCAAGCGCTTGATCTTCGGTCATTTCTCCGGCCAGCACCGCCGTCAGTTCCGGTACGCCGATGGCACGGCGGATCGGTGCGGCGGGGGCAATGTCGGGGCGATCGCGCAACGCCGCGACTTCCGCGCGGGCACCGTCGGCAAACATCGCCGCCGCGCGGGCATCGCAACGCGCCATCAGCCAGTCGCGATCGGGCAGCAGGACCAGCGCGGCGAGTGCGACGCGGTCGCCGATTCCGCCGCTGCGCGCCGCTTGCCAGTCGGCGAGGGGCTTGCCGGTCGAGCGCACCACTTCCAGCGCTCGCGCCACCCGCGTGGTGTCGGCGGGGGCGAGCCGGGCGGCGGCGGGCGGATCAAGCACGGCAAGTGCGGCATGGGCCTCGGCCACTGGCAGCGCGCGGACCTCCTCGCGGATCTGCGGATCGATCTCCGGCACGGGCGCGATGCCGTCGAGCAGGGTGCGCAGGTAGAGCCCGGTGCCGCCCACCAGCACCGGCAGCTTGCCCGCAGCGTGCGCAGCATCGATCTCGCGCGCGGCCGCGTTTGCCCAGCGGGCGGCAGAATAGCTGTCCGCGCCATCGACATGGCCGAACAGACGATGCGGCACGCGCGCTTCGTCCTCAGCGGTGGGGCGTGCGGTGAGGACGCGCAAATCCCGATAGACCTGCGCCGAATCGGCATTGATGACCACGCCGTCGTGTCGCTCCGCGACGGCAATCGCGAGAGCGGACTTGCCGCTGGCGGTCGGCCCTGCGATGAGCGCGAGCCTTGGGAGGTGACGTGTGTTCATTGCGACGCTGATAGCATCGGATCATCTGGCTGCAGGGGAAATTTCGACGGCGATGGACCGGCTCGAAGCGGCTGGCTGTGCGCCGGTCGCGCAGGGCTGGATCGAGCCGGGCAAGGCGGCCGACATTGCGTTCGGCCTGGCCTCGGATGCCGCGCGCACGGCGCTGGAGGGCGCGTTTCCCGGTATCGACGTGGTCGTGCAGCAGGCTGAGGGCCGTGAGAAGAAGCTGCTCGTCGCCGATATGGATTCGACGATGATTACCGTCGAGTGCATCGACGAACTCGCCGATTATGCCGGGATCAAGCCACAGATCGCGGCGATTACCGAAGCGGCAATGCGCGGCGAACTCGATTTCGAAGGTGCCCTCGATGCGCGCGTCGCGTTGCTCGCCGGGCTTAACGAGGCGGTGATCGAGCGTTGCCTGGCCGAACGCGTGACGATCATGCCCGGTGCCGTTGCGTTGATCGGCACGATGCGCGCGCGCGGGGCGACCGCCATCCTTGTCTCAGGCGGTTTCACCCGCTTTGCCGAGCCGGTGGCGGCGCAGATCGGGTTTCACCGCGCCATCGCCAATCGGCTCGAGATTGCGGGCGGGGCGCTGACCGGCACCGTGACCAAGCCGATCGTCGGCTCCGACACCAAATTGCAGACGCTGTTGGCGGCGATGGCCGAGCTGAACTTGCCGCCCGAGGCTACGCTGGCGGTGGGCGATGGTGCCAATGACCTGGCGATGATCCGCGCCGCTGGCCTGGGCGTCGCGTACCACGCCAAGCCGGTCGTCGCTGGAGCGGCGGATGCGCGAATCGACCAGGGTGATCTGTCCGCCTTGCTGTACGCGCAGGGCATTCCCCGCGCGGAATGGGTCGGCGCGTAACGCGCTATGGGTTGACCGGCACGCAGGGGCGCACTGCGCCGCAAGCCGCCGCCGCCGCCGCGCGCGAAGGGTAGGGCCCGACCAGCACGCGCGTCAGCGCGCCGCTCTTGACGTAGCTGACGCTCGCCCCGGCAAACCGCCCGCTGACTTGGCCCCATAGTTTGCGGGCATTGCCGGGATCGCCGAATGCGCCAAGCTGAAGGTGCCAGCCGCCACGCCCGGCCGCCGGGGCGGGAGCCGCTTCAGCCACTGCGGCGGCACGGGGCGGTACGCGCGGCTTTGTCGGCTTGGCGGCGGGCGGCGGGGCGAGCGCGACGATCTGGGGCCGGTTGCCGACGTTCGGATCATATTGCGACGGCGGCAAGTCGGTGGCGCGCATCGCGGTGCTGGTGCCGCGCCCGGAAATTTCGGGCGGAAGCTGCGGGCGTTGCGCCTCGGCTTCATATTGGCGGGCGAGCAGTAGCCCCTGCTGGCGCTGCTCGGTCGGGATCAGCGTATCCATTTGCGCCTGCACTTCGGACGCGCCGGGCGTGCTGGCAGCCGCCGAGCGCACCAATAGCGCATAAGCGCGCGGCCAGTCCTTCGTGACGCTGTCGCCATTGAACAGCATCGTCCCCAAAACCAGCTGGGCACGCGGCTCACCGCGTTTCGCCGCCTTTTCGAGCCAGGGCAGCGCCTCGGCGCGCTTTTTCTGGTCGAACAGCACTAGGCCATATTTCGCTTCCGCCTCGGCATGGCCCTGCAGCGCGGCCTTGCGGAACCAGCTTTCGGCCATCGGAATGTCGACCGGAACGCCGCGCCCGAGCGAATAGGCTTGACCCAGGTTGAATTGCGCATCGGCATCGCCCGCAATGGCCGCGGGACGCCATTGGTCGACGGCTTTCTTATACTCGCCGCGGCTCCAGGCATCGACGCCCTCGCGCACATCCGCAACGGCGGGTGCCGCCACAGCACCGCCTGCGAGCAAGAGCCCGGCCATGCCGAGGATTAGCGCGTTGCGCATAACAATGGTCCCGTCCCGTTTCTTCAACCGATCATGCCCTGTAGCCGCATCATGGCAAAGATTTTGTTACCCACGCTCATCCTAAAGGGGGAGCAGGCCCCCCACCGTTAACCGTTCCTTGAGGGATGGCATGGCAGGCATGGCTCTCGAATAGCGGGAGTGAAAGGGGCTCATGCGCGTCCTCGCGATGGCATCTCAAAAAGGCGGATCGGGCAAGACGACCTTGTCCGGGCATCTGGCCGTTCAGGCGCAGCTCTCCGGGGCTGGCCCCGTCGTCCTGATCGACATCGATCCGCAAGGGTCGCTGTCGGATTGGTGGAACGAGCGGCAAAGCGAATTTCCCGCCTTCGCCCAGACCACGGTCGCGCGGCTGGCGGCCGATCTGGAGGTGCTGCGTCAGCAGGGCTTCCGCCTGGCCATGATCGACACGCCGCCCGCCATCACCATGGCGATCCAGAGCGTGATTGCGGTGGCCGAGCTGATCGTCATCCCCACACGCCCGAGCCCGCACGATCTGCGCGCGGTCGGGGCCACGGTCGATCTGTGCGAACGCGCAGGCAAGCCGCTGCTGTTCGTCGTCAATGGCGCGACGCCCAAGGCGCGGATCACCTCCGAAGCCGCAGTCGCGCTGTCACAGCATGGTACGGTCGCGCCGATCACGGTCCACCATCGCACCGATTTCGCGGCCTCGATGATCGACGGGCGCACGGTCATGGAGGTCGATGGCAACGGCAAATCGGCGCAGGAAATCCGCGATCTGTGGACCTATATTTCCGACCGCCTCGAAAAGAATTTCCGGCGCACCGTGTTCGCCGCCCCCAATGTCGCCAATGGTTTCGGGGCGCAGCGCCCTGCAGCGGGTGGTTTCGGCCGCCGGGTGGTGAGCTGACATGAACATGTTCGGCCAACAAAAACCGCTCGCTTCGCTGTCCTCGACGCTGCTCGCGCGCAAGGGCCAGGCCAAGCCCGCGATGCGCCCGCAGGGCTTTGGCGGGTTCGGCACGATGCCGGGCGCGCAGGATGATCTCGGCTGGAACGACATGGGCGGCGATCATCCGCCGGTGGTGGAGCCCGCGCCGGTCGTGGCGGCGGTCCCGCCGGCCCCGGTCCCTTCGGTTTTGATCCAGCGCGAGGTGCTGCGCGAAGAATTTGCCGCGCCCGAGCCGGTCGAACCCGCACGCCCGATCGCGATGAAGCCGGTATCGGTCGCCACCGCCAGCCGGATCGAACGCGAAACCAAGAAGAAGCACGGCAAGAGCCGCCCGAAATCGGCCTTCACGCTGCGGCTCGACCAGGATCGCCACCTGCGGCTGCGGCTGGCCAGCGCGCTGCATAATGCGTCGGCGCAAACGCTGGTGACCGAAGCGCTCGACCACTTCCTGCAATCCCTGCCCGAAGTCGAGGATCTGGTGCGCCAGCTCCCGACCCGGGCAAAGCGCTGACAACCCTGAAGGGGGAGATACGATGAAGACTCGGTCCGCCATCACTTTCGGTCCCCTGACATTGGGGGTCGCGCTCTGTCTCGCTGGCGGCACGCTTGCCGCCGTCACCACCGCGACGATCGCCGCAGCCAGCGCGCGCGAGCAATCGCGTGCGGAAAAGCAAGGGCGTGTGGAATTTGCGGCTGCGCAAGCCGCGCTCTCACATGGTAAATTCGACGTTGCGATTCGGCACGCCGAGGCGGCGGTTGGCGATCAGCCGCAGGTCGCGGCCTATCGCCTGTTGCTTGGCCAAAGCTACCTGAAGGGCGGCCGCTTTGCCTCGGCGCGCGATGTCTTCGCCGATGTGCTGTCGCTCGACGATAGCAACGGCAAGGTCGCGCTGAACCTGGCGCTCGCACAGATCGCGACGGGCGATTGGGCTGGCGCGCGCAAGACGCTCGACACCCATGCAGCGACGATCCCGGTTGCCGATCGCGGCCTCGCAATCGCGCTGGCAGGCGATCCGGCGACGGCGGTCGAAGTGCTGGAGCCCGCCGCCCGCGCGCCCGAGGCCGATGCCAAGATCCGCCAGAACTTCGCGCTGAGCCTGGCCCTTGCCGGGCGCTGGCGCGAGGCGCAGACGGTGGTGGCGATGGACGTCGCCCCCGCCGATGTCGCCAGACGCATCCTCGATTGGTCGAGCTTCTCGCGCCCGACTTCGGCGTCGGATCAGGTCGCGACCTTGCTTGGGGTGCGGCCCGCGGTCGATCCCGGCCTGCCGGTCGCGCTCGCTTTGAACGGCGGTCGTCCCGCAGCGACCGCAATGGCCGCAGCCGAGGCACCGGTCGATGCCTTCATGCCCGGCAAGGTTGAGGCCGCGTCCGCGCCAGCACCCACGCCCGCACCGGTCGCCGTCGCCGCAGCCGAGCCGGACGCGAAGCCCGTCATTGGGCCGAGCATCGCCGGTGTGGTGTTCGCCGAACGCAAGGAAGTCGTGCAGGCGCTGCCCGTGTCGGTCGCCGAGGCCCGCGCAAAGCGTGGCGCGATTGCGCCGCGCGCGGCGGTTGCCGTCGCTTCGGCACCGCGTGCTGTCGCCAAGGGCAGCTTCTATGTCCAGCTTGGCGCCTATGAGACCGCAGGCGTGGCGCATGATGCCTGGGGCCGCGTCTCGCGCCGCTTTGCCGGTTTCGCCGGGCGCACGCCGCAGGGCATGAGCGTCACGACCAAGGGCAAGAGCTTCTATCGTCTGTCGGTCGGCGGCTTCGCGCGCGGCGATGCGGTGGCGCTGTGCCTGGGCTATCGCGCGACGGGCGGAAGCTGCTTCGTGCGCGCAGGCGCTGGCGACCAAGTTGCGATGTGGGCCAAGGGTCGCGAACTGGCGTCGCGCTAAGCCTTATGCGGGCAGGGGGAGCGCGGTGCCGCCCTTGAACACCCGCACCACCTTGCCCTGAACCGGCAACCCGTCGAACGGCGTGTTCCCGGCCTTGGCGTGCAGGCGATTGCCATCGATTTGCCACGGGGCATGCGGATCGAGCACGAGCAGGTCGGCGGGTGCCCCGATGGCGAGCGTGCCGGTGGCCACGCCCAGGACGCGCGCGGGATTGGCGGCGAGCAAGGCGAACAGCCGCTCCATCGTAATGGTCCCGTCGCGCACCAGCCCCAATCCCAAGGCGAGCAGGGTCTCGGCACCCGCCATTCCCGATGCGGAATCCGCGAAGGGCAGGCGTTTTTCCTCGGGGCCATGCGGATCGTGGCCGGAACACAGCACATCGATCGTGCCATCGGCCAGCGCCGTCAGCGCCGCTTGCCGGTCGCTTTCCGACCGCAAGGGCGGCGACAGATGCGCGAAGGTACGGAAATCGGTCATCGCGATGTCGGACAGCATGAAATGGGCAGGCGTAATGCCGCAGGTGACGCGCACGCCGCGGCGCTTGGCCGCGCGGACCAAATCGAACCCGGCGGCGGTCGTGACTTGGCGGATGTGCAGCGCAGCGCCGGTTTCCTCGGCCAGCATCACGTCGCGGGCGATGGCCAGCGGCTCGGCAATGGCCGGGGCGGCGGGCAGGCCCATGCGCGTCGCGGTTTCGCCTGCGGTCGCCACCGTGCCCGCCGTCACGCCGCCATCTTCGGCATGGGTGATGACGGTCAGCCCGAGATCGCCAGCATAAGCCAGCACTTTGCGCATCACGCCCGAATCGGCGATCCAGCCTGCACCGGTGCCGACCGCGCGCGCGCCCGCATCGCGGTTGATCGCCATTTCGGCGAGGTCGGTGCCCGCCAGCCCGCGCGTTGCCGCGGCGATCGGGTGAATCCACAGGCCGGGGCGCCCGATCAGCGCGGCGCGCTGTACGATGCCGGGGTCGTCGAGCACGGGCGACTGATCGGGCATCAGACCGACGCGGACGATGCCACCGGCATGAAAGGCGGGAAGATCGATCGCGAACACGCCCAGATCTACGATCGCCGGGGCCAGCACCAGGCCGCCGCAATCGATCGTCTCGATCCCTTCGGGCACTTCGATCAGGCCGGTCGCGACGATCGTATCGCCCTCGATCAGCACGCCGCCCGCCGATACGCCTGCAACCGGGCAGACCAGCGTCGCGTTGAGCAGGGCCAGCATCCGGCTCATGCCCAGCGCGCCACGCCGCGCGAGCGCCGCGTCAAGACGTCCAGACAGGCCATACGCACCGCCACCCCCATTTCGACCTGTTCGGTGATGGCCGAGCGGGCATGATCGGCCACGACCGAATCGATTTCGACGCCGCGGTTCATCGGCCCCGGATGCATCACCAGCGCATCGGGCTTGGCGCGCGCGAGTCGCTTTTCGGTGAGGCCATAGCGCAAATGATATTCGCGGTTGGACGGCACGAAGCCGCCATTCATCCGCTCATTCTGCAAGCGCAGCATCATCACGACATCGGCACCGTCCAGCGCTTCGTCGAAATCGGTGAAGGGGGTGACGCCCATCCGCTCGATCGCGGCGGGCATCAGCGTGGTCGGCGCGCACACGCGCACTTCGGCGGCAAGTGCGGTCAGCGCGAGGATGTTTGAGCGCGCCACGCGGCTGTGCAGCACGTCGCCGCAAATCACCACGCGCTGCCCCGCGATCGACCCGCGCCGTCGGCGGATCGTCAGCGCATCAAGCAATGCTTGCGTCGGATGTTCATGCTGTCCGTCACCGGCATTCAGCACCGGGCAATCGACCTTGCCCGCGATCAGCCGCACCGCGCCCGAGGACATGTGGCGGATGACGATCACGTCGGCACGCATGGCGTTGAGCGTCATCGCGGTGTCGATCAGCGTCTCGCCCTTTTTTACCGAACTTTGCGCCGCGTGCATGTTGACGACATCGGCACCCAGCCGCTTGCCGGCGATTTCGAACGACAGCAGCGTGCGGGTCGAATTCTCGAAAAAGGCGTTGATCTGGGTCAGCCCGCCGAGTCGTTTATCGCTGATCGCGCGCGTGCGGTTGGCGGCGACCCAGCCATTGGCCTCATCGAGCAGAAACACGATTTCGTGCGGTTGCAATCCCTCGATTCCGGTCAAGTGCCGGTGCGGGAACACGGCACGCCCAGGGATGAGCGAGGCGGGGCGGTGATCGGAGGGCTGCATCGAGAGTGCCGGGTAGCCGCGCAGGCGCACGGTGGCAAGGTGGGCCTTTCAGTCGCTCGCTCAAATGATAATGTTCGATAAGATTTCATTAGGATAGGACAGATACGCAGACGTAGCGTCAATTGGGATGCTGGGGTGGGGGATCGTATTGATTGGGCGTGCGGTTCTGTCGGAGGAGCATCGCGAACTCGACGCGTTGGCCAAGCGAATCCTTGTCGAGATTGCGGGCGATGGCCCGAGCGTGGAATTGTCGTCGCTGCGCTGGCGGCTCAATCGCGTGCTGACCAAGCACCTCGCGCTGGAGGATCAGCTTCTCTATCCGATTTTACGCGCGAACCCGGTGACGGCTTCGCTGGCAGAGCAAGTGCTAAAGGAGGTTGGTGGGACCGCAGCCACCTATACTGCCTATCACGCGGCGTGGCCGATCGAGCGCATTCAGGAGGATTGGGAGGCATTTCGCGCCGCAACACGCGATGTCATGACCTTGCTGCGGCGACGCATTTTGCGCGAGGAGCGCGATCTTTTCCCACGCGCCTCCTGGCCCGGGGCGGACGGCCGCTAAACCGCCACCAGCGCGTCGATCGCGCCCTGCAAAATATACGCCGCCGCCATCTTGTCGACCAGTTCGGCGCGCTTGGCGCGGCTGGCGTCTTGTTCGATCAGCGTGCGCGTGACCGCGACGGTCGACCAGCGTTCGTCCTGCAGGAAGATCGGGAGTTCCAGGTCCGCCATGTTGCGGGCAAACGCGCGGCTCGACTGGCTGCGCGGGCTTTCGCTGCCGTCGGAGAGGTTGAGCGGCAGGCCGATGACGATGCCCTTCACCTGCTGCGCCGCGATCAGCTCGGCGAGCGCGATTTTGTCCTTCTGGAATTTGGTGCGGCGGATGAGCAAAGCGGGCGAGGCGAAACTCCACCCGGCGTCGCAGAGCGCGGTGCCGATCGTCTTGGTGCCGACGTCGAGGCCGATCAGGCGGCCACCGGTGGGGAGGGCTGCGCGGAATTCGGTGCGGTCGGTGGTGATCATGCGCACGTTCCGTTCGTGCTGCGCGTGTCGAAGCACAGCTCTCCAAACGCGACCCGCGCGCTTGCGGAGACGCGCCCTTCGACAGGCTCAGGGCGAGCGGGGTGGGGGGACGGCATCATTTCTTGTCGAACGCCGCCAGCCGCCGCGCCGCATCGGCGCGCACGTTCGCCCAGAACAGGCTGTAGTCATAGACGTGGTAATTGTTGCCAGGCAGCACATAGCCGCCGAGCGCGGGCGGCGCGCCGATCAGCAACAGGCCGCGCGCGTCGCAGCGCGCGGGGACACGTTTGGGCTCGATCGTCGCGCTGGCGAGATCGGGGGCGGGGAACAGCGTGCCGAGATTGGCCTCGGCAGGGGCGGCGGCATCGGGTGTGCCGGTCAGCGGATTGGTGCAGATCATCGGCGTGCCGCGGCGCGGCTTGCCGTCGGTGCCGCTGCTGGCGGCATAGGCATCGAGGATCAGCGCCGGATCGGCGGGTTCGGCGAAGCTTTGCCACGATAGCAGGCACCCGGCCTGATCGGCGGTGCGGCATTCGGGCAGGCCCAGCATCGGCACATCGACCGTGCGCGAGACCGGCCAGCCGATGAGATAGGCCGCGACGATGCGCTTCGCGAGCGGCTTGCCCGCGACCTTCTCGCGCAGCAGCCGCAGGAGGTGGAGTGCGCCCTGGCTGTGCCCGGCGAGGATGATTGGGCGATCTCCGGCTTGCGCGAGGAAGGCGTCGAAGGCGGTGGAAACATCGCCATAAGCGAGGTTCAGCGCCTGATTGGCGGCGGCTTGCGTCGTCAGGAACGCACCGAAGGTCGCCTGGCGATAGCGCGGTGCCCAGACCGCGCCGATTTCGTTGAAGGCACTCGCCTGCGCGCGCAGGAAGAGGTCTGCACGGGCATTGGCCTCGGCATCGTCGAGCGGCGCATTCCAGCGTGCGCGGTTGAGGTAGGAGGTCGGGTGGATGAAGAACACCGCCGCCTTGCTGTCCTTGCCCGGGGTATAGCCAGCCGGGGTCCATAGCGCCGGATTGCCGGGCTTGTCGGGTCGCGCGAGCCACATGTCGGCACGGCCATAGGCAGCGGCGGGCTCAGGCGGCAGCGCAACGAAGCTGGCGCGGGGCACCATTGCCAGCCGGATCAGATCGACGCCCCAGATCGCATAAGCGAACGCGCCCGCGATCACGAGCACGATCAGGACCGAAAAGGCATAAAGGAATTTGCGTGCCACGCGCGGGGTCAGCCTTTCTGGAGGAGCGATGCACTGGTCATGCGATTTCCGTGCAGCAGGACGACGGCGCTTGCAATCGCCTTGGCGCTGGCGTTCGGTCCGGCGCGACTGTTGGGGAGCATGGCGATGGACCGATCGGGCGATTTCGAAGCGGATGCGGGATGGCGGTTGCGGCCGCTGGTGCTGGGTGTCGTGGGCGCGCTGGCGGCAGTGGCTGTGCAGCAATTGCTCGATCGCGGCGCGCCGTTTCGCTATCCCCCGATCGAGCCGGACGCGTGGCGCGTCGCGCTCACAACGGCGGTCGGCACCGGCGCTGCCAGCTTCGGCTTCGCGCTGGAGTGGCGGCGGGCGCATTGGGCGGTGCTGTTCGGGCTGGTGGTGGGTGCGGTCGCCGGGCTTGTGTTCTACTGGAATGGCGGCGGCTGGGGCCTGTGGCGCGACTGGCACAGCGCCAGCCTGTTCCTGTCGATCGCCATCGCCGTGCCCTTGTTCCAGACGGCGCGGGACGAGGCGGGGTTGCGATTCCCTTATGCCGATGTCCATGGGCACGCCTGGACCAATGTCGTCTTGTGGTGCGCGTGCTGGCTGTTCACGGGCGTGGTGTTCACGCTGGCATGGCTGTTGGCGTCGCTGTTCGATCTGATCGGACTGCATTTCCTGCGCGATCTGTTGCAGCATAATTGGTTCAATGCGCTGCTGTTCGGCGGCAGTTTCGGCGCGTCGCTCGGGCTGCTGCGCGAGCGCGACGGGGTGTTGCGGCTGTTGCAGCGCGTGGTGACCGCGGTGTTGGCGGTGCTGGCGCCGGTGCTTGGGCTGGGGCTGCTGGTGTTTCTCGTCGCCTTGCCGTTCACCGGGCTGCATGCGCTGTGGGAGGCGACCAAATCGACCACGCCGATCCTGCTGAGCTGCGTGATCGGCGCGCTGATCCTGGCCAATGCGGTGATCGGCAATGGCGAGCAGGAGGAATTGCGCAATCCGGTGCTGCGTGTCGGCGCGATGGTGCTGGCACTCGCCGTGCTGCCGCTGGCGGTGATCGCGGCGATCGCGACGGGGCTGCGCATCGACCAATATGGCCTGACGCCTGATCGGTTGTGGGCATTGGTGTTCGTCGCTTTGGCGACGGCTTATGGTGTTGCCTATCTGGTCGCTTTGGCGCGGGGGCGGATGCACTGGGGTGCGTGGGTGCGGCCGAGCAATTTGCGGCTGGCGTTCGTCGTCGCGGGTGTCGGGCTAGTGCTGGCGACGCCGCTGCTGAGCTTCAACGCGCTGTCGACCGCCGATCAGGTCGCGCGGCTCGAATCTGGCAAGACCGCGCCCGAGAAATTCGACTGGGCGGCGCTGGCGTTCGATTTCGGCGATCCCGGCAAGGCGGCGCTGAAGCGGCTGGCGGGATCGAAGAACCCGGTGATCGCGGCGCGCGCCAAGGGGGTGGGGAAGGAAACCAATCGCTGGGACGTGGCGGCGATCGACCGCACGCAGACCGATGCTGATCTGCTGGTGAAGCGGTTGCGCGTGCTGCCGGTGGCGGTGCCCGTGCCGCTCGCCTTGCGGACCAAGCTCACCGATTGGCAGGGATGCGGGACGGGTCGTAAGGATCGCTGCACCTTGCTGTACACGCCAGGTGCAAGCGAGGCGGTGTCGATACAGGAAAGCTGTATCGACGATTTGGTGCGCGATCCGGGGGCGCAAAACACGTTTGCGGTCCGGGTGCTGCGATCGGGCTGCGGTGGTTCGCGCTATCGGCTGACGGGCGATACATGGCAGCGCGTCGATGAAAACACGCGAGCGCCGCTCACGTCCGCCGAGCGCGCTGCACTGAAAGCGGGGGAAGCGGCAGGCAAGGTGGAGATCCGCTCCGTGCCCGCGCGTCGCGTCTTTGTCGGGGGCGTTCCGGTCGGCGATCCGTTCGAATAGGTTGCGCAACGCTTGGGCGCTCTGCTAGCCGCGATCCATGCCAGTCGACATCGCCACCGTCCGCAAGATCGCGAGTCTTGCCCGTATCGCCATTACCGAGGAAGACGCCGCGCGCATCGCGCCCGAGCTCGACAACATCATGGGATGGATCGAGCAATTGGGCGAGGTGGATTGCACCGGCGTCCAGCCGATGACCGCGGTCATCCCCAACCATCTGCGCCTGCGCGACGATGTCGTGAATGCCGATCCGCTGACCGGCGGCGGTATTCGTGACGCCGTACTCGCCAATGCGCCCCAGGCCGAACACGGTTTCTTCACCGTGCCCAAGGTGATCGAATAATGACCGACCTTACCGATCTCGGCGTTGCCGCCATTCGTGATGGCGTGCGCGACGGCAGCTTTTCCGCGCGCGAAGTGGCCGAGGGCTTCATCGCCAACGTCTCCGCCGCGGCGGCGCTCAACGCCTTCCTCGTCGAAACCCCCGATCATGCGCTGGCCGCGGCCGACGCCGCCGATGCCGCGCGTGCCGCTGGCGAAACGCTCAAGCCGCTGGCGGGCGTGCCGATCGGCATGAAGGACCTGTTCTGCACAAACGGCGTGCCGACCACTGCCGCCAGCCGCATTCTGGAGGGCTTTACGCCTCCCTATGAATCGACGGTTTCGGCCAATTTGTGGAACGCTGGTGCGGGAATGCTGGGCAAGCTGAACCTCGACCAGTTCGCGATGGGATCATCGAACGAGACCAGCGCGTTCGGCAACGTGATCTCGCCGTGGCGACGCAATAACGGTGATACCGCGCCGCTCGCACCCGGTGGGTCTTCGGGCGGGTCGTCCTCGGCGATCGCAGCGCGGCTGTGCCCGGCGGCGACCGGCACCGATACCGGCGGATCGATCCGCCAGCCTGCCGCCTTTACCGGCATTTCGGGCATCAAGCCGACCTATGGCCGCTGCTCGCGCTGGGGGACGATCGCTTTCGCCTCGTCGCTCGACCAGGCAGGACCAATGGCGCGCGACGTGCGCGACTGCGCGATCATGCTCGAGGCGATGGCCGGGTTCGATGCCAAGGACGCGACCTCGCTCGATTTGCCTGTGCCCAACTGGGAAGCCGGATTGTCGGGCGATCTCAAGGGCAAGCGCGTGGGTATTCCCAAGGAATATCGGGTCGACGCCATGCCGCCCGAGATCGAGGCGCTGTGGCAGCAGGGCATCGAATGGCTGAAGGATGCGGGCGCGGAGATCGTCGAAGTCTCGCTGCCGCACACCAAATATGCGCTGCCCGCTTATTACATCATTGCGCCGGCCGAAGCCTCATCCAACCTCGCGCGCTATGACGGCGTGCGCTACGGCTTGCGCGATCTGCCCGAGGGGGCGGGCTTGCAGGACATGTATGCCGCTACCCGCGCCGCCGGTTTCGGCGACGAAGTTAAGCGCCGCATCATGGTCGGCACTTATGTCTTGTCAGCAGGGTTTTACGACGCGTACTTCACACAGGCTTCGAAGATCCGCACGCTGATCGCGCGCGATTTCGAGCAGGCCTGGGCCACGTGTGACGTGCTGCTGACGCCGACGGCACCCTCGGCGGCGTTCGCGCTGGGCGAGAAGTCGGCCGATCCGATCGCGATGTATTTGAACGATGTGTTCACCGTGCCGTCGTCGCTCGCTGGGCTCCCGGCGATGAGCGTGCCCGGCGGGCTGGACGGGCAGGGGCTGCCGCTCGGGCTTCAGATCATCGGCAAGGCGCTGGATGAGCAGAGCGTGCTCAACGCCGGGCTCGCGGTCGAGCAGCGCGCAGGCTTTACCGCGCGGGCGGAGCGCTGGTGGTGACCGAGAAGGCATAGGTCGCAAGGAAAGTTCCGGCCTGCGTTTGCGATCCGGCTGTGTAAGTGTTACCTGGGTAACACTGGAGATTTCTCATGAACGCGCCTATCCGCATCGAAACGGGTACGATGACCAGCAAAGGGCAGATCTTGATCCCAAAGGCGATCCGGGATGCTGCTGGGCTGCTTCCGGGCCAGCCTTACAAAGTGGCGCTTGATGCGGAAGGGCGCGTCACGGTGGCGGCGCTTGGCGACGGCCCTGCCGATGTGGAACGGCGGCAACAGGCGCAAGCGAAAGCGATCGACGCATTGGCCGGGCGATTCTCGTTTGGTGGCCCGACCGATCAAGTGATGCGAGATTTGCGGGGCGATTACGTTCCGTGATCTTAGTCGATTCCAATATATTGATCGATGTGCTTGGACGTGATCCGCAATGGTTCGGCTGGTCCCGTCGTCAGATCGGTCGCGCCGCCCTCGGCGCGTATCTTTTCGTGAACCCGGTCATTGCCGCAGAGATCGGCTGGCAATTCCAGGACGCGGAGCATTTTCGCTCGGTCATGAGCGCCCTGCTGATCGGCGTTGAAAGTCTCGATCCATCGGCAGGGATTCTGGCTGGCAAGGCATATCAACGTTATCGTGAACGCAGGGGGGAAGGCGCGCCGCGTTTGCCCTTACCGGATTTTCTGATCGGGGGCGATGCACAGCGTAGAGGCGCAAGCATCCTGACGCGGGATCCGCGCTTTTACGCCGCATATTTCCCGGATATTTCCCTTATCACACCCGAGACCGATGTATGACTGAATCCACCTACACCATCCGCGGCGAAACCGGCGACTGGGAGGTCGTGGTCGGCCTCGAAGTCCATGCGCAGATCACCACCAATGCCAAGCTCTTCTCGGGCGCGGCGACCGCGTTTGGCGCGGAGCCCAATACGCAGGTGTCGCTGGTCGATGCCGCGATGCCGGGGATGCTGCCCGTGCCCAACCGCGAGTGCATCCGCCAGGCGGTGCGCACCGGCATGGCGATCGAGGCGCAGATCAACCGCTGGTCGCGGTTCGACCGCAAGAACTATTTCTATGCCGATTTGCCGCAGGGCTATCAGATCAGTCAGCTCTACCACCCGCTGGTGGGCGAGGGCGCGATCGACATCAGCCTGGACGAAAAGAACCCCGACGCGCACGGCAAGCGCATCGGCGTCGAGCGCATCCATGTCGAGCAGGATGCCGGCAAATTGATGCACGATCAGCATCCGACCCGCTCCTATGTCGATCTCAACCGTTCGGGCGTCGCGCTGATGGAAATCGTGTCGAAGCCGGACATGACGTCTCCAGCAGAAGCAGGGGCTTATCTGCGAAAGTTGCGATCGATTCTGCGCTATGTCGGGTCGTGCGACGGCAATATGGAAGAAGGCTCGATGCGCGCGGACGTCAATGTCAGCGTGCGCAAGCCGGGCGATCCGTTCGGCACGCGGACCGAGACCAAGAACGTCAATTCGGTGCGCTTCGTGATGGCGGTGGTCGAGCAGGAAGCGCGCCGCCAGGTCGAGGTGCTCGAGGATGGCGGGCGCATCGTGCAGGAAACGCGGCTGTATGACCCCGATCGCAACGAAACGCGCTCGATGCGCTCGAAGGAAGATGCGCACGATTACCGTTATTTCCCCGATCCTGATCTGTTGCCGCTCGAACTCGACGAGGCGTTCCTCGCCGAATGTCGTGCGTCGCTGCCCGAACTGCCCGACACCAAGCGGCGGCGCTATGAAGCGCTTGGCATTACGCCTTATGCAGCCGCAGTGCTGACGGCGGAGGTCGAGGCGGCGCGCTGGTTCGACGCGCTGCTCGATTGCGGTGCGGCGCCGGTGGCGGCGGCGAACTGGACGACGTCGGAGTTGTTCGGCGCGCTCAACCGCACCGGCAAGGACATCGAAAACGCGCCGGTCAGCCCGACCCAGGCGGCGGAACTGCTCGGCCTGATTGCCGATGGCACGCTGTCGAGCACGCTCGCCAAGCAGGTGTTCGAGATCATGCTCGAAACCGGGCAGGGCGCGGCGGCGGTGGTTGAAGAACATGGGCTCAAGCAGACCAGCGACACCGGCGAAATCGAACGTGTCATCGCCGAAGTGATGGCGGCTAACGAAGATAAGGTCGCCGATTATCGCGGCGGCAAGGACAAATTGTTCGGCTTCTTCGTCGGCCAGACGATGAAGGCGATGGGCGGCAAGGCTAATCCGGGCGTGGTGAATGAAGTGCTGAAGAAAGCGCTTTCGCAACCGGAATAACCCGCTTATTGTATTCCTCATTCCGGGGGGATACGATGATCAGGAAGGTCTTTGCGCTGTGCGCATGTTGCTTGGCGTGGGCGTCTGCAACTGCGCAGGTGTTCGACAATCATGCTGTCATCGCGTTGCGGGAAGCCGGTTTGGGGGAAGCAACGCTTCTGACCAAGATCAACAGTCTGCCCTGTGCCTATGACGTCTCCACCGATGGTCTGATCTCGTTGAAGAAGGCCGGTGTCACGGATCCCGTGATTGCGGCCATGGTGAGCCGTTGTATCGCGTCCTCGCGCGCACAGGGCATCGACAATGGTTCGATGGACCCGCTCGTCAAACACGCGCCCGGTATCTATCTCGCGCAAGATTGGTTGCCCGACCAACGCGTTGTGCTTCTGCGGCCAGCCACGGGCAGCGGGACTCGCACGACGGGCAACGGCAGTGTCCTGTTCCCGCTCAAGTCGATGCTGACCCTGCCGCAGCCGACCAGCCAGAATCATGCGCTTTCCAAGCGGCCGACTTTCTATTTCTACTTCGACACGGCCGACAGAAATGTCAGCGATTTCGGTGTGGAGCGGTCCGTTGCCGCGCAGTCGCCGAGCGAGTTCAGCCTGGTCCGCTTTCGAATCAAAGGAAATGCGCGGGAGATCGAGGTCGGACGGCTTTCCGCCTACTTTTCGATAAGCTTGCGCAAAGGGGTGAACAGCAAAGACACGACCGCATTTGTGGCGACCGAGGTCGGGGACGGGATTTTCAAGGTCAGCGCGTCCGATGACATGCCGCCCGGGGAATATGCTTTTATTTTTTCCGGCGAGAGCGGACGTTCGCGCGTGTATGATTTTTCTGTGGCAGCCGAGACTGCTTCGTCGAAGGTAGGGGCCACGAAGTAAGTGCCGCGTCACCGTGAATTCGATGTTTATAAAATATTAATTTACGCGTCTTTGCTGGTGATCCAGCAATGTTAACGGCCAGTGATACTGGCCTTTTGTGTCTAAGGGAGGGGTTTGTGAAGATTCGATTGGCTGTTGTTTTGCTTTCGGCGCTCGTTGCTGGGTGTGCATCGACTCAGACTGTTCTAAGCGGGCCCGTGACGGAAACCTTTCACTCGCCGCAATCCATGAAGGAAGTGGCGTTTTGTCTGGCGAACAAGAACAATACTGCAGCACTCGAGCAGGAGGATGGCTCGCGGGTTGTTCTCATCAAGAATGGCTATGGTGGAGTGTCGCTGGCTTTCTCGATCTATCCCGAAGGCACGGGTAGCCGCATCGATTACCGAAAGAAATTTGGTACGATCGGCGGCGTCTGGAAGCAGTGCGTCGGCAAAAACTCTGCAAACTAAATCGAGCGGCTAAGTCTATTTTCCAAGGTGCGCCTGCGTTCGTTGCGGGCGCACCTCGTTGGGGACGTTTACTGCCCGTCATCCCCCTGATTCTTCACCACCCCGCCTGTTCCGCCAACGCCATCGGGCATCCCGGCGGAGGTGAACGCATCGGGTTCCTTGCCGCCTTCGCCGCGCTCGACGGCATCCTTGCGGGCTTCGACTTCCTGCTGGAGGTCGCTACGCGGATCGGTGTTGTCGCGGGGATCGTCGAGCGGGCCCTTGTTGATCTCGTCGTTCATGCGAAATCTCCCGTCAGGCCGGTGTCGGTCGGCTGGAACGGCTCGTCGCCCGGCGTTGCGTCGGGAGCGGGGAAGTCCACGTCGGGCGTCGGGCTCGGCAATTCGGTGGGCACCGGATCGGGTTGGCCGGGCTGGCTCGGGAACGGGGGCAATTCGGTCGGGGGCGTGGTTGCCATGATGATTCTCCTCGATGCTGAACAACGCGCGAGCATCGTCGGCGGTTGCGCAATATAAAGCCAGTCTGTTTGCGCGCTTGCCCCCGGCCATAGGGCTGGTATAGACGCGCCCCACACCGGCGGTGTCCCATGCGGGCGTGGCGGAACTGGTAGACGCAGCAGGTTTAGGTCCTGCCATCGCAAGATGTGGGGGTTCGAGTCCCTTCGCCCGCACCAGGCCGCCCGTGGCAAACGGGCGGTAGCCATCAGAAATTCCTGTAAAAGGCACGACTTGAGTATGCAAACTGTCGAGACGTTGAACGAGGGGCTGAAGCGCGCCTACACGCTGAAGATCACCGCGAAGGACATCGATTCGCGTGTGGACGCCGAACTGAAGCGCGTTGCGCCGACGGTGCGCATGCCCGGCTTCCGCCCCGGCAAGGTTCCCGCGAACCTGGTGCGCAAGATGCACGGCGAGGCGCTGATGCAGGACGCGCTCAACACCTCGATCCAGCAGGGCATTCAGGAACTGATCGCCGAGCACAAGCTGCGCCCCGCGCTGCAGCCCTCGGTCAGCCTCGATGACGGCTATGAGCTCGGCAAGGATGCCGATGTGAAGGTCGAGCTCGAAGTGCTCCCCGACGTGCCGACGCCTGCGATCGACAATCTGAAGCTCGAGCGCCTGACCGTTCCCGCCGACGAAGCGGTCGTGCAGGAGCAACTGCAGAAGTTCGCTGACCAGCAGAAGCGCTGGGAAGAGGCCGATGCCGCTTATGAAGCCAAGACCGGCGATCTGGTCGTGCTCGATTTCGTCGGCAAGGTCGACGGCGTAGCGTTCGAGGGCGGCACTGGCGAGGACATGTCGGTCGAAATCGGCTCGGGTCGTCTGATCCCCGGCTTCGAGGAGCAGGTCGTCGGCGTGAAGGCTGGCGACGAGCGCCAGATCAACGTGACGTTCCCCGAGGATTACCAGGCCAAGGAACTGGCCGGCAAGGCCGCGACCTTCGACCTGACGGTCAAGACGGTGAAGACCGCGGGCGAGACCAAGATCGACGACGAACTCGCGACCTCGCTCGGCCTGCAGAGCCTCGAGCAGCTCACCGGTCTGCTCAAGGGCCAGATCGAGCAGGAACTGAACGGCCTGACGCGCACCCACATGAAGCGCAAGCTGCTCGACCAGCTCGCCGAGGGCCATGATTTCGAAGTGCCGCCGTCGATGGTGGAAGCCGAATTCGAGCAGATCTGGCAGCAGCTCCAGCATGAAGCGACGCATGAGGAAGATCCGGCAGCCGCACTCGCCGAGATGGAATCCGAGCGCGACGATTACCGCAAGATCGCCGAGCGTCGCGTTCGCCTGGGCCTGTTGCTGAGCGAAATCGGCCAGGCCAATGGCGTCGAAGTCAGCCAGCAGGAAATGAACCGCCTGATCGCGCAGGCTGCACAGCAATACGGCCCCGAGGATCGCAAGCGCTTCCTGCAATATATCCAGCAGGAGCCGATGGCGGCGGCCCAGCTCCGCGCCCCGCTGTACGAGGACAAGGTCGTCGACTTCCTGTTCGAAAAGGCCGAAGTCAGCGATCGCGAAGTGACGCGCGCCGAGCTGGAAGCCGCGATCGAGAGCGAAGAAGGCTTCTCGACCGGCACGCACAGCCACGATCACGAAAACCACAAGCCCAAGGCAGCCAAGAAGGCCGCGCCGAAGAAGGCCAAGGCTTCGGCAGACGATGCCAAGGAAATGGAAGCCGCCGACATCGAACCGGCAGCGACGGGCGATGAATTGGTCGAAGCCGAGCCGGTGAAGAAGGCGGCGACCAAGAAGGCCCCCGCCAAGAAGGCCGCTGCAGCTGAACCCGCCGCCGACGGTGAAGCCGAAGCAGCGCCTGCCCCTGCCAAGAAGGCTCCGGCCAAGAAGAAGGCTGCTGCCGCCGACACGGCGGAATAAGCCCCCTTTCTTGCCTGTTATTCATCACCCCCGGGGCTTGCCTCGGGGGTGATGTCGTTTTGGGGTGGTCGCCGGGCAGGAGGCGTGGGGAGGCCTCGCGAACGCTTCCGTCGGTCGCCTGTCACAAAGGGGGTCGAACCGATCGCCATTCACCCCTATGGCAGAGCCATGACCACGCGCATTGCCATCCTGCTGCCCTGCTATAATGAGAGCGCCGCCATTGCGCAGACGGTGGCCGGGTTCCGCGCGGCGCTGCCCGACGCGACGATTTACGTCTACGATAACAACAGTTCCGACGACACCGTTGCGGTGGCGCGCGCTGCGGGCGCGATCGTGCGGACCGAGCGGATGCAGGGCAAGGGCAACGTCGTCCGCCGCATGTTCGCCGATGTCGATGCCGACATCTATGTGATGGCCGATGGTGACGCGACCTATGACGCGACCGTCGCGCCCGCTTTGGTGCAGCGCTTGCTCGACGAACAGCTCGACATGGTCGTTGGCAGCCGCGTGACCGAGGTCACCGCCGCCTATCGTCGCGGGCATGTGCTCGGCAACAAGGCGATGACCGGGCTGCTCGCGCAATTGTTCGGGCGCAGTTTTACCGATATTTTCTCGGGTTACCGCGTGTTTTCGCGGCGGTTCGTGAAGAGTTTTCCGGTGCTTTCGTCGGGCTTCGAGATCGAGACCGAAATCAGCGTCCATGCGCTCGAACTCAAGATGCCGGTCGGCGAGATCGAAACCCCCTATTTCGCGCGGCCTGAGGGCTCCGAATCGAAGCTCAGCACCTATCGCGACGGCTTCCGCATCGCGCACACGATCGTGACGCTGTACCGGATCGAGCGGCCGCTCCTGTTCTTCGGCGTGATCGCGGGCCTGCTGTTTGCCGCCGCTCTGGCGTTCGGCATTCCGTTGGTCATCACCTATATGCACACCCATCTGGTGCCGCGCTTGCCGACGGCAGTGATGGCGACCGGGCTGACGATTCTCGCCGCGCTCAACGTGTTTACCGGGTTGATCCTCGATACCGTGGTGCGCGGTCGGCGCGAGGTGCGGCGACTGGCGTATCTGGCGCACCGTGCGCCGGGCGGCGACGATCGTCGTGCCGATCAAGGTGCCATCGCAGGCGGGGCTTGAACTCGTTTCCGCCAGCGCCGATGTATGCGGTTCGAATTTCCGTTCTTCTCGGGGCATAAGGACTAAAAGGCTCATCATGCGCAATCCGTTCGACACCGGCGACTTTCTGGCTCCCATTCAAGACGGCCTCGTGCCGATCGTGGTGGAGCAATCGAACCGCGGCGAGCGTTCGTTCGACATCTATTCGCGGTTGTTGCGCGAGCGGATCATCTTCGTAACGGGCGGCGTCGAGGATCATATGGCGGCGGTCATCACCGCGCAGCTTCTGTTCCTCGAATCGGAAAATCCGAAGAAGGACATCTTCATGTACATCAACTCGCCGGGCGGTGTCGTCACGGCGGGCATGGCGATCCATGATACGATGCAGTACATCCGCCCGCGCGTCGGCACCGTGTGCATCGGCCAGGCGGCATCGATGGGCAGCTTCCTGCTCGCCGCCGGTGAGCCGGGGATGCGCGTCGCGTTGACCAACGCCCGTATCATGATCCATCAGCCTTCGGGCGGTGCGCAGGGCATGGCATCGGATATCCAGATCCAGGCCAAGGAAATCCAGCGCATCAAGAACCGGATGAACTCGCTTTATGCGCAGTACACCGGCAAGCCGATCGAGGAGATCGAGCGCGCGATGGACCGTGACACGTTCCTCGAGGCGCATGAGGCCAAGGACTTCGGTCTGGTCGATCAGGTGTTCGACAAGCGTCCGGCGCTGCCCGACGATTCGAGCACGCCACCGGCTTTGACTTCGGCTTGAGGTAGACTTTAGGTGGCGGGGCTTCGAAAAGGCGTCCCGCTACCGTATTCATACGGCAATTTTGGTGATTGTCGGATTGCGCGGGGTCAGTCTAGGATAGGCACCCCGCATATGTGCGCCCATTGGTGGTGCCAAGGATGGTTTGAATGACGAAGCTCAGCGGCGGCGACTCGAAGAGCACGCTTTATTGCTCCTTCTGCGGGAAGTCGCAGCATGAGGTGCGCAAGCTGATTGCGGGCCCAACCGTATTCATCTGCGATGAATGCGTCGAATTGTGCAACGACATCATCCGCGAGGAGACGAAGTCTGCGCTCGTGTCGAAGAAGGACGGCGGCGTTCCCACGCCGCAGGAAATCTGCGACGTGCTCGATGATTATGTGATCGGCCAGAAGCGCGCCAAGCGCGTGCTGTCGGTGGCGGTGCACAACCATTACAAGCGCCTCAACCACGGCCAGAAGGGCGCGGACGTTGAACTCGCCAAGTCCAACATCCTGCTCGTCGGCCCGACCGGTTGCGGCAAGACGTTGCTGGCGCAGACGCTCGCGCGCATCCTCGACGTGCCCTTCACCATGGCCGATGCGACGACGCTGACCGAGGCCGGTTACGTTGGCGAGGATGTCGAGAACATCATCCTCAAGCTGCTCCAGGCGTCCGACTACAACGTTGAGCGCGCGCAGCGCGGCATCGTGTACATCGACGAAATCGACAAGATCAGCCGCAAGGCCGAGAACCCGTCGATCACGCGCGACGTATCGGGCGAGGGCGTGCAGCAGGCGTTGCTCAAGCTGATGGAAGGCACCACCGCGAGCGTTCCCCCGCAGGGTGGCCGCAAGCATCCGCAGCAGGAGTTCCTGCAGGTGGACACGACCAACATCCTGTTCATCTGCGGCGGTGCCTTCTCGGGCCTCGAGAAGATCATCGGCGACCGTCTGCAGGGCAAGTCGATCGGCTTCGGTGCCTATGTCGCGTCCCCTGAGGAACGCCGCACTGGCGAGACGCTCAAGTCGGTCGAGCCCGAGGATTTGCTGAAGTTCGGCCTGATCCCGGAATTCGTCGGCCGCTTGCCGGTGATCGCGACGCTCGAGGATCTCGACGTGCCCGCGCTGGTCACGATCCTGACCGAGCCGAAGAATGCGCTGGTCAAACAGTATCAGAAGCTGTTCGACATGGAGGCAGTCAAGCTCGGCTTCACCGACGATGCGCTCGTGCAGGTCGCCAAAAAGGCGATCGACCGCAAGACCGGCGCGCGCGGGCTGCGATCGATCCTCGAGGGCATCTTGCTCGACACCATGTTCGATCTGCCCGGCATGGACGGCGTCGACGAGGTGATGATCGACAAGGACGTGATCGACGGCCGCAAGGAACCGATCCGCGTCTATGCCAAGAAAGAAAAGGCCGGGGCCGGGGCTGCGTGACCCTCGCGCCGCGTTCCACCCCGATCCGTGTCGCTGACGACGCCGATCGGGGACGGATCGCGGCAATGCTGGCCCGCGCGTTCGCCGACGATCCGGCGATGGCGTATATAGTACCCGACCCTGCCGACCGCGCGCTCCGGCTGCCGCGGCTTTTTGCGTTACTGTTCGAGGCGGATGCGCAGGCCGGTCTGCGGCTGGTCGCGGAAGGCGGCACGGCAACGACGCTGTGGCGCGCACCCGGTTTGGGCAAGACCTCGCTGCTCGATATGGTGATGCACGCCTGGCCGATGTGGCGCGCGCTGGGCGGGGCGATCGGTCGCGCGCTGACGGTGTCGAGCGCGATTGATGCGCATCTCCCCTCCGACGATGTCTGGTATCTGCATGTTGCCGGGTGCGACCCCGCCGCACAGGGGCGCGGCTTGGGTCGCGCGGTGATTCAGGCCGGGCTCGATCGGATCGCGGAGGACGGCCGACCCGTCTACCTCGAAACCGCCAACGAACGGAATGTGGGCTTCTACGCTACCCTCGGCTTTGTCGTGACCGAGGCGTGGCACGTCCCGAAGGGCGGCCCGGCGTTCTGGTCGATGCTCCGCGGCTGATCGGGCGGAACCGCGCGTCCGTCGCGTCGTTTACCATCCGTTAACCTTTGGCGTTTACCGATTGTTAACGCGCTGCAAGGCCCATCACGCATCGACATCCTGGAGAACGACCGCAATGCGTTTCGTATCGACGCCCCTTGTTCTCACGTCGCTGATTGCTCTTGGGGCGAGCGTGTCGAGCTGCACCGCCGGAACAGCACGGCCCCACGCGACATCGCACGTTGCCGCCACGCCGACCGGATGGGCCGGTTCGGTGACAGCCGAAGATCGCAGTCGGCTCGACGCGCTGCCGACGACATGGGTGCGCGCACGCGCTGCGGTGCCGGTCCGTCTCAAGGCCAAGCTCGATGCGGAAGGCCCTTTGGTCCAGCCCGGTGCCGCGCTGGATTTGCCCGCGCTGCCGCCCGGCCCCTATTACTGTCGTCTCGTCCGCCTGGGCGGAGCGCACGGTCTGGACACTTACAAGCCCGATTTCTGCACGGTCGACGGGACGACGCACGCTCTGTCCTTCACCAAGCAGAGCGGCACCAGCCTGCCCGGCGGCTGGCTGTTTCCCGATACCGACAAGCGGCAGGTGTTCCTCGGCACCTTCCGCCCGGCCCATGCCGACAGTGCGCCAGCCTATAGCGTCAATCCAGCGCAGGACGTGGCGGGCGTGGTCGAGCGCGTCGCGCCGTTCCGCTGGCGGCTGGTGCTGACGCGCGCGGGGAAGGGGGCGTTGCTCGATATCTACGAACTGGTGCCGGTGACGCCCGCCGTGCGCGGGGCGGTGCCCGCCGTTCCCGGCTGAGCTGGGTCAGAACAGGCCGGGGACGAAGCGCTTCACCCGTGCGGCATAGGCGTCGTAATCGGCGAAGGTCGCGCGCAGGACGCTTTCCTCGTGCCGCACCCGCATCGCGGTGCCGAGCGCGAACACGGGGACTCCCGCGATCAGGTTGAGCGTGTGGCCGTAAGCGATCGCCATCGCCAGCGTGAACAGCGCCATCGCCACATAGATCGGGTTGCGGACATGCGCGAACGGGCCCGATTGCACCAGATGCCCGTCGCTGCGGGTGCGCGCGACCAGCGCCCAGTTGCGGCCCATCGCGCGCGACGACGAATCGAACAGCCACACCGCCCCGAGGATCAGCACCAGCACGATCGCCCCTTCGAGCAGCGCTGTGGTGGAGGCGGGATCGAGGCTGACCCGGATCGGGCCAAATCCGACCATGCCGATCCCTATCCCCTGCGCCACGATCCCCCAGATCGACGCATTGCTGCGCCGCGCGTCGGAGCTCTTCGGGCTTTTGACGCCGCGCGCGCGGGCGCGGAGCAGCGACACCACAAACACGCCCATGCCAACGCCGAGCGCGATCAAGCCGGGAAGTCCAACAGGATCGGTCGGAAATCGCATCATAGCCTCCAGATCGAGGCTGTGTTATTCAAATAACACGCGCTCGTCAATTGGTGGGGCGCGGCCGCCGCGCCTGCGCATCGCGCCATACCTGATATTGCTCGATCGCGACCGAGCGCCGCAGCAGCTTGGCCTTGGGGTCGATCACGACATGCGCGCGCTTCGGCACGGTCAGGCTGCCCACGCCCCCCGCCATCGGCAGCTTCACGACCCGGCCATCGATCTGCACCTCGACCGGCATCGGGAACACCCGTCCGCCCGGTGCCTGCCAGCGCAGCGCGAGGCGCGTTGCGCTGCGCGTCTCGATCAGATCGGGCAGGGCGGCTTCGCGCAGATAGACGTCGAAAAACCAGCCATAATCCTTGCCGGTCACGCGCCGCACGAAGCGTTCATATTCGAGCGTGGAACCGTAGCGCGGGGCGAAATTGCCCGGCCGCGGATCGATCCGCCCGTACACCGCCAGCCGCGTGACGTCGCGAAACGCGCGGTCGCCGATCAGCGAGCGGAGCGTGTGGAGCATCCACGAGCCCTTGTAATAGATGTCCTGGCCCGGGCCGCCTTTGTCGACCTCATACACCTCTTCCTCGGTGCGCACCTTGCCGGAGATGATCGGGCGGAGGTTGGCGATCTTGCCGCGTTCGTCCGCCAGCATCGTCGCATAGCGCGCCTCGCCCTCGCGCCAGCGGCCGTAGAGCGGCTGCATGTAGGTGCCATAGCCCTCGTGCAGCCAGTAATCGTCCCAATTGGCCGCAGTTAGCTGATTGCCAAAATATTCATGGGCGAATTCATGCTGGAACAACCAGTCGAAGCCCTCGGGGGCCTTGGCATAGTCGTTGCCGTAGGCGTTGATCGTCTGGTGCTCCATGCCCTTGTGCGGCGTCTCCACCACCCCGACTTTCTCGTCACCGAACGGGTAAGGGCCGACTTCGCTTTCGAAAAAGTCGAGTGTCGGGCCGAACTCGGCAAACAGCGCGCGCGCCTTTTCCTCCTCGCCCGGCAGGAACCAGTAGAACATCGGGATGCTGTTGCCGTAGCGGCTCTTATAGACGCCGGAAATTTCCTCATACGGCCCGACGTTGAGCGCGATGCCATAGGTGTTGGGGTGCTTGATCCGCCAGTTCCACACCGTCCGCCCGTCGGGCAGCGTATCCACCCCCAGCAATTTGCCATTGGACGGGGCCTTCAATCCCTTGGGCACGGTGATGTGGAGCGTGACGACGCCCGGCTCCCCGGTCGGGAAATCGAGGCATGGCCAGAATAGATCGCAGCCATAGCCTTCGGCGGTGGTGGCGAACCACGGCGCGCCGCCGGGTGTGGTCGCCCACACCATGCCGCTATCCCACGGTGCCTTGACCGCGACATGCGGCTGCCCGCCATAGCTGATGCGCGCGGCGACATGGCCACCTTTGGCGACGCGCTGCGGCAGCGTGATGACGAGCCGCCCTTCGGGGTTGCTCCACGCGCCGGGCGCGAGCGCCGCGCCATCGATGGCAATGGCATCGACCGGCAAATTGCGGTCCAGGTCGATCGCAAGGCGGTCGAGCGCGGCCTTTGCGGTGAAACTGAGCGTCGCCACGCCGCGCAGCGTCTCTGTTTCGGGCAACACCTCGAAGGACAGATCGGCGGCATCGAAGCCCAATTTGGCCTGGTCGGGATCGATCACCCCGCCCGAGCGCGCGGTCTGCGCTGTGATTGCGGGCTCGCCTTTCTTGGGCAGGGTGGTGGCACCGGTCAGCGCGAGGCAGCCACAAGCAAAAGCGAGTCTGGAAGCGATCATGAAGGGTCTAGCTCTACGGAAAAAGCGGTGATGGTCATGCGCAGGACGGGGCGACCGTTCTGCAGGATCGTGGTGGTGCGGGGAAAGCGGATTCCTAGTGCGGATACGGTTCCCGTAAACAGCAGGTGCTGATGCACGAGCGGCGGGTTCGGCGGCGGCCCAGCAAGGGTGTAGTCGGCCGAGGCGATCCGCCCGTCCGGGGCGAGCGTCAGTGCGATCGGGGGATACCCGTCGCGGATCGCCGTAATGCCGCGCCGCCCGTTTGGTGACAGCGATGCCGGGGCAAGCAGCAAATAGCTGTATGCCGCCAACTTTTGCCGCTCGAAATAGGCTTGCGGCTGGGGCAGGTTGGTCTGTGCGCCGTTATGGACCAGAAACGCACTGTCGCGTTCCACCATGATGGTCTGCGTGGCGCTGCGCCCTTCGCTCGTCAGCCAGGTGTCGGAACGCGCGCGCGCAAAGGGTTCGATTCGGGTTTCGACCATCAGGTCGACCGGCGTCCGGCCGATCATCATGCGGGCAGTACCGCTCCACGCGATCACGCGTACACGCGACAAAAGCGCTTGCCCGCCCGCCGCCGCCAGGGCGTGGGCGATGGGGTCGAGCGGGTGTTTCGCGCTGGCCGGGAACGCGGCGATGGCCGCTGCACCACCCAAAATCGTTCGACGATTGATGCAACGGCAACTCCCCCCATATAAGGAACTAAGCCCGCGTCGTTGACGCGACCCCGGAGTATCCATGACCAAAGCTACCTTCACCCCGTCCAAGTCCTCGTCGCCCACCCACGCCTATCCCGTGCTGCCGCTGCGCGACATCGTCGTGTTCCCCAACATGATCGTGCCGCTGTTCGTTGGTCGCGACAAGTCGGTCGCGGCTCTGGAGGCGGCGATGGCCGCCGACAAGGAGATTTTCCTGGTCGCGCAGCTCGACCCGAGCGAAGACGATCCCGATCGCGACGATCTGTACGAAATCGGCGTGACCGCCGTCGTGCTGCAACTGTTGAAATTGCCCGATGGCACGGTGCGCGTGCTGGTCGAGGGCAAGCGCCGCGCCATCCTGACCGGCCTGACGCAGACCGAGGGCTATCTCGCTGCCGACGTCGAGTTGCTTGAAGGCGATGAGGGCGAGGAGGCACTCGAGGCTGTCAGCACCGAAATGGCGGCGCTGATGCGCTCCGTGGTCGAGCAGTTCGAAAACTATGCCAAGCTCAACCGCAAGCTGCCCGCCGAAACTGCGGTCCAGCTCGGGGAAATCGAGGATGCGAACAAGCTCGCCGATGCCGTTGCCGCGAACATTCAGGTCAAGGTGTCCGACAAGCAGGCGCTGCTGATCGAACGCGATCCGGCCAAGCGACTCGAGATGGTGTTTGCCTTCATGGAGGGCGAGCTGGGCGTGCTGCAGGTCGAGAAGAAGATCAAAAGCCGCGTCAAGCGCCAGATGGAGAAGACCCAGCGCGAATATTACCTCAACGAGCAGTTGAAGGCGATTCAGCGCGAACTCGGCAATGAGGGCGACGAGGGCGAAGGCGACGAGATCGCCGAGCTGACCAACAAGATCGCGACGCTCAAACTGTCCAAGGAAGCCCGCACCAAGGCGACGGCGGAGCTGAAGAAGCTCAAGACGATGGCACCGATGTCGGCCGAGGCGACCGTCGTGCGCAACTATCTCGACGTGCTGCTGGGCCTGCCGTGGGGCAAGAAGTCCAAGATCCGCAAGGATATTTCGGCGGCGCAAGCGGTGCTCGACGAGGACCATTATGCGCTCGAAAAGGTCAAGGACCGCATCATCGAATATCTCGCGGTACAGGCGCGCACCAACAAGCTGAAGGGGCCGATCCTGTGCCTCGTCGGCCCCCCCGGCGTCGGCAAGACCAGCCTGGGCAAGTCGATCGCCAAGGCCACGGGCCGCGAATTTATCCGCCAATCTTTAGGCGGTGTGCGCGATGAAGCAGAAATTCGGGGCCACCGCCGCACCTATATCGGCTCGCTGCCGGGCAAGATCGTTACCAATCTCAAAAAGGCTGGGACCAGCAACCCGCTGTTCTTGCTCGATGAAATCGACAAGCTCGGCCAGGATTTCCGCGGTGATCCGGCCTCGGCGCTGCTCGAAGTGCTCGATCCCGAGCAGAATGCGAAGTTCAACGATCACTATCTCGAAATCGACGTCGATCTTTCCGACGTGATGTTTGTGACGACCGCGAACACGCTCAACCTGCCGCAGCCGCTGCTCGACCGCATGGAGATCATCCGGCTCGAGGGCTATACCGAGGATGAGAAGGTCGAGATCGCCGAACGGCATCTGATCGCCAAGCAGATCGAGGCACATGGCCTGAAGGACGGCGAGTTCACGCTCACCACCGAGGGGTTGCGCGCGCTCATTCAGTTCTACACGCGCGAAGCCGGTGTGCGCACGCTGGAGCGCGAGATTGCCAAGCTCGCGCGCAAGGCGTTGCGGCGCATTCTTGAGGGCAAGGCCGAGAGCGTCACCGTGACCCCGGACAACCTGTCCGAATTTGCGGGCGTGAAGAAATATCGCCACGGGCTGGGCGAGGAAGAGAATCAGATCGGTGCGGTCACCGGCCTCGCCTGGACTGAAGTCGGCGGCGAATTGCTGACGATCGAAAGCGTCACCGTGCCCGGGCGCGGTGCGGCGAAGATCACCGGCAAGCTCGGCGATGTGATGAAGGAATCGATCGAGACGGCGTTCAGCTTCATCAAGGCACGCTCGCCCTCTTATGGGATCAAGCCGAGCATCTTCGCGCGCAAGGATATCCACATCCATCTGCCCGAAGGGGCGGTGCCCAAGGATGGTCCGTCGGCGGGTATCGGCATCGTGACGGCGATCGTCTCGACGCTCACCGGCGTTCCGGTGCGCCGCGATATCGCCATGACGGGCGAGGTGACGCTGCGCGGCCGCGTGCTACCGATCGGCGGCTTGAAGGAAAAGCTGCTGGCGGCGCTGCGCGGCGGCATCACCACCGTGCTCATCCCGCAGGAGAATGAGAAGGATCTGGCGGAGATTCCGGCCAATATCCTGGATGGTCTGAAGATCATCCCGGTGGCGCATGTCGATGAAGTGTTGCGGCTCGCGCTGACCGGCCCGCTCGCCGCGATCGACTGGACCGAGGCCGATGACCTGGCGGCGCAGCCGCCGGCGGGTGTCGCCCCGATTGGCGGCGAAGTGCATCATTGATCGGATCGATTACTCGAAATGCCGCATTTCCGCCGATTTTAGACCGGGGCTGTCGCTTTTTGTTTTGACAGCCCCCGCGCTAGCCGTCTTAGTGCGCAACCGGCTTTTTGCCTGGGTATATTTTTCCATTTTGTATCGGGGGTTTGGTGGCGATGAACAAACAGGAATTGATCGCGACGGTGGCCGACACGTCGGGTCTGACGAAGGGTGATGCAAGCAAGGCGGTCGAGGCGGTGTTCGACGCGGTCTCGGCGGCGCTGAAAAAGGGTGACGAAGTCCGCCTGGTTGGGTTCGGCACGTTCTCGGTCAGCAAGCGCAAGGCCTCGACCGGCCGCAACCCGCGCACCGGCGAACCGATGACGATCAAGGCGTCGTCGCAGCCGAAGTTCAAGGCCGGCAAGGGCCTGAAGGATTCGGTCAATTGATCTAATCTCCCGAAAACATGTTAGGTGCCGCTGGACAAGCGGCACTCGCTCGTTTTAAGGGATTGGTGAAGAGGGCGGCGGTAACGCCGCCCTCATCCGTTTAGCCCTCCCACATACGCATGTGCAGGACGGCAACGGGCGCGTAGCTCAGTGGTAGAGCACACCCTTCACACGGGTGGGGTCGCAAGTTCAATCCTTGCCGCGCCCACCATTCTCACGGATCGGGCAGTCCGGCGACGCTGCGGCGTCAGCGCCAGGGCAGTTCCCGAAACCATTTCGTGATGACATATTTGGTGCCCGCGCGGACTTTCATCCCGTGGTGCAACGTGGCGGGGTTGAGCCGCCCGTCGGGCAGGCGATTGTTCCACGCCAGCAGCTTCCCGGTCTCGGGCTGGATGATCTTGTCGATCGCCTTGAAGCGGGTCGCACCGCCAGCTTCGGGCTGGTTGAGGTAGATCATCACCGTCCACGTGCGGTTGCCCGCAATGCCGCAATACCGCTGATAGTCGATCCCGTCGGGTTCGAAATAATCGGTATGGGCTTTGAATTCCTGCCCTGTTGCATAACGCTGCCCCTGGATCGGCTCGCCATGCGCCGGGTCGAGCCCGGTAAAGGCGGCGATCCGCGCATTGAGATCGATCACCAGCGGATCGAACGGATCGAGATCGCCCGTCTCGCTGGTCCGAAAGGTCGGGTCGCCGTTGAAATCGGACAGGGTCGATGGCCGTCGCGTCGCATCGACTCGCGCGCATAAGGCCGTGGACGTTTCGGGATCGAGAAAGCCGCGGCGAACAAACAGCGTCAGTTTCGTGCTGGGTACGCGCTGCACGCTCGGTTGGGCGAGGATATGCTCGATCATGGCGTCGGCCGGGTTGCCCGATCCGAAATGTGTCTGCGCGGTCATCGGCCTATCCCTGCCAAAGCCGTTGTGGCTTTTCCAGCCCCTGCGACCGTGCGAGGTTCACAGCGTCGTCTGGTGTCTGTAACACGCGCATAAGGTTAGACGCGCGATCGAGGAATAATGCCGCATGCGGTTGGTGTTGGATGCGCGAGCGCGGAGTATTTTGCGACGCGTACCCGTGACGAAAGTGTATAGCGCGCTCGAGCTGCTGCTGACCGCTCTGCTCGCGGTGCAAGGTGCGCGGCTGGTGTGGACGGTGGTCACGCCGGTCGGCGCGATCGGCGTCTGGCGTCCGGCACACAGCGGGTTCGCCGGAGCGCCGCAAGCGCTCTTGAGCAGCTTCGATCCGTTCTTCCGCATCAGCGGCGGCGATGCGGCGGGACCGGCCGTCGTCACCAGCCTGCAACTGACCTTGTTCGGAACGCGGGTCGATGAAGCGCAGGGCGGCGGCTCGGCGATTATCGCTGGGCCTGACGGGGTGCAGCAAAGCGTCGGCGTCGGGCAGGAGATCATGCCCGGCGTGCGCTTGAAGGCGGTCGCGTTCGACCATGTCACGATTGACCGGAGCGGCGCGTCTGAAGATCTCTTCCTGGTCCAGCCGGAAACCACGCCAGTCGCCACGCCTGCGCCCGCTGCGCCGCCGCTGGTTGGCGGTGGTCCGGTGCGGCCGATGCCTTCGGCTCCTTCGGGGATCACCTTCGCCCAACTTCGTTCGGACATTGGGTTCATCCCGCGCATCGACAATGGCCGAGTGACCGGGCTGACCGTGCGATCGCAGGGGAATGGTCTCGCCTTTCGCACCGCCGGGTTGCACGAGGGCGATGTCGTGACCCAGATTGCCGGCAAACCGGTCGGAGGGACAGGCGATATTGAGCGCCTCGCTGCACAATTTGCCAAGGGCGGCCTGCTCTCTGTCGCGGTGGAGCGCGGCAAGGACACGATTCCACTTTCCATCACGATTGCGGGGCAATGAAGACATTTACTTTGGCACCGTTTCTGGCGCTTGCGCTCGCCGGCACCGCCGTTGGGCAGACCACGATGAATGTGCGCGACGCCGACATCCGCGCGTTCATCGCCGATGCGGCGCGCGTGACGGGGCGGACCTTCATCATCGATGCGCGGGTGCAGGGCAAGGTGACGGTGGTGACCGACCACCCGGTCAGCAAATCGCAATATTTCGAGATTTTCCTGTCGACGCTGCGCGCCAATGGCCTGGTCGCGGTGCCGACCAGCAACGGCGCGTTTCGGGTGCAGCCGACCGACAATGCCGCGTCGCAGCCCAGCCGCGTGGGGGCGCGCGGGGCGGCCAGCAACAGTTACGTGACCGAAATCGTTCGTTTGCGCTCAATCGACGCCGCCTCGGCGGTGGATACCGTGCGCGGGCTGATTTCGCCGCAGGGTTCGGTCACCGCCAATCGCGGTGGGAATAGCCTGGTCATCGTCGATTTCGCCGACAATGTCCGCCGCGTGCGCGAGGTGATCCGCCAGATCGACACCGACAATGCCGCAACGCGTATTGTCGCGTTGAAGAATGCCGGTGCCCGTGAAATCGCAACGGCGTTGCAAGCGCTGACCGGGCAGGGCGCGGGCGGCGGTGGACCGTCGACTGGCTCGAGCGCGAGCGTGGTGGCCGTGACCAGTTCCAATTCGGTGGCGATCCGCGGCGATGCAGCGTCGGTCGCGCGGCTGGCGGCGGTGGCCGAGGATTTGGACCGGCGCGCCAAGAACGGCACCGAGATCAAGGTCATTTTCCTCGAAAATGCCGATGCCGAGCAGCTTTTGCCGGTGCTTCAGCAATTGGTCGGGCAGGCCCCGTCGCCCATTTCGAACCAGCAGCTTTCCGCATCGACCTTTGGCAGCAATAACGGCCAGTCGAGCGGTAGCAACGGCAGCGGGTTTCAGACGACCGCACGGCAGACCACCGCGCCAGCCGCCCAACAAGACATCTCGACCGGTGGCGGTACCTCCACCGGGCAAGCCGCGATCAGTTCGGCCGGGCGGACGGCGGCGGTCGTCACGCGTTTCGTTGGCGCGAACGCGATCGTCATCGCCGCGCCAGCCGAGGTGCAGCGCCAATTGGCCGATGTGGTGCACCAACTCGACACCCGGCGCGAGCAAGTGCTGGTCGAGGCGATCGTTGCCGAAGTTTCGGACCAGACCGCCAGCCAGCTTGGCGCACAATTCGCCATCGCCAACATCAAGGGCGGCGTGTTCGCCGCCTCCAGCTTCCAGAACACTGCGCCCAGCTTGCTGACCATCGCCGGGGCGATCGGCGCGCGGCAGCTCAACACCACCACGACGGTGGTCAACGGCACCACCGTAACCACCAGCACCAACAGCAGCGCGAGCGATTCGCTCGCGCAATCGGCGATCAGCTCGATTCTGGGGGCGAGCGGCGGCTTCGGTGGCTGGGCGGGCAAAATCGGCGACACGGTCTTCGGTTCGATCATCAATGCCCTGAAGAGCGACACCACCTCCAACCTGTTGCAAGTCCCGCATCTGGTGATGCTCGACAATCAGGAAGCGCACAGCCTGGTCGGGCAGGAAATCCCGATCACCACGGGGCAGGCGCTGTCGAACAATTTCAACAATACCTTCCGCACCACCCAACGCGAGAATGTGGGGATCGAGCTGACGGTGCGGCCGCAAGTCAATTCCTCGGGCACGGTGAAGCTCAATCTGCGGCTGGGGGTGAGTTCGATCGCGGGGCCGGTGTCGAGCGACAATAGCGACCTGATCCTCAATAAGCGCGAGGTCGAGACGGTGCGCACGGTCGACGATGGCGACATTGCCGTCATCAGTGGTTTGCTCGACGACAATGAACGCCGCACGATCCAGAAGATCCCGCTGCTGGGCGATCTCCCGGGGCTGGGCAATCTGTTTCGCTCCAAGGCGAAGTCGCGGACCAAGACCAATTTGATGATCTTCATCCGCCCGACCATTTTGCGGACCGCCGAGGACAGCCGCCGCTTGACCGAGCAGCGCTATGGCTATCTGCGCCTGCAGCAGGGCTTGGCCGCGCCCAATGACGAGCCTTCGATCGACCAGTTGGTGCGCGATTATATGGGGGCGGCACCGCCGATCCCGAGCGCGCCCGTGCCCGGCAACATCGAGGATCCCCGCATTGCGGTGCCGGTGCAGCGCAGTTCGAGCACGGTGATCCACACCAAGCGGGGGCGGTGATGGGGACGGGCGGTGATCCTGGAACTTTCCCCTCCCGCTTGCGGGAGGGGCTAGGGGAGGGCAGTCCCGCTGCAGGCTTGTCCAGCGACAACCCTCCCCCAACCCCTGCCGCAAGCGGGAGGGGAGATTTTGATGCCTTGCCGCAAATCACCATTCCCTACGCCTTTGCGCGTCGGTTCGGCGTGGTGGTCGCGCCGAACCATGACGGGCACCTCACCGTCGCGATGCGCGAAGGGGCCGACCCCAAAACCTTGATCGAGCTGCGCCGCCATCTGGCCCGGCCGTTTCAGGTAACGGCCGTTACGCCGAGCGACTTCGACCGCTTGCTCTCCGAAGTCTATGCGATGGACGGGCAAGCGGCGGCGATGGCGGCAGGCGCGCTGGGGCTGGGCGATGAGCTCGACATGCTGGCCGACCACCTGCCGACAGCCGACGATTTGCTCGACACCGCCGATGATGCGCCCGCGATCCGGCTGATCAACGGCATCATCGCAGATGCCGCGCGCAACGGCGTGTCCGACATCCATGTCGAGCCGTATGAAACCGGGCTGGTGGTGCGGATGCGGATCGATGGCGTGCTGCGCGAGACGTTGCGGATGCCGCCGCATGTCGCGCCGGTGGTGGTCAGCCGTATCAAGGTGATGGCGCGGCTCGACATTGCCGAGCGGCGCGTGCCGCAGGACGGGCGGATCGGGCTGACGCTGGGCGGCAAGTTGCTCGACGTGCGCGTATCGACCTTGCCGAGCCGCGCGGGCGAGCGCGTGGTGCTGCGTATTCTCGACAAGGAAAATGCCGGGATCACGCTGGATGCACTGGGCATGACGCCGGCCATTCACCAGTTGCTGAAGGATGCGGTGACCGAGCCCAACGGCATCATCCTGGTTACCGGGCCGACGGGATCGGGCAAGACGACCACGCTGTACGCCTCGATGCGGCTGCTCAACGATGGCAGCCGCAACATCCTGACGGTCGAGGACCCGGTCGAATATGCGATGGAGGGTGTGGGGCAGACGCAGGTCAACCCCAAGGTCGGGCTGACCTTTGCGGCGGGCCTGCGCGCGATCCTGCGGCAGGACCCCGATGTGGTGATGGTCGGCGAAATCCGCGACCGCGAGACCGCCGAAATCGCGGTGCAGGCCTCGCTCACCGGGCATCTCGTGCTGTCGACCGTTCACACCAATGATGCGGTCGGCGCGATCACGCGGATGCGCGACATGAAGGTCGAGCCGTTCCTGCTGGCGTCCACCTTGCGCGCGGTGATCGCGCAGCGGCTGGTGCGCCGTTTGTGCGAGCATTGCCGCCGCCCGGTCGCGGCGGAGGGGCCGGTGGCGGCGCTGCTTGGCTTCGATCCGGGCACGATCGTCTATGAGGCGGTGGGTTGCGAGCAGTGCCAGGGCAGCGGTTTCAAGGGGCGCGTCGGCGTGTATGAAGCCGTCCGCGTCGATGAGACGGTGCGCCGCCTGATCAACGATGGCGGCGATGAAGCGCTTATCGCGCGCCATGCCTTTCTCCATGCGCCGACGCTGGGCAGCGCGGCGCGGCAGTTGGTGCGCGACGGCGTGACCACGGCGGAGGAAGCGGTGCGCGTGTCGCGGCGCGACATGGCCGATGCGGAAGCGCCGATGGTGGTACCGGAGGATGCGGCGTGAGGGAGTGCGCGCCCTTATCCCTCTCCCTTTGGGAGAGGGAGGGAGCCGCCGCCAGGCGGCGGAAGGGTGAGGGTGGCACCCTTTGGTTTCGGCGGTCGCCCTCACCCTCCCGCCCGGCTTTGCCGGGCGGGCCCCTCCCTCTCCCAAAGGGAGAGGGGTTTTGGGGGGCTCATGCCTGATTTCGATTATCTCGCAATCGACACCAAGGGGCGCGAGGCGCGCGGGCATATCGCGGCACCGTCGATCGATGAGGCGCGCGTGTTGCTCGATCGGCGGCGACTGTATGTCGTCAAGGTCGAGCCGGGTTCGGGCCGCCCGGCCAGGGGCAAGCCGCTGCTGGCTGACCTGCGCCTTGGCCGCCGCCGGATGAGCACCAAGCAATTGACGCTGTTCACACGTCAGCTTGCCACGCTCAACCGCGTGTCGCCGCTGGAGGAATCGCTGCGCACGATCGCGCGCCAGACCGAGCAGGAGCATGTCCGTGCGATCGTCGAATCGGTCCATGCCGGCGTGGTCGAAGGGCGGCGGCTGCATGAGGCGATGGCGCGCGAGGCCAGGAGCTTCCCGGCCTTGTACCGCGCGATGGTGTCGGCGGGCGAAACGTCAGGCGCGCTGCCGATCATTCTCGAACGCCTGTCGCTGCTGCTGGAGCGGCAAGCCGAGATTAACGGCAAGATTATCACTACGCTGGCTTACCCTATGGTGCTGGCGGTGGTGGCGATGGCGGTGGTAACGGCGCTGATGGTATTCGTGGTGCCGCAAGTGGTCGAACAGTTCGACACGGTCGGGCAGCAATTGCCCTTCCTCACGCGCGCGGTGATGGGGCTGTCGGCCTTCCTGGTCGGCTATTGGTGGGCATTGCTGACGGGAGCCGCGCTGATCGGCGTTGGCGTTTGGCGGGTGCTGAAAGACCCCCGCGCGAAACTCGCCTTCGATACGTGGCTCCTGAAGCTCCCCTTGCTCGGTCGGTTGCTACGCGATCTCCACGCCGCGCGGATGGCGCGCACGCTGGCGACGATGGTGGCGAGCCGCTTGCCGTTGCTCGAAGGGCTGACGCTGACCGGCGGCACGATCCACAACCTCCGCCTCAAACGCGCGTCGGACGACATCATCGAATCGATCCGCGGCGGCGGCAGCCTGTCGGCGGCGATGCGGCGCACGGGTGTGTTCCCGCCCTTGCTGACCTATCTGGCGGCATCGGGCGAGGCAGCGGGGCAGCTCGACGACATGCTGGAACGTGCGGCGGATTATCTGGAGCGCGAATTCGATCGCTTCACCACCACCGCGCTGTCACTGCTCGAACCGCTCATCATCGTGGTGATGGGGGGCATTGTCGCCACGATCGTGCTATCGATCCTGCTGCCGATCCTGCAACTCAACACGCTTGCCGGACAATGAGGTCTGAAATGTCTGTTCCCCGCACTCGCCGCCGTGTTCGCCCGAGCGAACAAGGCTTTACGCTGATCGAGCTGATGGTGGTGGTCGTCATCCTCGGCTTGCTCGCCGCGATCGTGACCTACAATGTGCTGCCGCTGGGCGACCGGGGCAAGATCACCAAGGCCAAGGCCGATATCGCGCAGATCGAAGGCGCGCTCGATCTCTACAAACTGCAAAATGATGTCTATCCCTCGACCACCGATGGTTTGCAGGCGCTGGTCTCACCCCCCGCCGACGCCGACGCGTCGAAATATCAGCGCGGCGGCTATATCAAGAAATTGCCGCTCGACCCGTGGGGCAAGCCCTATCTTTATGCGTCTCCGGGCGCGCATGGCGAGGCCGATGTGTGGACGCTGGGCGCGGACCATAAGGAAGGCGGCGAGGGGGCCAATGCCGATATCGGTAGCTGGCAATAACACGCGCGAGCGCGGCTTCACGCTGATCGAGCTGATGATCGTGATCGCGATCATCGGCCTGGCCAGCGCGGTGGTGGTGCTGGCGCTGCCCGATCCGCGCGGACGGCTGACCGATGAGGCCGCGCGCTTCGCGGCCCGGACGCGCGCGGCGCATGATCTGGCGGTGGTGGGAGCGCGGCCGATCAGCGTGTGGGTGTCCGAGGGCGGCTATGGTTTCGATGAACGGCAGGACGGCGCATGGGTGGCGATGGCGGAAAAGCCATTGCGGGTGACACGTTGGAGCAGCGGCACGCGGGCGGTGCCAAGTGGCGCGACACCACGCGACCGTATCCTGTTCGATTCGACCGGCATGGCCGATCGGCCGCTCGACGTGACGCTCACGCGGTCGCGCGAGAACGTGGTGGTGCATATCGGGGCCGACGGTTCGGTGCGGATCGGTGGCTAGGGTGCGCACCGCGACGCGCGGCTTCACGCTGATCGAGATGATGGTCGCGCTCGCCGTGTTCAGCCTGGCCGCACTCGCCTTGATCCGGCTGGAGGGCGCGACGATCCGCGGCGCGGCGACGCTCGACACCACGCTGATGGCGCAAATGGTGGCGCGCAACATCGCGATCGAGGCGATGACCGATGCCCGACCGCCCACCATCGGCACCGCCACCGGCACCGAAGCGAATGGCGGGCGTGATTGGGCGTGGACGCGCGTGGTGGAACCGACCGGTGACGCCCGCATATTGCGTATCGACGTGACCGTGCTCGATCCGGCGGGTCGCAGCGCCGGACATATCACGATGGTGCGCGACGGGGCCACCAAGCCATGAGCAGACGGGCCGAACACGGCTTCACCTTGATAGAGGTGATGATCTCGCTGTTGATTTTCGGTCTGCTGGCGGCGGCGGGGGTGGCTTTGCTGTCGTTCTCGGTGCGGGCGCAAGGGCTGACCGGGGCGAGACTGGAGGCGGTGTCGGCGCGCAATCGCCTGTCCGCAATCCTGACCGCAGACCTCGCGCAGGCGGTGGTGCGCCCGGCGCGCGGCGAGGGGGGCGAGATGTTGCCGGCGTTTATCGGCGAACCGGGCACCAACGGTGCGGTGCTGTTGCGCGTGGTGCGCGGCGGCTGGAGCAACCTCGACGGCGCGCCGCGCCCGTCCGAACAGAAGGTCGAATATCGGCTCGAGGATGGCGCGCTCGTCCGTGTTGCATATCCAATGCTCGACGGTGCCCCCGCGCTGCCGCCGACGCCGCTCCTGTCGCACATCCGCACGGTTGCGCTGCGCTATCGTCTGAAGGGCGCGTGGAGTGATCGCTGGGTCGGCAATGACCAGAACCCGCTGCCCGATGCACTGGAACTCAGGATCGTGCGTGATCCGGGGGACGAGACGCGCGAGATGTTCCTCGTCGGCACCGGATATGGCAAACGCGTGACCAATGCGCGCTGAGGCCCCCCGATCCGAACGCGGTGCGGCGCTGCTGACGGTGCTGCTGCTGGTGGCGGTGATTGCGGTATTGGCTGGGGTCGCGCTCGAGAAGCTGCGGTTGGCGACGCGACTGGGCAGCAACGCGGTCACGCTCGACCAGGCGCGCGCCTTTTCTTTCGCGGCGGAAACGCTCGCGGTGTTCAAGATCAGCGATCTTTTGTCGAAAAGCCCGGACAAGGTGACGTTGGAGGGCGGCTGGAGTGGCCAGCCCTTCGCGCTGCCGATTCCTAACGGCACCGCCACCGCCACCGCGACCGTCACCGATGGCGGCAATTGCTTCAACCTCAACAGCCTCGCCATTGAGGTAACGCCGGGCGTTTATGCCGCTTATACCCCGGCGCGCACGCAGTTCGCGCGCTTGATCGCGCTCGTCGATCCCACCGCGCGCTCCCCCGATGCGATTGCGGCGGCGGCGGCGGACTGGATCGACAGCGACAACAGCCCCCTCGATGGTGGTGCCGAGGATAACGTCTATGGCGGCGGCAAGCTCGCCTATCGCACCGCCAACACGTTGATGAGCGATCCCAGCGAATTGCGGGCGGTCGCGGGCGTTACACGCCTCGATTACGATCGGCTGCGACCGTGGATTTGCACGTTGCCCGTCGCCATCCCCTCGAAGATCAACGTCAATACCGTGCTGCCCGAACAAGCGCCGTTGATCGCAATGCTCGGCCAGACTTTGTCGGTCGAGGCCGTGCGCCAAGCGCTGTTGCAGCGACCGCCAAAGGGCTTTTCCAATGCGGGGGCGTTCTGGTCGCAGTCGGCACTCGCCGGGGCGGCGGGCGAGGGCGGCGCGGGGCAGACCGACGTCAAGACGACATGGTTTGCGCTGCGGGTGGATGTCGCGCTGGGCGGTATTCGCTTGGAACAAAGCGGCCTGATCGACGCAACGGCTCTTCCCGCGCGGCTGGTATCGCGGCAATGGGGTGAGCGACCATGACCGATACGCTCGTCCTCTTTCTTCCGACGCACGACACCGCGTGGCGTTGGCTGCGGATCGCGGGCGATGGCGTGGCCGGGCGGGGCGAGGGGATGCCCGTATTGGCCGCCGTTGGCGAGGAACGCCTGGTCGCGGTGGTGCCCGCCGATGCGGTGACGCTGCACTGGGCCGAACTGCCCGACCGCTCGCTCGCCCAGGCGGTGGCGGCGGCGCGCTTGCTTGCCGCAGATGCGAGCGCAACCCCGATTGGCGAAGTGCATGTCGCGGTGGGGCGCGAGGAGGCGCTGGTCGAACGGCCGATCGCCGTCGTGGCGGCGACCCAGATGCGGGACTGGCTCAACGTCCTGGCAGACTATGGCATCGATCCCGATGTACTGCTGCCCGCGCCGTTGCTGTTGCCGCGACCGGAGACGGGCTATGTCCGCGCCGATCTCGGCGGTGCGGGGGTGGTGCGCGGGCCGACCAGCGGCTTTGCCGACGAGGCCGGGCTGACCGATCTTATCACCGGCGGGGTTACGCCCGAGACCTTGCCGCGCGACCAAATGGAGGCGGCGATCATCGCGGCGGCCCATGCGCCCGTACTCAACCTGCGACAGGGGCCGTTTGCGAAGGTGGTCGCCACGGCGATCGATTGGGCGTTGATCCGGCGGCTCGGCTGGCTGGCCGGGGCGGTGTTGGCGGTGACGTTGCTGATCACCTGCGTTCAACTGCTGACCTATTCGCTCGCCGCCGACGATCTCGAACGCCGCGCCGATCTGCTAGCGCGCAGTGGCCTGGCGCGCGGCGAGGCGGTGAACGACGCTGACCGCCAACTCAGCGCGCGGCTCGAGCGGTTGCGCGGCGGCGGGCTCGGCTTCAGCCGCACCGCCGCGACCGTTTTCGCGGCAATGCGCGCGACGCCCGGTACCGAGATCCGCACGCTATCCTTCGATTCGAACGGGGCGATGCGCGTGACAGTGGGCGTTCAGAATGAGGGGCAGATCCTCGATTTGCAGCGCCGGATCGAAGCGAGCGGGCTCAGCGCTACGCCGATGGGGCAGTTTCAGTCGGTCGGCGGGCGCGTGACGGGGGACATCATGGTGAAGCCGCGATGACCGAACGCCTGCTCCTCTGGTATCGCGCACGCTCCCGGCGCGAACAATATCTGCTGCTGGCCGGTGGGGCGATGGCGGTGCTCGCCTTGGGCTATTTCCTGGTCGTGCCGCTCGGCGATGCGCTCGAATCGGCCAAGACGCGCCATGCAGATGCGGTGATCCGCCTTGGCGAGACGCAAGCGCGAGTCGACGCGGTAAAGGCGGCGCAGGCCGACCGCGCCGCGCCGCTGGGCGGCCCTCTCGAAACCACCGTGCGGATGCGCGCCAACGATGCCGGGTTCGCGCTTACCAGTGTCGTGCCGCAGGGTGGCGACCGGGTGCAGATCGCGATTGCGTCGGCGCGGCCCGGAGCTTTGATCGGCTGGATCGCCGATCTGGAAGCTTCGGGCATCCTGGTCGATCGATTGGGAACGACCGACAATGGCGATCGCACGGTGGCGGTGCAAATGACCTTGAAGGCGCAGGGCCAATGATCCGTCTCCGCACCGGACCGGCGGCGCTGTTCAGCGCGATCTTTGTGCTGGCATTGATCCTGCTGTTGCCGCTGCGGTTCGCGCTGGGGTGGTTCGATCTCGATCGCACCGGCTTTGCTGCGCGGGCAGCCAGCGGCAGCGTGTGGGGGGGCTCACTGCGCGAGGCGCAACTGGGCAGCATCGCCTTGGGCGATGTCGATGCTGCATTGTCGCCATGGGCCTTGCTCGCGGGGCGCGCGCGACTCGCGCTGGAGGGGCACCCTTCGGGCACCGGGCGTGCCTTGCACGGCGCGGTCAGCGTCTCGCGGCACAGCGTCGGAATCGAGCAGATGACCGCTGGCGTACCCGTCGGGGACGCGTTTGCGCCGCTGCCCATTACGGCCATCGATCTGGACGATGTCAGCGTGCGGTTTGTGGACGGGCGGTGCGAGCGCGCCGAAGGGCGCGTCAAGGCAACGCTGGGTGGCGATATCGCCGGAATCACGTTGGGGCAGGGCCTGGCGGGCGCGGCGCGGTGTGATGCGGGCGCGCTGCTGTTGCCGCTCGTCAGCCAGGCCGGGACCGAGCAAGTGACGGTGCGGTTGTGGGATTCGGGACGCTTTCGCGCCGAGTTTTTGGCCAAGCCGAGTGACGCTGCGGCCGCGCAAAAGCTGGAGCGCAGCGGGTTTCAGCACATGCCCAATGGATATCTTCTCTCGGTTGAGGGGAAATTTTGAGCTTGTATTCTTGACGCTGGCCCCCCCCGCCCGCTAGGGGCGCTTGCTCTGCGGCGATCGTAGTTCAATTGGTTAGAGCGTCGGCTTGTGATGCCGGATGTTGCGGGTTCAAGTCCCGTCGGTCGCCCCATTTCTTCAAGCAGCCAGGAATTCTAGCGTGACCAGCGGCTGGGGCTTCCCCGATTTCGACGATCATGAGGGCGTACACCTCTTCACCGATCCTGCCTCGGGGCTCCGTGCGGTCATTGCGATTCACTCGACCAAGCTCGGCCCGGCAGCGGGTGGCGTGCGCTTCTGGCATTATGCCGATAGCGACGGCGCGATCACCGATGCGCTGCGCCTGTCGCGTGGCATGAGCTTCAAGAATGCGATGGCAGGCCTGCCGATGGGCGGCGGCAAGGGCGTCGTGCTGGCGGACAAGCCGGGCGATTCGATCAGCCACGCGCAGCTCGAAGCCTTTGGCCGCGTGGTCGAATCGCTGGGCGGGCGGTATGTCACGGCGGAAGACGTCGGCATGTCCGAAGCGAGCATGAAGGTCATCGCGACGATGACCAAGCACGTCTCCGGCCTGCCGGTCGCGGCGGGCAGCGCGGGCGGTGATCCCGGACCTTATACCGCGATGGGCGTGTATCTCGGCGTCAAGGCCGCCGCCAAGCGTGGCCTTGGTGCGGACGCGATGAAGGACGTGCATGTCGCGATCCAGGGCGTCGGCAGCGTTGGCGGTGGTCTTGCCCGGCTGCTCGCCAAGGATGGCGCGCGGCTGACGCTGGCGGACGTGAATGCCGACCGTGCGAAGGCGCTGGCCGAAGAGCTTGGCGGCGAAACCGTGGCGGCGGACGCAATCCTCGGCATCAAGGCGGACATCGTCAGCCCCAATGCGTTGGGCGCGATTCTGACCCCCGAATCGATCGCCGCGTTGCAGACCACGGTGGTGGCGGGTGGCGCCAACAACCAGTTGGCAACCAAGGCCGAGGGCGCGGCGCTGCAGGCGCGCGGGATCCTCTACGCGCCCGATTATGTGATCAACGCCGGCGGCATCATCAATGTCGGGCTGGAATATCTCGGCCACGGTGACCAGGCCGAGGTCAACGCCCGCATCGCGCGTATCCCCGACCGCCTGATCGAAGTGTGGGATGAGAGCGACCGCACCGGCGCGCCTGCCGCCGACGTGGCGGACAGCATCGCGCGCCGCTTGATCGGCCGGGGCTAACGCACGGGCAGGCAGGCGATCATCGCACGCACGGCTGTGGCGGTTTCCGCCACGTCGCGCACCGCGATCGTGTCCATACCCGCCGCGCGCACGGCATCGTCATTGCCGCCGGGATAGATCGCGTCGCCGAGGAACAGCATGTCGGCGGTCGCGATGCCCGAATGTTCGGCAAGCCGCCGCATCGCATAGGCCTTGTCGATCCCCGCATGGGTGATGTCGAGCGAGGTCGATCCGCCGATATTGACTGATAGATCGGGCAGGGCCTTGCGCAGCAGCACCTGCATCGCCTTGCGCTTGGAGAAATCGGGGTCCCAGGCCTTTTTTGCGTCGAGCGGCGCTTCCTGCCCCAGCCCGGAAAAGGTGATCTGGCTGCCGCGATCCTCGACGCGCTCACCCCAGATCTTCTCGTCGGCAAAGCCCGCTTCCTTGGTCGCTTCAGTCAGCGCGCTTAGGATATGGTCGCGCTCGTCAGGCGCGAAGATCTCGGCATAGACCGGGCTCCATATGCCATCGATGAAGCGATAGAGCTTGGTGCCGGTGGTCGGCATGATGAACAGATGCTCGATCGCGGCGGGGGCGGGCAGGGCCGCAACCACCTGCTTTTCGAATTGCGGCCAATCGCCGCCGGAGATGACGGCAACCGAAACGCGTGCGAGCATCTGGCTGAGCAAGCCTGCCATCTCATCCCCGATCTTCTGCTTGCTCTCGGCGAGCGTCCCGTCGAGGTCGAAAGCGATTAACTGTTTCACGATATCGATTCCTTGCACCGTTTGGTGGGCGAACGCGCGGCCAGACATGGGGTTGCGCGTCGACGCGCACACAAAATGGTCTAATGTAACGCGATGGCAAGCTTGATGGGTCCGCAATGAACGGTTGGGTGACACTGGCGCTGATTGCGTTGACGGTCGTTCTTGTTCTGTGGCGGGCGGGCGTTTCGCCGCACTTATGGGGTGTTGTCGTGCCCATCATGGTGCTGGGGGCGGTCGGGTACGCGATGCAGGGCCATGCCACCCTGCCGGGCCGACCGGCGCAGGCGAATGCCGCCACGGTCGTGATCGATCCCTCGATCGTCGATTTGCGCGGGGCGTTGCTCGGTCGATTTTCGGGGGATGGGGCCTATCTGGTTGCATCCGACGCGCTGATGCGACGTGGCAGCCGCGACAGCGGCGCGCAGGTGGTGCTGATGGGGCTTGGCCACTATCCGCGCAGCTTAACCTTGTGGGTTGGCCTTGGCACCGCCCTGGCGCAGCATGATAATACGGTTTCGCCCGCCGCGCGGCTCGCCTTCGATCACGCGACTCGGATTGCGCCGGATCATCCTGCACCGCCCTTTTTTGAAGGACTTGCCTATGTGGAGGCAGGCGATTTCCGTACCGCGCAGCGATATTGGGCAAAGGCGCTGGCCTTGTCCCCTCCCGAAATATCATATCGGCGCGAGATAGCGGTGCGTTTGTACGCGCTGAATGTCGTGCTCGCGCAACGCGGATATTGAGCGGCCACGAAAAAGGGCGCTTCCCGCGAAGGAAGCGCCCAATTCATCAGACCTGGGCGAAACGCCCGACAGTCTTACTTGGTAACGTTGTCAGCCTTGGCTGCGCCTGCGTCACGGACGTTGTCCGCCTTGTCGTGCAGCGCGTCAGCCGAGTTTGCGATCACGTCTGCAGCAGCAGCGTTCGAGGTGTTCGACGCAACGTCGTCGAGGACCGAAGCGTTGTTATCAATGCCGTCGGCGATGACGTCGGCGTTGTTCTCGATGGCGGCTGCTTCAGGGTTCTTGTGGCACGCAGCAAGCGACAGGGCACCGGCGGCAACGAGAACAAGGGCGATCTTCTTCATGCAATTGCTCCCAAGCAAATTAGCAGTTTCACGAACGGCCCAACGCCGTCGCGAAGGCTCGTGGCATAACGTCCTGCTGCGGTGCGTCAATCTTAAATTCGCCATAAGTCACCGCAAATGCCACCTTTCCGCCACATTTGCGACGGGTTGAGTTATGGTTACTTCTTTGGGGTCACTGCGCCCATCGCTTCGGGCGCATCGGCGACGATCGCGAGCAGCGTGGTCCAGGCGGCGACATTCTGGCGGAGTTGTTCCGGGTCGATACGATCGAGCGTGTCCTCGGGCGTGTGGTGATAGTCGAAATAGCGCAAGCCCGATTGGTTAAGATCAACTGCCGGAACGCCGGTCTTGAGCGTCGGACCGACATCGGTTCCGTCACCCCCCACACCCGCACCACGCACGATGCCGAGCGGGGCCAGCGCGACGGCCAGACGGTCGCCAACCGCTTTGGCGCTTTCGGGCAAATTGGTTTCGAAGCGCCACACACGATCCGCTCCGAAATCGGATTCGGATGCCAGTGCGTGGTTTTCGCCGGCATGCGCCTTGGCATAGGCCGCGCCGCCAAAGCCGCCTGTTTCCTCGTCGCCGAACCACACCACACGGATTGTCCGGCGATGCGGGCCCGAATCCAGCAAACGCTTGGCGGCGGCTGCCGTAATCGCAATGCCCGCACCATCGTCGATCGCGCCGGTGCCGAGATCCCAACTGTCGAGATGCCCGCCAATCAGGATCGTCCCCGCCGCGGGGTCGGTGCCGGGCACTTCGGCAATGACATTGCCTGACGTGCGGCTTGGCACCACCGTCGGCGTCAGCGTGAGGTGCAGCTTCACCTGCTTGTCGAGTTTGACGATCCGCTCGAGATTTTCGGCGTCGGCGACCGAAAGCGCGGCAGCGGGAATTGGCGTTACGCCCGGCGCGAAGTTGGTCGTGCCAGCGTGCGGCCCACGTCCGTGATCGGTACCGATCGATCGGATGACGATCGCGCTCGCCCCCTTGCTCGCCGCGATATTCGGGCCGACGAAGCGCGCCATGCCCTGGCTGCCATAGCTTGATCCGTCCTGGGTCGGTTGCATCGCATTGGAGACAAAGGCGATCTTTCCGGCGAGGCTGCCTGCGGGCGCGAGCAGCAAATCATTGAAGCTGGCGAAATAAGCGACGGGCAACGTCAGCCCCTCCGGCGGTGTCGCGCCCGAATTGCCGAGTGCGGTCAGGCGTAGCGGCTGGCGAAAGGGCCCGACCACCTCTGCCGTCTCGATGCCGCGCACCCATACGTTCTGGAGTTCATACGGTTCGATCCGCACATTCTTGAAACCCAGCGCCTTCAGCTTCGCCACCGCCCATTGCCGGGCGCGTTCCTCGGCGGGGGAGCCGTCGGGGCGCGGGCCGACCTCGGTCGTGATGCCGGATACGATGTCATAGGCGACATCGTCCTTTAGGGCCCCATCGCGCAGAGCCGTGACTGCTGGCGCGATCGCGACCGCAGGCGGTGCTACACGCTGGGCGAACGTTGGCGTCGCCAGCATGGTGGTGGCAAGAAGCATCGTGGCAGGGGCGAGGGCGCGAAGCTTGATCAAGGGCGGTTCCCGTCTGGTGGTAAAGAGTTGATGCTGAAGGTCCCGAGCGTCGTTGCCGCGCGGATGGTGGAAGGTCGATCGAGGGTAGAGTAAGACCAAGACGCGGCATGGTTGCAACGGGAATCGCGTCCGACAATCGAAATCCGAACGCAACTAGGGCGATCAGGTCTGTCGTGGTGCCGATGGGGCCGCCTGCGATCTTCATGTCCTGCGCGGCCGACCGCCAACCATATCGTCGGCGCGTTGCCAAGCGCGCTGGCGGTCGCTATCTGCCGCCACTCAAATCCATCCTTCTCGATCCCGGAGCCCGCAGCCGATGGCCGTGCAGTACAGCTATGTAATGAAGGGCCTGACCAAGACCTTCCCCGGTGCCCCCAAGCCGGTGCTCAACAACATCCACCTGCAGTTCCTGCCCGACGCCAAGATCGCGATCATCGGACCGAACGGCTCGGGCAAATCCACGCTGATGAAGATCATGGGCGGCATCGACCCCGATTTCACGGGCGAGGCATGGGCGGCTGATGGCATCAAGGTCGGCTATCTGCCGCAGGAGCCGCAGCTCGACCCAACCAAGACCGTGCTCGAAAACGTCAAGATGGGTGCCGGGCCGATCGCGCAGATGGTCGAGCGCTATAACGAAATCGTCGCGATCATGGGCGATCCGCCCGAGGATTGCGATTATGACGCGCTGCTCGGCGAAATGGGCGAGTTGCAGGAAAAGATCGACGCGGCCGATGGCTGGAGCCTCGACAATCAGCTTGAGATCGCGATGGAAGCGCTGCGCTGCCCGCCGGGCGACAGCGCCGTCACCAACCTGTCGGGTGGTGAGAAGCGTCGTGTTGCGCTGTGCAAGCTGCTGCTCGAAAAGCCGAATATCCTGCTGCTCGACGAACCGACCAACCATCTCGACGCCGAAAGCGTCGCGTGGCTCGAAAATTACCTGCGCGATTATGTCGGTAACGTCATTCTCGTTACCCACGATCGCTACTTCCTCGACAATGTCGTCAACTGGGTACTCGAGCTCGATCGCGGGCGCTATTACACCTATGAATCCAACTATTCGGGCTATCTCGAAAAGAAGGTGAAGCGGCTCGAGCAGGAGGAGCGCGAGGAGCAGGGCAAGGCCAAGGCGATCGCCGACGAGCTGGCATGGATGCGGCAGACCCCCAAGGCGCGCCAGACCAAGTCCAAGGCGCGTATCCGCGCGTTTGACGAACTGATGGAGAAGCAGGAAAACCGCGCCGTCGGCAAGGCGCAGATCCTGATCCAGCTGCCCGAACGGCTTGGCGGCAAGGTGATCGAGGCCAAGGGCCTGACCAAATCCTACGGCGACAAATTGCTGTTCGAGAATCTCGATTTCACGCTGCCGCCGGGCGGCATTGTCGGGGTGATCGGGCCGAACGGCGCGGGTAAATCGACGCTGTTCAAGCTGATCACCGGCCAGGAAACCCCTGACGAAGGCACGATCGAAATCGGCCAGACGGTGAAGCTCGGCTATGTCGACCAGTCGCGCGACGATCTCGACCCGAACAACAATGTCTGGGAGGAAATCTCGGACAAGCTCGAAATCTTCCGCTTCGGCAAGCAGGAGCTGGGCACGCGGGCTTATGTGGGCGCGTTCAACTTCAAGGGGCAGGACCAGCAGAAGAAGGTCGGCCAGCTTTCGGGCGGCGAGCGTAACCGCGTTCACTTGGCCAAGATGCTGAAGGAGGGTGGCAACGTCCTGCTGCTCGACGAACCGACCAACGATCTCGACGTCGAGACGCTGCGCGCGCTGGAAGAGGCGCTCGAATCGTTCGCAGGTTGCGCCGTGGTGATCAGCCACGATCGCTTCTTCCTCGATCGCCTCGCCACGCACATTCTCGCGTTCGAGGGCGATAGCCATGTCGAATGGTTCGAGGGCAATTTCGAGAGCTATGAGGAAGACAAGCGCCGTCGCCTGGGCGACGCGGCGGACCGCCCGACGCGGCTCGCCTACAAGAAACTGACGCGATAAGCGCTGGGCGGAACGGCGTGGCGGGGCCACGCCGTTCCGCCTGCCTCAGGCGGTGAAGCGCTTGGTAAACCCCTTGGGGACGCGCTCGCTATCGGCATTGGCTTCCAGATGGTCGACCCGCGCGAGGGGAGGCCCTTGTCGGCACGCTTCGGTCATTGCCGTGACAGCGTCATCCTCGCCCGCGACAAGCATTTCGATCCGCCCGTCCTTCAAATTGCGTACCCATCCGGTCACGCCAAATTCCTGCGCGCGGCGCACCGCCCAGTCCCGAAATCCCGTATTTTGAACCTTGCCGGTGACGAACACCCGCTGCACCACTGCCATTGTCATCAACCTTTTACTCGGCGCATCGTCTTGCGCGCGATTACCGTGCTGTAGCACCAAGCGCGCGAAGTCATCGGGGTTCGTCACGAATCCGTCGTAAATCCTGCAGTTTCCGTCGCGTGTTGGCGTTTCTTCACGGATAGGAGATCGCGATCACCTCATAATGGCGCTCGCCTGCCGGGAGTGTAACGCGGCGCACGTCGCCGATTGCGGCCCCCCGCAGCGCCCGCGCGATCGGCGCGTTCCAGCCGATCCGCCCGGCGGCGGCGTCGGTCTCGTCGTCGCCGACCAGCGTCAGTACGCGTTCGGCGGTGTCGCTAAAGTCTTCAGGGTCGGCGATCGTCACCGTCGCCCCGAACCATACGCGCCCCCGGTCCGGCTGCGCTGCTGGGTCGATGACCTTAGCCGCCTTCATCCGCCGGGCGAGAAACCCCAGCCGCCGATCGATCTCGCGCAGGCGTTTGCGGCCGTAAATATAGTCGCCATTCTCCGAGCGGTCGCCATTGCCCGCCGCCCAGGAGATGACGTCGACCAGCTTGGGGCGCTCATCGCCCAGCAACTGCTGATATTCGGCACTGAGCGCGGCATAGCCCGCCGGGGTCATGTAATTGGGGCGATCGTCCATCGCGGATGCTACACCACATCTGCCGGTGCGCTGTCATCCCCAAGATGGGGTGTTTCAGCCTGGGGTGCTCTTCCCAAGATACCAACTGATCCGGTTCGCGCCGGACGACCGCGAACGGCTTGGGTTCATCAAATCATAGACCACGGCATTTTCGAGCACGCGCTGCACGTAATTCTTGGTCTCGTAGATCGGGATCGCCTCGATCCAGTCGACCATGTCCACGCCCGGCAGGCGCGGGTCGCCATTGGCGCGGAGCCATTTGTTCACGTTGCCGGGACCGGCATTGTAGGCGGCGACGGCGAGCGGGTAGCTGCCGTAAATCCCGTAAATGTGCCGGAAATAAGTCGATCCTACCATGATGTTGTAATCGGTATCGGTGGTCAGCGCCGACGGATTGTAGCTGAGCCCGAGCTTGGTCGCGGTGTCGCGGGCGGTGCCCGGCATCAACTGCATCAGCCCGCGCGCGCCGGCATGGCTGATCGCGGCGCGGTCGAACTGGCTTTCCTGGCGGGCGATGGCGTGGATCATAGTCCAGTCGTCCTGGCTTGCGACGGGCACGCGGACATTGGGGAAGCCGACGGTGGAATATTCGCTCAGGCCATTCTGCAGGGCGCTGCGCCCGACCATCACGCCGAGATCGGGGCGGCCAAGCGTGCGCGACAATTCGGTCGACAGGACATGGTCGCTATCGGTCTTGGCGTCGATCGCGATCTGGCGGACGAAGGCGGTCTGGTCGACCCACGCCGCCGTTGTCCCGAGATATTGCGCGGCGCGCACCGTCTCGCGTGCGTAAAAGGCGGTCCGAATTTCCGGCGCGACCGGGCGCAGGATCGGGTCGCCGGGCGGGTTGAGCGGCTGGCCGATGCGCTCGCTCGCCAATTGGCCGTAAAACAGGTCGTGGAAGCCCGCTGCGCGCGCATAATAGCCATTGGCCTCGTCGCGGTGCCCGGCGGCCTCTGCCGCACGTCCGGCCCAGTACAGGCCCTTGGACTGCGTTGTTGGAGTCCGCGATGCACTGGCATAGAGCAGGAACAGCGGCACGGCATCGGCCGGGCGCGCGAGTTGCTTCAGCGCGGTCTGTCCGGCCAGCCAGGTGAGGCTGGTATAGTCGTCGCGCTCGCCATAGGGGCGGGTGCTGACGTCGGTGCCTGCGGGATAGGCATCGCTGACCTTGCGGGCGATATCATATGCCAGCGCCGCCTGACCGTCTGCTGCGGCTGCCTTGGCGTTGGTCAGCAGCACTTCGAACCATTGTTCCGGGCTGCCGGGCGTCATCGCCAGCGTCGGACGCTGCGCCAGCAAGGTACGCGCGCTGGCGGAGGCACCAGTGCTCCGCAGCCAATTGGCGCGATCCGCCAGCCAGCCCGGATCGGCCGCGCCATATTGCTGGGTCGCTGCGGCACGCTCGGCCGCATCGGGGGCGTTGGTACGGAAGGCAAGGCGGGCGGCGAACACCGGTTGCCAGGCGGGGCTGACCAGCGCCATCTGCCGCTGTGCCGCCGCAAGCGCGCCCTGCCACAGCAGCATGTCCATCCGCGCATTATGGTCGGAGGGCGTCAGCGCGTTCGCAAAGCCGGTGACGATCCGCGCTTCATCGGCGGTGGAGAGCGACCCTGCGACCCAGGCGGCGCGGGCGGCGGCATTGGCCTCCTCGCGCACGCCCGTGGCCGCCAGCGCCTCGGCAAAGCGCGTGCGGCCTGAACCCGTCAAAGCTGGGAACCGGTGGAAAAATGAGACGACCGTGGAGGGCGACCACCCGCCCAGATCGAGCGATCGCTCGGCTGCGCGCCGCAGGCCCATCTCCCCGGGCCAGCCGGGGTGGGCGAGGAGAAAGCGGGCATAGCGCTCGAAGCTATAGCCGCTCGGTTGTTGCAGCGCCTTCCACTCGGCGATCGACGCCGCCAGCGCGGCGTTGGTTGCGGTCGTGCCCGCCAGCACCTGTGTTGCCCGGCCCCAGCCGAGTTGATCCTGTGCGTCGCTCGACGTCACCGCGATGGTGGAAACCCCCGCCAGCAACAGAGCTGATTTAAGGAGCGAAGCAATCATGTGGACAGAATATGCCTTTCGTCCGTATTTGTCGCGCGACAAATCTAAAAATGCGACGGAATTCCGTCTCTCAGGAGCAACTTAACCATGTTTTCGGGATCAATCCCGGCGCTCGTCACGCCGTTCTCCGCCGACGGCGCGTTCGATGAGTCGGCGTATCGCGATCTGGTTGAATGGCAGATTGACGAGGGTTCGACCGGTCTCGTGCCCTGCGGCACCACCGGTGAAGCGGCAACGCTGAGCGTGGAGGAGCATTTCCACATCGTCGGCATCTGCGTCGACCAGACCAGGGGCCGCGTGCCGGTGATCGCGGGGGCGGGCTCCAACGACACGCGCGTCGCGATCCACAATATCAAGGCGGCCAAGGCGGCGGGCGCAGATGCCGCGCTGATGGTGCCACCGTATTACAACCGGCCCAATCAGGAGGGCATCTTCCGCCATTTCGAGGCGGTGGCGCAGGCGTGCGACTTGCCGATCGTGCTGTACAATGTGCCCGGCCGCACCGTGACCGACATCGCGGTCGAGACGGTCGCGCGGATTGCGCATGCCTTCCCCAGCGTGGTTGGCATCAAGGATGCGACCGGCGTGATCCAGCGCGCATCGGCGCAGCGCGCGGCGTGCCCGGCGGGGTTCGTGCAGCTTTCGGGCAATGACGACATGGCGCTGGCGTTCAACGCGACCGGCGGGGTGGGGTGCATTTCGGTGACCGCCAATGTCGCGCCGGCTTTGTGCGCGGCGTTCCAGGCGGCGTGTGCGGCGGGCGAGTATGCGGCGGCGCTGGAGTTGCACGACCGGCTGTTCGCGCTGCATGTGGCGCTGTTCACCGATGCTTCGCCGGGGCCGGTCAAATATGCGCTGAGCCGGGTGCGGCCGGACTTTCCGAAAGCGCTGCGCTTGCCGATGACCTGGCCGAGCGAGGCGAGCCAGCGCGCGGTGGATGCGGGGCTGGCGGCGGCCGGGTTGGTTTGAGGGGGTAGGGACGTTTGGGGTTGGTGGGAAGCGGACAGGCGGCTTTCGGCGGCAGGCGCGTGTTAGCTGCCGTTCCCGACCTGCTCGTATTCGAGCCCTTGCGGCACAACAGCCATCGTTTGCAATCGTCCCTTGCCCAAGTAGACCAAGTAGCAGTTTCCCGCTGTAGAGAAGCGTCGTTCCAGCTCGCTACTCGGACACGCGTCTTGAATTGACCGCATGGCATCACCGGACAAAGAGTAGAGACGCACTCCATCTTTGATCTGAATTGCGCGTATGTCCTGTATCCAATGAGCTCGCGCCAACGGCATCGCTTTTCCAGCCGAGATAGGGAATGAGCCCGACCAGTGGTCATAGTCCTTTAGGAGATACCGCACCATCAACTGTGAATTTGCTCGATTGTCGACGACGGTGGGCCACGCGTCACAGCCTGAAAGGAATGGCAGAAGCAACAAAACGAATGACCGCATTTGGGCAGCCTATGAGGTGGGGTTCATGGCTGCAAGTGGAGCGAAATCACACATGCTCACTCTGGCAACACTGCACCGCGACAGATTGTCGCACCTTCCCCGTTCGTTTCGAGCGAAGTCGAGAAACCCCGCGCAACGCAAACTGCGGTTTCTCGACTACGCTCGAAACGAACGGTTGGGGCGGTGGCGTGCAATTGCAGTCTGCCACCCATGCGGGTTCGCCCGGAACTTCGATCCGCACATTGCCGCAGTGGCAGCGTCCGTGGATGGGCATGGCTGGGTGTAATCGCTGGCGGGAAGGTTCTGCAAGCCGACCGGGGGCGTAAGGGGGGCGCACGGATGCGTTGACAGGCCCGCGCCGAACCCGCAGCAAGCCGATCTGGACATCGCTCCGTAGTCGGCACGCGCACCGCCGCCCCTGCCCGAAAAGGAAGAGACGATGGCGCACGCCACTTTGGACGACGTCACTTTCGGACGCGCAGCGCCCGGCATTTGCGTTCGCGACATTCAGGCCGCGCACGATTTCTATGTGCGCGTGCTAGGATTTCGGAAGGTGTTCGAGAATGGCGATCCGGTCGGGTTCATGGTGCTAAAAAAGGATCGTGCCGAAATTCATTTGAGCCGCAAGCCCGACCACACCCCTTCGACCGCCAATGTCATGCACATGTTCGTCAGCGACGTGGCAGCTTTCTACGCGGTTTGCGAAGCGAACGGCGTGCGGATCGTCAAGGGGCTGAAGGACAAGGATTATGGCCAGCGGGCGTTCGTGTTCGCCGATCCCGATGGCAACCGGATCGATATTGGGGAAGCGGTTTAGGGCTGGGGCTATTGCGCGGTGGGGTCTTTGAGGAGGGCGAATAGCGATCCGGAGAGCGACCCACCCCCAACCCCTCCCTTCCAGGGAGGGGAGGCGCTCAGGCCGCTATTTGGAGCGCACATTTAACGGTCCTGTACGAAGGGCTTGTTCGCCGGATCGCTCGACCCGCCGCTCAATCCTTGGCGAAAAAGCGGTCGATCACGTCGCGGGCGAGGCGGGCCGGGCGCAGCGTGGTGGCGTCGAGGCAGCACCAGCTCGATTTGACTTCGGCGAGCACGTCTTCGCCGCGCTTGATGATCGTTTCGTAGAAAGCGCGCGCGCCCTGCACCTTTTCGAGCAGGACGGTGGCGATCACTTCGTCGTCGAGGAAGGTCGGCTTGCGATAGGTGATCTCGTGCTTCAGCGCGACCCAGGCGTGAGTCGCCAGCGCTTCTGCCGGGGCAAAGCGCTGCCAGTGGCTGACCACCGCATCCTGTACCCATTTGAGATAGGAGGCATTGTTGACATGGCCCATGAAATCGATGTCGGCGGCATCGATGGCGATGGCGAAGCTGTGCGTCGCGAATTTGGGGCTCAGGCACTCGGTCATACCCTCACCTTATAGGATTGGCGCGCGCATAGCGAGCGAACAACGCGCGCGACCTGCGCAAAATGTGCGATCTTGCGGTGGGTCGGTGCCAATCTGCGCTTGTGGCTTTTGTTTCGCGGCGACAGCGCCTACATCGCCGCTCTTATGGCCCGTCCAAAGCCCCCCGTTTTCGAAAAAGCCAAGATCGTCGCCGAGAACCGGCGCGCGCGTTACGATTATGCGATCGATACCGTCTATGAAGCGGGCATCGCGCTGACCGGGACCGAGGTGAAGAGCCTGCGCAGCGGCACCGGCTCGATTGCCGAAAGCTATGCCGAGGTGAAGGACGGTCAGGTGTGGCTGATCAATTCCAACGTGCCCGAATTCAGCCACGGCAACCGCTTCAACCATGAGCCCAAGCGCGCGCGCAAACTCCTGCTGCACGAGCGCGAGATCAACAAGATGCACGGCGCGGTGGCGCGCGAGGGCATGACGCTCGTGCCGCTGATGGTCTATTTCAATTCCAAGGGCCGCGCGAAAGTCGAGCTGGCGCTGGCCAAGGGCAAGAAGGCGCATGACAAGCGCGATTCGATCAAGGAACGCGACTGGAAGCGCGAGCAAGGGAGGCTGATGCGCGACCGTGGTTGACGTCGTCATCCGCGCCCGCCGCACGGCACAGATCATCGCATTCGCGCGTCGCCACATCCCCACGCGGGAAAGCGTGGAGGCGAATCGCTATCTTCGTCCCGTTGCGCACCGCATTCTCGCCCCGGAATTGTGGCGCTTTACGCGTCGTTCGGTGCCGCGGGGCGTCGCTTTGGGGCTCTTTACGGGCGTCCTGTTCCCATTCGCGCACATGCCCCTGGCGGCGGTGACTGCGCTTCCGGTGCGTGCCAACGTACCGGTCGCCGTCGGGACGACGTTGTTGCACAACCCGGTCACAACGGTGCCGCTATTCTGGTGCGCCTACGAACTCGGGCATTGGGTGTTGCGGCTCGATCGCAGCGTGCCGGGCGCGCCGATTGCCAGCAATGTGAAGGCCAATGTCGGCCTGCTCCATTGGCTGGTTTCGCAGGGTGGTCCGGCGACGATTGTCGGCCTGATTTTGATCGCTGTAGCGCTGTCGGCGGCAGGTTTTTTTCTGGCCGGACTGGTGTGGCGCGTCCGCATCGGTCGCAAATGGCGCAGGCGTGCTGCGCAAAAAGGGCCGAAACAAGCGATTTGACGGAATGTGTCATGCGGTTACAACACGCTCCATTAAATGTCCGTTGAGAGGATTTTTGCATGCGTCGTTCGTTGGTCACGGTTTCCCTGCTCGCGTCTGCGGCACTGGTGGGGGTGACCCACGCAAATCCGGCACCGAAGCCCAAGGTTGCAGTGAAGGCAGAGCCCGCGCCGAAAGCGGCCGGTGCCGAGATCGGCGCGTTCGGGCTCGATATTGCCGGCATGGACACCAGCGTTAAGCCGGGTGATGATTTCGTGAAGTTCGCAGGCGGCAAGTGGGAAGCAGCCACCGAGATTCCGGCGGACAAGGCGACGTACGGTATGTTCAACCGCTTGGCCGACCGCTCGCTGGAACAGACCCGCACGATCCTGGATGCTGCGGCGAAGCGTCCCGGCGACAAGATCGGCGATTTCTATGCGAGCTTCATGGATGACGCCGCGATCAACGCCAAGGGCATCGATCCGATCAAGCCCTGGATCGCCGAAATCCGCGCAGCGGGCGACAAGACTGCGCTGGCGGTCGAGATGGCCAAGCTGCAACGGATTGGCGTGGGCGGCCTGTTCCGCATGGGCGTAGGCCAGGACGACAAGGCCCCCGATACCTATATCGTCGGGCTGAGCCAATCGGGCATCGGCTTGCCCGATCGTGATTATTATCTGAAGGACGACCCCAAGCTCGCCGACACGCGCGCAAAGTATCAGGCCTATCAGGTGCAGATGCTGGGCCTCGCTGGTGTGGACGATGCCGCGGCGCGCGGCGCGGCGGTCTACGCCTTTGAAAAGACGCTGGCGACCGCGCATTGGGACCGCATCAAATCGCGCGATTCCGATCTGACCTACAATAAGTGGTCGGCGGCTGACTTCGCGGCCAAGGCCCCGGGCTTCCCGTGGGAGGTCTATATGAAGACCGCTGGGACCGCAGGCCAGGCCAATTATCTGGTCGGGATGCCGAGCGCGCTGACCGACGAAGCGAAGGCGTTTGCCGATGCCCCCGTCCAGGTGGTGCAGGATTTCCTGATCCTGCGCTTGTTGCGCAGCTACGCCGGGGTTCTCGCCAAGCCGATTAACGACGCCAATTTCGCTTTCTACGGCACGGTGCTGAGCGGCGCGCCGCAGCAGCCGGTGCGGTGGAAGCGCGGCGTGGGGATCGTCAGCGGGGCGATGGGCGAACAGGTCGGCCAGGCATATGTCGAGCAATATTTCCCGCCCGCGACCAAGGCGGCGGCGGACCAGCTCGTCAAGAACATCATCGCGGCGATGAGCGTGCGGCTCGACAATCTCACCTGGATGGCCCCGGAAACCAAAGTGAAGGCCCACGCGAAACTGGCGGCCTTCACCCCCAAGATTGGCTATCCGTCGAAATGGCGCGACTATTCGGCGCTGACGGTTAAGCGCGACGATATCGTCGCCAATGTCGCCGCCGCCAATGCGTTCGAATATGAGCGCGATCTGCACAAGCTCGGCCAGCCGATCGATCGCACCGAATGGGGCATGACGCCGATGACGGTGAACGCCTATGCCAATCCGCCGATGAACGAGATCGTCTTCCCGGCGGCGATCCTGCAGCCCCCCTTCTTCGACGCCAAGGCGGACCCGGCGGTCAATTACGGCGGCATCGGCGTGGTGATCGGGCATGAACTGAGCCACCATTTCGACGATCAGGGGCGCAAATACGATCCGACCGGCAAGCTCGCCGATTGGTGGACCGCAGAGGACGTCAAACGCTTCACCGCGATGACCGACAAGCTGGTCAAGCAGTATGACGCGTATGAGCCGCTGCCGGGCCTGCACATCAAGGGCGGGCTGACACTGGGCGAAAACATGGCGGATCTTGCCGGGCTGGCGCTGGCTTATGATGCGTATCACCGCTCGCTTGGCGGGAAGCCTGCTCCGGTGATCGACGGGCTGACGGGCGACCAGCGCTTCTTCCTTGGCTATGCGCAGGTCTGGCGGATCAAGTTCCGCGAACCGGCGCTGCGTTCGCAGGTGATTTCGAACGAACATTCGCCCGGGCCCTTCCGCACCGCCGAGGTGCGCAACGTCGATGCCTGGTACAAGGCGTTCGGCGTGAAGGCGGGCGAGAAGCTGTATCTTGCCCCGGCTGACCGTGTGAAGGTCTGGTAAAGGCGGTATTCTGCACCGCGCCGCCTGGACGGGTGGCGCGGTGCGGCGGTGTCTGGCCGCTTTGCCCTTGACGCTCCCGGCGCATCGCCCAATGCAGGTGCGGATGGCATCGCTTCCAACGTCTCCGAACCCGTCTCGCGGCGCAGCTTTGATCGCGATTGGCTGCGGCTGCGCGGCTGCGGCGATCGTTCTGGTGGTGATCGGCAGCGCGCCGATTGCGGCGGCGTTCTTTGCGACCGCGCTCGTGGCGACGGGCGGGCTGCTGTTGTTCCGCCGTCTTTTCCCGCGCACCGCGGAACTCGCTGCCGAGCCGGATTGGAGCGTCGCGCGTACGGTTGCGGAGAGCAGCCCGGATGCGATTGCGGTGACCGATCGTGCCGGACGGTTGGTGTGCGCCAACAATCGCTACGAGACGCTGTTCGGCGGCTTTGCGACCCCGCCGGGGCTGCCGTTTGATGCGACTGGTGTGGAGCTTTTGGGGGCTGCCGGACGCGCCGCCTGGCGTGATGGCTCGGCGGGAGTCGCCCGGCTCCTCATCAAAGGCGCGCAGCTTTCCGCCGAAGTGACGCGGGCCGGCGAAGACGGCAACCTTCTGGTCTGGCGTTTCCATGCAACGCAGGGCCTGGATCTCGCCCAGACGATGGAGAATTTGATCTCGGGAGCGACGGGCGATCGACTCGGCAGCGCCGGGATCATGGCGGCGTTGATCAATCCCGACGGGCGGATCCGGGCGGCGAACCGCGTGTTGCGGGCACGTGCGATGGGGCATGAGGAAGGCGCGATCGTCGGTCGCGACTTTGCGCGCTTTCTGATCACCGACTCGCACGGCATGGCGCGGTTCGAACGCGAAGGGCTGGCGCAGAACCCGTTGCGCGTTCTCCAGATCCCGTTTCTCGATGGGGAAGACGCGCCGATGCTGGTCGCGCTGATCGACGAGGAAGAGAATAGCCAGCCTGCCATTGGCGAAAGCGCGGCGGCGCATATCAAGAGCCTGGTGTCGTTGATGCCGTTCGGCGTTGCCTTGATCGGCGGCGACGGGCGCTTCGTGCAGATGAACGACGCCTTTGCGCGGGCGGCGGCGGTCGATCCGCACAGCCCGCCCATCTATCCCGGCGATTTGCTGGTGCGCGAAGACAAGGGTGTGGTCGCCGACGCGATCCGCCGTTTTGCCGGTGGCGCGACGCATTCAACCGACCTTGCGGTGCGGCTGAAGGATCATCCCGACGAGCCGGTCGCCCTGTCGATCGCGGGTGCGCGCGGCCTCGGCAATTCGGCAGTGTTGTTGAGCCTCAAGGACAATAGCGAGGAAACGCGGCTGAAGCGCGAAGTGGCGCAGGCCACCAAGATGCAGGCGGTGGGGCAGCTCGCGGGCGGTGTTGCGCACGATTTCAACAACATCCTCACCGCGATCATCGGGCATTGCGATTTGATGCTGATGCGCCATTCGCCCGGCGACAGTGATTATGACGACATCCAGCAAATCCGCGCCAACTCCAACCGCGCGGCCAGCCTGACGCGGCAATTGCTCGCTTTCTCCCGCCAGCAGACGCTCAGGCCGCAAGTGCTGCAACTGCCCGACGTGATTTCCGAAGTCACCAATTTGCTTAAGCGCTTGTTGGGCGAAAGCGTCACGCTTACCGTCAAACATGGGCGCAACCTGGGGCCGGTGCGTGCAGACCCCGGGCAACTCGAACAGGTCGTCGTCAATCTCGCGGTGAACGCGCGCGATGCGATGATGGCGAAGGATCCGCGCGGCACCGGCACGCTGGCGATCCAGACCTATGCGGTCACCACCGCCGAAGTGCGCAAGCTCGCATCGGATATCCTTCCGGCCGCCGATTATGTCGTGCTTGAAGTGGCCGATACCGGCGGCGGTATCCCGCCCGATGTGCTGCCAAAAATCTTCGAGCCCTTTTTTACGACCAAGGAGGTGGGAAAGGGCACCGGGCTCGGTTTGTCCACCGTTTATGGGATCGTCAAACAATCGGGTGGCTATATCTTTGCCGATAATGTGAAGGCTGGACCGCGCGGGCAGGCGGGGGCGGTATTTACCATCTACTTGCCGGTCCACACCGTCGGTGCCTTGGCGGAAGCGCCACCCGCACGGATTTTGCCGCGCGAGAAGCCGGTCGATCTCTGGGGCACAGGCACGATCCTGCTGGTCGAAGACGAGGACATGGTGCGGGCCGTTGCCGAACGGGCGCTGACACGGCAGGGCTATACCGTGCTGTGCGCCGAACATGGGGAGGCTGCGCTCGAACTGTTGGCATCCGGCCCAAAGCCCGATCTGCTCATATCGGACGTGATGATGCCGTTGATGGATGGACCGACCATGGTGCGGCAAGCGCGCGCGCGCTATCCCGATCTGCCGATCGTGTTCATGTCGGGCTATGCCGAGGAGACGATTCGCAAGTCGATCGATCTCGACAACGTCGCCTTTCTGGCAAAACCGTTTTCGGTACAACAGCTTGCTGAAGCGGTGCGGGCGGTATTGGGTGCGAAATGATTTGGCGCATTCCGGCATGCCCGGCTAAGGGCCTATTATGAGCGGGCCACAGACCATTTTGATCGTCGAGGACGAACCCTTGATTGCGATGATGATCGAGGATTTTCTCGATGTCTTGGGAAAGCGTCATGGCGGCACGGCGGATAGCGTTGTGGCCGCGCTGGCGTTGATTGAAGCGGGTGGCATCGACGCTGCCATCCTGGACGTCAATTTGCGCGGCGGGGAGAAGAGCTTCCCGATCGCGGCGGTGCTCGCGGAGAAGGGCATTCCGTTCGTTTTCGCGACCGGCGGGTCGCATGATAGCGTCGGGGAAGAGTATCGCGATCGTCCGACTCTGGCCAAACCTTTCACGATGGATGGGGTTTCCAAGGCATTGGCGGCATTGGGCTAATCAGGCGGCTGATGGGGGGCTGATCACGATCAACCCAACAAAGCCGGCCTGATGCGGACCCATCGCGGCGCTCTGCCGTTTCTCCTGCCACAATCCCGGCACGGAGACCGATCGTGGCACTTTCCAGCTCAGACATTTCGCCATCCGCTTTGACAAACCCGCAAAAGGTTGGTCCCAAACCGCCGTTCGAACGCCAGAGCCAGCCTTGGCCGGGCCTTGCGCGCGACATGCGGCCCCGGCCCGATCACGGTGAATCGACCTATCGTGGCTCCGGTCGTCTGGCCGGTCGCAAGGCTTTGGTTACCGGTGGCGACTCCGGGATGGGACGGGCGGCCGCCATCGCTTACGCGCGCGAAGGAGCCGACGTTGCCATCAACTATCTGCCGGAAGAGGAGGCGGATGCCCGGGACGTGATCGATCTGATCCGCGCTTCGGGCCGAGTCGGAGTCGCCATCCCCGGGGATTTGTGCAGCGAGGATTTCTGCGCCACCCTGGTCCAGACCGCAGTCGATACGCTTGGTGGGCTCGACATTCTGGTCAGCAATGCCGCCCGACAACAAACCCACGGTTCGATCCTCGACATTTCCACCGAGGAATTCGACCGGACGATGAAGACCAATATCTACGCGCCGTTCTGGCTCATCAAGGCGGCGCTGCCGCATCTGGCACCGGGATCGTCGATCATCGGGACGACGTCGGAGCAGGCAACCGATCCGTCAGAAGATCTGTATGATTACGCGCAAACCAAGGCAGCAACCACCAATTATGTTCGCAGCCTAGCCAAACAACTGGCGTCGCGGGGAATCCGCGTGAACGGCGTCGCACCGGGGCCGATCTGGACCCCGCTGCAGGTGTCTGGCGGCGCGACGATGGAAAAGCTCGAGCAGTTTGGTGGTCAGACGCCGCTCGGTCGCCCGGGGCAACCGGGCGAGCTTGCCGGGATCTACGTTCTGCTGGCCGAAAGTGGCGGCAGCTACGCCACCGGACAAGTCTATGGCGCAGCGGGCGGCAGCGGAATGCCGTGATCCTGCCGGTTTTTTTAAAGAGGTTGTCGTTCTACTCTTGTTCCATAAGAACAAACGCGATACACGGTGCATCACGCATTGAACGCACCCGGCGTTCGGTCTAGCGCAGGAGGCTACCAATGGCGGTATCGTTGAAGGTCATCGACAGCAAAATGGCAGCCTCAGACAAGCAAGCAGACAAAGCCACCGCAGAACGCGCCAAGGCGCTGGAAGCGGCGCTCGCACAAATCGACCGCGCCTTTGGCAAGGGCTCGGCGATGAAGCTGGGCTCGAAACAGACGATGCAGGTCGAGGTGATCTCGACCGGCTCGCTCGGGCTCGATATCGCGCTCGGCGTCGGCGGCTTGCCGCGTGGGCGCGTGATCGAGATTTACGGGCCGGAAAGCTCGGGCAAGACCACGCTGGCGCTTCATGTCATCGCAGAGGCGCAAAAGGGCGGCGGCACCGCGGCGTTCGTCGATGCCGAACATGCGCTCGACCCGGTTTATGCCAAGAAGCTCGGCGTCAATATCGACGAGCTGATCGTGTCGCAGCCCGACACGGGCGAGCAGGCGCTCGAAATCGTCGATACGCTGGTGCGCTCCAACGCGATCGACGTGCTGGTGGTCGATTCGGTCGCAGCCTTGGTGCCGCGCGCGGAAATCGAAGGCGAAATGGGCGACAGCCATGTCGGTTTGCAGGCGCGACTGATGTCGCAATCGCTGCGCAAACTGACGGGCTCGATCAGCCGCTCGCGCTGCATGGTGATTTTCATCAACCAGCTGCGCATGAAGATCGGCGTGATGTACGGCAACCCCGAGACGACGACCGGCGGCAATGCGCTGAAATTCTACGCCTCGGTGCGCCTCGACATTCGTCGCACCGGCCAGATCAAGGATCGCGACGAGATCATCGGCAACACCACACGCGTGAAGGTCGTCAAGAACAAGGTCGCGCCGCCCTTCAAGCAAGTCGAATTCGACATCATGTACGGGCAGGGCGTGTCCAAGATTGGCGAGATTCTGGATCTGGGCGTCAAGGCTGGGCTGGTCGAGAAATCGGGCGCGTGGTTCAGCTATGACAGCGTCCGCATCGGGCAGGGGCGTGAGAACGCCAAGACCTTCCTCAAGGAAAATGTCGAAATGTCCGATCGTCTGGAAAAGGCGATTCGCGCACGGACCGACAAGGTCGCCGAGGAAATGATGGCGGGTGCGGAACCCGATGAAGGTGACGACGAGATGTGAGTTTCGCCCCGGTCTGCTGCGGCGGGCCGGAGCAGGGGATGGCGGCAGTGCACGGCTGCGTCCCACCACGATGGCGGTATCGAGCGCTCTCGGTGCCGTCGCAGAGACCGGGAAGGCCCGCCAGCGATGGCGGGCCTTTCATATTGCGGCGGCGGGATGGCCGGAGTGCAGAGTGGCGACCCCCGGCGTCGGGCACCGCAAGGTAGCGTGTGACTTGTGTGCCGCATCGCTGCTAGGATGCGGGCAACAAGCCGACCCGGAGAGTCCTCATGACCTTGATCGTCCACCATCTCGAAAACTCGCGCTCGCAGCGGATTCTGTGGATGCTCGAGGAACTCGGGCTCCCCTATGAAATCAAGCGCTATGAGCGGAACAAGCAGACGATGCTGGCTCCGCCCGAACTCAAGCGAATCCACCCGCTTGGCAAATCGCCGGTGCTCGAGGATACCGAGCTGGGGGATGTGATCGTCGAAACGGGCGCGATTGTCGAGTATCTGGTCGAGCGCGGCGATGGTCGGTTGGGGCCCCCCGCGCACCGCGATGGTGTGCTGCGCTATCGCCAGTTCCTGCATTATGCCGAAGGGTCGATGATGCCGCCGCTGCTCGTGCTGCTGGTCGTCAACCGCATTCCGCTGCTGGGCAAGACCGCCGCCAAGCGTATCCAACCGATGATCGACGTCCATCTCGATTATGTCGAAGCCGAGCTGTCGAGCCGTCCATGGTTTGCGGGCGACACGATCACGGGTGCCGACATCATGATGAGCTTCCCGCTGGAGGCCGCGCGCAGCCGCGCGGGCCTCGATGCCTCGCGCCCGGCGACGATCGCGTGGCTCGACAAGATCCACGCGCGCCCGGCCTATCAGGCGGCGCTCGCCAAGGGTGGACCCTATGCCTATGCGTGACGGGCGTCTTTAAAGCGGATCGGACCCCGTTCGCCCTGAGCTTGTCGAAGGGCTCCTATCCCAGCGCGGTGAGCGCGCGGGGAAGAAGGGCTTCGACAGGCTCAGCCCGAACGGCTTTTGGGCGGTCCTGCTTAAGATTAACCGGCGCTATGCGTGATCGGCGCGCGGCAGTTCGTTCAGGCCGATCTCGGGAGGCTCGGGCGCTTCCAGCGTCCCCTCCCATTTGGCGATGACGCTGGCGGCGATGGCATTGCCGACGACGTTGGTGGCCGAGCGCCCCATGTCGAGGAAATGATCGACGGCGAGGATCAGCAGCAGGCCGGCCTCGGGGATGTGGAACACCGGCAAGGTCGCCGCGATCACCACCAGGCTCGCGCGCGGCACGCCCGCAATGCCCTTGGAGGTGATCAGCAAGGTCAACAACATGGTGACCTGCGCGCCGATCGACAGATGGATGCCGTAGGCCTGGGCGATGAACAGCGACGCGAAGGTCATGTACATCATCGACCCGTCGAGGTTGAACGAATAGCCGAGCGGGACGACGAAGCCGGCAATCTTGGGCGGCACGCCGAAGCGTTCCAGCGCCTCCAGCACGCGCGGCAGCGCGGCTTCGGACGAGGCGGTGGAAAAGCCGATCATCAACGGCGCGCCGATATAGCGCAGCAAGCTGCGCGTGCGCGGGCCGACGATGAGGTAGCACAGGCCGAACAGCAGCGCCCACAACACCGCCAGCCCGAAATAGAAGCTGCCCATGAAATAAGCGAGGTTCTTGATGACGCCCGGGCCTTGCTCGGTCAGCGTGGCGGAGACGGCGGCGAACACCGCGATCGGCGCGAACATCATCACGTAATTGGTGACTTGCAACATCACCGCGACCAGCGCCTCGGTCGCGCGGACGAGCGGCGCGGCTTTCTCGCCGACCGCCGATATCGCGACGCCGAGAAACACCGAAAAGACCACGATCTGCAGGATTTCGTTGGTCGCCATCGCATCGAAGATCGACGAGGGCACGACATGGGTGACGAACTTGGCGAGATCGAACCCGGCTTTGTCGAGCCCGCTGCCCTCGGTCACGGGCGGCACCACCAGATGCGGCGTGAGGCCGAGCACTTCACCCAGCGACGCGGTGACATGGAACAGCACCAGCCCGAGCGAGAGCGACAGCAAGCTCGCGCCGACGAACCACGCGACGGCGCGCAGGCCGATCCGCCCGAGCGCGCCGGTGCCGCCCATATGCGTGATGCCGACGACGAGGGTCGAGAGCACCAGCGGCGCGATGATCATCTTGATCAGCCGCAGGAACACCGTGGTGATGATCGAAAGATAGCCGGCGATTTCCTTCAGCCGCGCCGCGCTGGCGGGGGTGCCGTTGTCGATCGCGGCGTTGAGCGTCCATCCCACGGCGAGGCCCAGCACCAGCGCGATCAGGATATAGGTCGTCAATCGCTTCGCCACGTTTCACCCCTTTTTGTCGTTCGTGTCATCAACGGGAGAAAGTGCGAGCGGTCAAGCCGAAGTGCGGCGTTGCTGCGTTGCGGCGGCCGCCTGCCGCTGGCACAGTTGCGCCAACGACAAAGGGGCGCGAGACGATGAAGATGTTGACGCGGCGTGGGTTTGCAGCCGGAGCAGCGATGCTGCCGGTGCTTTCGGCCAGTGGTGTTCTGCGCGCGGCTGAGCCGGATCTGACGAGTCTGCGCAACATCGCCAGTGGCGCGACGCCGATCGGGCCGGACGAGCGCCGCGCGCGCATCGCCCGCGCGCAGGCGCTGATGAAGGCGCAGGGCATTGGCGCGGTGCTGATCGAATCGGGATCGAGCCTGGTGTATTTCACCGGCGTGACGTGGTTTCGCAGCGAACGGCTGACCGCGGCGATCCTGCCGGTCGAGGGCGAGCCGTGCATCGTCACGCCATTCTTCGAGGAACCCTCGGTCCGCCAGACGCTGGGCGTCGCGGCTGAGGTGCGCGTGTGGCAGGAGGATGAGGATCCGCTGAAGCTGGTCGCGGGCTTCCTGCGCGAACGCAAGCTGGCGGAGCGGCCGATCGGCATTGAGGAAACGGTGCGCTATTTCGCGGTCGATGGCCTGGCGCGCGCGCTGCCGGGGGCGAAGATCGTCTCGGCCAATCCGGTCGTGCGCGGGGTGCGGATGCGCAAGACCGCGCCCGAGATCGCGCTGATGCAGACCGCGACCGACGTGACGATCGCTGCCTATCGCTGGACTGTGCCGCGCGTCGAAAAAGGCATGAAACCCGCCGACATCGCCGCGCTGATGAACGCCGCGACGCGGCAATTGGGCGGCGCGCCCGAATTCGCGCTGGTGCTGATCGGCCCGGCGGCGGCGCTGCCGCACGGCAGCCACGAACCGCAAGTGGTGGCGGACGGGCAGATCGTGCTGATGGATTGCGGCTGCACCGTGCAAGGCTATCAGTCCGACGTCTCGCGCACCTTCGTGTTCGGCAACGCGAGCGCGGAACAGCGCACGGTGTGGGATCTGGTCCGCATGGGGCAAGCCAAGGCCTTCGCCGCCGCGCAGATCGGCACGCCGGCGGGGGTGGTCGATGATGCGGTGCGCGGCTTTTACGCGTCGCTCGGCTATGGGCCGGGCTATCGCTTGCCCGGCCTGTCGCACCGCACCGGCCACGGCATCGGGCTTGACGGGCATGAACCGGTCAACCTCGTTCACGGCGAAACCACGCGACTGGCCGAGGGCATGTGCTTTTCGGACGAGCCGGGGCTGTATCTGCCGGGCAAATTCGGCGTGCGGCTGGAGGATTGCTTCCACATGACCCCGACCGGGCCGAAATGGTTCAGCGTGCCGCCGACTTCGATTGATGCGCCGCTGGGGTGAGGGGGCGGGGGATGTAAGCTGGGTGGCCTAATTTGCGGCAAATCTCGCGGATTTGGTGTTTTGGCGACCTGCAGCAAATTAAAGCGGACGCTGCTTAGCCTGAGGAATTGGGCGCTCGCGTAGCGACCATGCCGCGATCAGTGGCCCGACAATATGAGCCCGGTTTGCGCGTTCCCCTTGACCCAATTGATGATGCAGCGTGATGCCGGGTTCATTGTGAATGGGCGCTTATTCTCAAACGAGAAGGTAACGAGGTAGTGAGTTCCGCCACTGCCGTCGCCGACCTCCCGAAAGGCCGAAAACCCGCAAGTGCTTGCGGCATTCAGGAATGCTGGGTAGCTAGCCGAGTTGCCCTCTAAAACATCGACAGTTGTTCCCGTGGTAGCGATCGCCGTTACGCAGCCGCCGAGGGCAAACATCGCTAGAAATACCGCCCGCCTCATGCCGGCTTGTCCTGCGATCTACGTTTCATACGCTCGATCATGTTCGAAACCTGACAGCCATCTTAAATGTCCGCAATCAGGAAACGCCTGAAATGATCGCAGTTACCGGCTTTGGGGCGCTAGCGGTCCTTTGCGTATAGTTCGTCACGACGTGATTGCCCTCCCGATGGGGAGGGATTTGTTATTCGGTCCGGGCCGTTGCTCGCATCCGGCATTCGTACAGCCTGCCGTTTCACGATACGGAGGGCGACCCACCCCCAACCCCTCCCTTTCAGGGAGGGGAGACTCCCCGATTTCCCTTCTTCCTCCCCTCCCTGGAAGGGAGGGGTTGGGGGTGGGTCGGCTTGCGGCGGCGCGGGACCGTGATCCGAGGCGCTCCTTGATCCTTGCTGGGGGCGATCCGGGTTAACCAGTCTTGGTCGGCGCCCCGCTCCCCTCAGATCAACGCCGCCGAGAACGCACTCTTGTCGCCATGCCACCGCTCCAGCGACGCCGCCCGGTCTTTCTCCGCCGCTGCCGTCTGCCCCAGCGCGGTCAGGGCGTCGGCCCTTACCGACAGGCTCACCGGGTCGAGCGGGCGGCGGGTGAGGGCGGCGTTGGCTTGCGCTAGCGCTTGCTGGGCATCGCCTGCGGCCAGCAAAGCGGCGGCGAGGCTGCGTTCGGTCGGATACCACCAGACGGGTGGATCATCGAAATGGGTCAGGACCTTGGAGGTCTCGATCTTCGCCGCCGTGCGATACGCCTTCACCGCGTCGGCCGGGCGGTGTTCCAGCATCGCGGCGCGGCCCTCCAGCACGGCCTTGGCGATGCGCATCAGCGTGGTTGCTTGCAGGCTGGCATCCTCCTTTTCGGCAGGGCCAGCGCGCAGCGGGATCGCTGCTGCCTCGGCACGGACTGCCGCCGCATTGCCGAGGCGCGCGTACGCTTCGCCGCGCGCATAATGGCGATAGGCGCGCAGGAAGCCGTATGCCGCGCCGGGTTCGGGCAGCGCCAGCACCGCGGCCGGATCGGCGAAGCGGCCTTGGGCGAAATAGGCGGTGCCGCCGACCATTTGCTGGAACGGATCGGATTTCGGCGCGCGCGACAGTGCGCCCAGCACGGGCGCGGACAGCGCCAGCGCATCGCTGGCGTCGCCTGCGATCAACGCGCCGCCAATGCCGAAATGGACATTATGCGCGTGGTAAGGCTGGCGGAACACGCCGTCTGGCTCGGGCGCATGCGCGGCCTTCGCATCGGCGACGCCCAGCGCCGCCGCGCGGACATTGGCGGTGGCGGCATCCTGATAGCGGCCGATCCAATAATAGGTGTGGCTCGGCATGTGGATCAAATGGCTGGCGGCGGGGGCGAGCGCGGCGAGGCGGTCGGCATAGCGCTCGGCGCGCGCCGGGAAGCCGCTCATCTCGGTCGCGTGGATGTAGAAATGGATGGCGGGGGTGAAATCCGGGTTGCGCTTGAGCACCGTCTCGAGCAGCGCGACCGCGCGCGGCAGCGTGTCGCCGCGCTCGCCCAGCGCCGCCGGGATCATCCAGGCATCGGCGGCGAGCGTCAGCAATTCGTCACTGTCGGGATGCGCGACCGCGATCGCCTCCATCGCGCGGGCATAGGCGATGTCGCCCGGCCCCTTGCCGCCGCCATTTCTGTAGCGCAGCGCGAGGGCTGCGAGCAGTTGGCGTTCGAGCAGCGGGCCGCTCGCGGCCATGGGGATGGCGGCGTCGACCAGCTTGCCCATCTTCACTTGGGTGGCGGCGTCGACGGGGAAGTTGATCGTCGGGCCGCCTGACCAGGCTTCGCCCCAGCGGCACATTGCGCAGGTGGGATCGAGTCGCGCGGCCTCGGCAAAGGCGGCGCGTCCTGCATCGTGCGCGAAGGCGTGGCTGAGTTGCAGGCCGTTGTCGAAAAAGGCCTGGGCTTGCGGTTTGGCGGTGCGGATGGGGAGCGCCCCCGCGCCGAAGCCCGGCAGGAGGCGCGCAACACTCGGGGCTATGGTGTCATCGCCGCAAATGGCGTGCGGCGGCGCGCTGGCGGTGGCACCCGTCACCTCGGCGGTGGGGGCAAGCAGCAGCAGCAGTGGCGCAATCTTCAACACGCGCATGACGGGTCCCCAGGCAAGTTCCCTGCGCGATAGCCGATCGCGACGAACCGAGCCATGCTTGAGATACGCACGCGCCTCGCCTAAGCACCGCGCATGACCCAGCTCTCGATCTCGACCAACGACATTCGTCGCAGCTTCCTCGATTATTTCGCGGCCAACGGCCATGCGAAGGTCCCGTCCGCACCGTTGGTGCCGCAGAACGACCCGACGCTGATGTTCGTCAATGCCGGGATGGTGCCGTTCAAGAACGTGTTCACCGGGCTGGAAACGCGGCCCTATTCGACCGCGACGTCTTCGCAGAAATCGGTGCGTGCGGGCGGCAAGCATAATGACCTCGACAATGTCGGCTATACCGCGCGGCATCACACCTTTTTCGAGATGCTCGGCAATTTCTCGTTCGGCGATTATTTCAAGGAACGCGCGATCACGCTCGCGTGGAATTTGCTGACCAAGGAATGGGGGATCGACCCCAACCGGCTGACCGTCACCGTTTATCACACCGATGACGAAGCGTTTGATTTGTGGCGCAAGATCGCTGGATTGCCGGAAGAGCGCATCATCCGCATCGCCACCAACGACAATTTCTGGTCGATGGGCGACACGGGGCCGTGCGGGCCGTGTTCGGAGATTTTCTTCGATCATGGCGACCATATTTATGGTGGGCCACCGGGAAGCCCCGAGGAAGATGGTGACCGTTTCGTCGAGATCTGGAACCTCGTCTTCATGCAGTTCGACCAGGCCGCCGATGGCTCGCGCACGCCGCTGCCGCGCCCGTCGATCGACACCGGCATGGGGCTGGAGCGCGTGGCCGCCGTGCTGCAGGGCGTGCACGACAATTATGATACCGACACCTTCAAGGCGCTGATCGCGGCGTCGGTCGCGCTGTCGGGTGCGCCGCTGACGCCCGAGACGCAGGCGAGCCACCGCGTGATTGCCGATCATTTGCGGTCCTCGGGCTTTCTCGTCGCCGATGGCGTGCTGCCCGCCAATGAGGGGCGCGGTTACGTGCTGCGCCGGATCATGCGCCGCGCGATGCGTCATGCGCATCTGCTGGGCGCGAAGGAGCCGTTGATGCACCGGCTGGTGCCGGCGCTGGTTTCGGAAATGGGCGCGGCTTACCCGGAGCTGGTGCGCGCGCAGGCGTCGATCGAATCGACCTTGCTGCAGGAAGAAACGCAGTTCCGCCGCACCTTGGTGAACGGTTTGCGGCTGCTGGAAGAAGCGACGGCGGGGATGGCCGAAGGCGACACGCTGTCGGGCGAAACCGCGTTCAAGCTCTACGACACGTTCGGTTTTCCGTATGATTTGACCGAGGACGCGCTGCGGCGGCAGGGCTTCGGGATCGATCGCGCGGGGTTCGATACTGCGATGGCCGAGCAGAAGCGCGCCGCGCGCGCCGCGTGGAAGGGATCGGGCCAGCGCGCGTCGGATGACGTGTGGTTCGACATTGCCGAAGCCAGCGGCAGCACCGAATTCATCGGTTACGCGAGCGAAGAGGGCGAGGGCCAGGTCGTCGCGATCGTCAAGGACGGCGCGCGGGTCGAGCGCGCCGGGCCGGGCGAGACGGTCGAGATCGTCGTCAACCAGACGCCCTTTTATGCCGAGAGCGGCGGCCAAGTCGGCGATACCGGCACGCTGACGGGTGGCGGCGTGCTGGCGCATGTCGAGGATACGCGCAAATATCTCGGCCGCCTGTTCGCGCATCAGGCGAAGATCGAACAAGGCGAGATCGCGGTTGGCGATGCGCTGCATCTGACGATCGACAGCGGCCGGCGCGACCGGATTCGCGCCAACCATTCGGCGACGCACTTGCTGCACGAGGCGCTGCGCCAGCGGCTCGGCCTGCATGTCGCGCAAAAGGGCAGCCTGGTCGCGCCCGAGCGGCTGCGCTTCGACTTTTCGCAACCGACCGCGATCGACCCTGCCGCGCTGGCGCAGGTCGAGGTCGACGTGAACCACCAGATCCGCGCCAACGGCCCGGTTTCCACGCGGTTGATGACGCCCGACGAAGCGATCGCGGAGGGCGCGATGGCGCTGTTCGGCGAGAAATATGGCGATGAAGTGCGCGTCGTATCGATGGGGCGCGAGGGCGACGAGATCTACTCGCTCGAACTGTGCGGCGGTACGCATGTCCGCGCATTGGGCGACATTGGCCTGTTCACCGTGGTGAGCGAAGGGGCGGTGTCGAGCGGCGTGCGCCGGGTCGAGGCGCTGACCGGGGAGGCGGCACGGTCTTACCTCACCTCGCGCGATGAGAAACTGCGCGAGGCGGCCACGGCGCTGAAATCCTCGCCCGACGAAGTGCCCGCGCGCGTGGCGGCTTTGGTCGAGGATCGGCGGCGGCTGGAGCGCGAATTGGCCGAGGCCAAGAAGGCGCTGGCGCTGGGCGGCGGGGCCGGTGCGGCTGCGGCGGGACCGGAAGAGATTGGTGGCGTGTCGTTCCTCGGTCAGGTGGTCGAGGGGCTCGACCCCAAGGGGCTGCGTGGCGCGGTGGACGAGATGAAGCAGCGCGTCGGCTCTGGCATTGCGATGATCGTCGCGGTCAATGAGGGCCGCGCTTCGGTAGCGGTTGGCGTGACGGCGGATCTGGTCGCGACGCGCAGCGCGGTCGATCTGCTCAAGATCGCGGTGGCGACGCTGGGCGGGCAGGGTGGCGGTGGCCGCCCCGACATGGCGCAGGGCGGTGGGCCGGACGGTGCGAAGGGGGCTGAAGCGGTCGCGGCGGTGAAGGCGGCGCTGGCAGGGTGATCTTGCCACCCCGGCTTTGCGCCGGGGGCGCTGTTTGCGGCTACTCTGCTTTAAGGCGCGCGCGGCGCAAGCGCGGGGTCACGTCCATCTCCGCCGCCGCCTTGATTTCCTCGCGCAATTCGGCGCGCTTTTCGTGGATCGAGGCGATGACCGGGCCGACCGCGACGCCAAGATCGGTCAGTACCGCCTCCGCCAATTGCAGCGAGCTTTCCAGCGTTTCGGGCACCGCGTCGCTCGCGCCCGCTTTGTAAAGATCGGCGGCATGGGCGGTGTCGCGGGCGCGCGCGATGATCGTCAGATCGGGCACCCAGCCGCGCACGCGCCGCGTCAAGGCGATGCTCAGCACCGGATCGTCCATCGTCAGGATCAGCGCACGAGCCCGGCCGAGATTGAGCCGATCGACCAGTTCCGGTCGCACGACATCCCCGAAAATGACGGGATAGCCGTCCCTGCGGGCAGCCTTCACCGCATCGATATCGGCTTCCACCGCGACATAGGGCTGGCCGTGGATTGTGAGCATGTCGCACACCATCCGCCCGACGCGGCCAAAGCCGATGACAACGGTGCCGGGGCCGTCCTCCGGGATCGAGGCTTCGGGCGAATCACCCTGGCGACGCTCGATCCGCTTGGCGGCGCGCTTGCCGAGCAAAGCGAGCAGCGGGGTGATCGTCAGGCCGATCGCGGTGACGGTCTGCCAGAAGCTGGCGAGGCCGGGCGCGAGCAGTTGCGCCTGCCCCGCCGCCCCCAGCACGATCAGCGTCGTTTCGGACGGGCTGCCCATCAACATGCCGGTTTCCGCTGCCACCCCACCCCGGATGCCGGCCAGCCGCAGCAAACCGAAAGTGACCAGCGCCTTGATCGCGACGACGGCGATGATAGCGAGCAGATACGATCCCCAGTCGGCGACGATCGCGCCGAGATCGACGCTCATGCCGACGGTGATGAGGAACACGCCGAGCGCCAGCCCCTTGAACGGCGCGGTCATCACTTCGACTTCGCTGTGGTAATTGGTTTCGGCGATGAGCAGCCCGGCGATCAACGCGCCGACGATTGGCGAGAGCCCGGCTGCCGTCGTCGCCAGGCTGGCAGCAATCACCACCAGCAGCGAGGCGGCGAGGAACAGTTCAGGGCTCTTGGTGCGCGCCGCCTGGGCGAACAATTTGGGCAGGAAGAAGCGCCCGCCGACGAACAGGATTGCGACCGTCAGGATCGCGCCGCCGCCAACGCGCGCGAATCCCATCCATCCGCCCGCCGCCGCCATCGGCCCCAGCGCGCCCAGAATGAAGATGATCGGCACCAGCGCCAGATCCTCGAACAACAGCATGGCAAACGCCGTACGCCCGACAGGGCTCGACGTGCCCGCGATCGGGAGCACGAGTGCGGTGGAAGACAGCGCCAGCGCGATGCCGAGTGCGAACGATCCGGTCCACGCCACGTCCGTCAACAGGTGCAAGCCGGTACCGAGTATCAGCCCCGATCCGATCAATTCCGCCGCACCGGTGCCGAAGACAAGTCGGCGCATCGACCACAAGCGTTTGAACGACAACTCGAGCCCGATCGAAAACAGCAGCAGCACGATGCCGAATTCGGCAAAAGGCTCGATCGCGTGCGGATCGGAAATGGTGATGTGGTAAAGCCAGGGATAGCTGGGGACGAGCGCGCCCAGCCCCGACGGGCCGACCAGTAATCCGACGAGAATGAAACCGATGACCGGGCTGATCTTGGCCCGCGCAAAAGCGGGGATAACGAGCCCGGCTGCCCCCAGGATTACAAGGGCGTCGCTGAAACCGGTGGAGTTTAGGGGAGATGCCATTGCGCCACTGTACGCAACACATTGGCGGCTTGTCAGCTTTTGACTGACAAAAAAGACCTTTAGTGGCCAAAAGACGGTTCGGCGGCCACGGGTCCGTATCGGACGCGGTGGCCGCCAAGTAGATTTGGGAGGAGGGTTAGGCCGAAGCGCCCATCGCCTGTTCGAGATTGACGCGCACCTGCTCGAAGAACTGCTCGGTCGTCATCCACGGCTGATCGGGGCCGATCAGCAGCGCCAGATCCTTGGTCATGTGGCCGTTCTCGACGGTCTGGATGCAGACGCGCTCGAGCGTCTCGGCGAACTTCGTCACCTCGGGGGTGCCGTCGAACTTGCCGCGATATTTCAGGCCGCCGGTCCAGGCGAAGATCGACGCGATCGGGTTGGTCGAAGTTGCCTTGCCTTGCTCGTGCTGGCGGAAGTGGCGCGTAACGGTGCCGTGTGCGGCTTCCGCCTCGACCGTCTTGCCATCGGGGGTGAGCAGCACCGAGGTCATCAGGCCGAGCGAGCCGAAGCCCTGCGCGACCTGGTCGGACTGCACGTCGCCATCATAATTCTTGCACGCCCAGACGAATTCGCCGTGCCACTTGAGTGCCGAGGCGACCATGTCGTCGATCAGGCGATGTTCGTAGACGATCCCCGCTTCCTTGAACTTGTCCTTGAACTCGGTCTCGAAAACCTCGGCAAACAGATCCTTGAAGCGGCCGTCATAGGCCTTGAGGATGGTGTTCTTGGTCGACAGGTACACCGGCCATTTCAGGTTCAGGCCGTAATGCATCGAGGCGCGCGCGAAATCGCGAATCGAATCGTCAAGATTGTACATCGCCAGCGCGACGCCCGCCGACGGGAATTGGAACACTTCGCGGTCGATCACTTCGCCGTCATCCCCGTCGAACACCAGGCGCAGCTTGCCCGGGCCGGGAACGAGGAAGTCGGTCGCGCGATACTGATCGCCGAATGCGTGGCGGCCAACGACGATCGGGTGCGTCCAGCCCGGGATCAGGCGGGGCACGTTCTTGATCACGATCGGCTCGCGGAAGATGGTGCCGCCGAGAATGTTGCGGATCGTGCCGTTGGGCGACTTCCACATCTTCTTCAGGCCAAACTCCTCGACGCGGGCCTCGTCCGGGGTGATCGTCGCGCACTTCACGCCGACGCCATATTTCTGGATCGCCTTGGCGCTATCCACCGTGATCTTGTCGTCGGTCGCATCGCGGCTCATCATGCCGAGGTCGTAATATTCCAGATCGATATCGAGATAGGGGAGAATGAGCCGTTCGCGGATCCACTGCCAGATGATCCGCGTCATCTCGTCGCCATCGATTTCCACGACGGGCGTCTTCACCTTGATCTTCGCCATCACGATCTTTCCTATGGGAGTTTCGAGGAGCGTCTAGGAGCATGGCGCGCGGCGATCAACCCGGTGCGGAACGGCAGGAGCGCGGGATGATGATTGTGGCACGGGGACGTGTGGGGTAGGGAAGGGGGATGCTTCCTCCCGAAACACCAAATCCGTCCGCCGAAGCCGTGAAATGGCGCATCCCCGATCTGCACCCGGAAGGGCGCAAATATGTCGCCATCGCCGGGGTGATCGCGCTGGTCGCATTGGTCTGGTTCGGCTGGTTCGTAGCGTGGCCGTTGATCGGCATCACCTTATGGGTCGCCTTGTTCTTTCGCGATCCGGTACGCGTAACGCCGAGCGGCGAGGGGCTGATCGTATCTCCTGCCGACGGGCTGATTTCGATGATTCAGCGCGTACCGGTGCCGCGCGAACTGGCCGGCCCGAATGGCCTGGGCGATGCGCCGCTGGTGCGCGTGTCGGTGTTCATGTCGGTGTTCGACGTCCATATCAACCGCACGCCGATCGCGGGAACGGTGAAGCAGGTTGTCTATATCTCGGGCAAGTTCGTGAATGCCGAGCTCGACAAAGCAAGCGAGGACAATGAGCGTCAGCATATCGTCGTCGAAGGCCGACCGGCTGCGGATGGCACCGTGCGGCGCATTGGTTTTACGCAAATTGCTGGCCTGCTCGCGCGTCGGATCGTGCCGTTCGTCAAGCCGGGCGACATGGTCGCGGCGGGGCAGCGCATCGGTTTGATTCGCTTCGGCAGCCGGGTTGACGTCTATCTGCCCGATGATTGCGCGTGCCAGGTTGTGCTTGGCCAGCGGAGCGTAGCGGGCGAAACGATCCTTGGCCGCGTAGGCGGCACTATGGCGGCCGGGATCGCGCAGTGATGCGACGGATTGTCATCGCATGAGGTCTCCGTATCGGCGCGGCGCGGCACGGGGGCTGCCACTGCGCGCGGTCGCGCCCAACGCCGTTACCGCGCTTGCTTTGTGTTCCGGCCTGACCGGCATTCGCTTCGCGATTGCCGGTCAGTGGGAAACCGCAGTCGTGATGGTGATGATCGCCAGCGTGCTCGACGGGATCGACGGGCGGATCGCGCGCATGGTGCGCGGCGAGAGCCGCTTTGGGGCCGAGCTCGATTCGCTGTCGGATGCCATTTCGTTCGGCGTATCGCCCGCGCTGATCCTCTATTTGTGGTCGCTGAAGGATCTGCCCCGCGTCGGCTGGCTGTGCGCGCTGGTGTTCGCGGTGTTCTGCGCGCTGCGTCTCGCCCGGTTCAACGCAGCGATCGACGTGGTGGAGCAACCGCATAAATCCGCAGGTTTTTTGACTGGCGCGCCCTCTCCGGTCGGTGCCGGGCTGGCGATGCTACCCCTTTATTTGTGGTTCTGGACCGGTCTCGACTGGTGGCGTTCGCCGCTGATCGTAGCGCCCTGGGTCGCGCTGATGGCAGCGTTGATGGTGTCGAGCGTCGCGACCTTCAGTTGGTCTTCGCTGCGTTTGCGCAACAATATCCGCTTCGAAGCAATTGCGGTGGTGGTTCTACTGGGGGCAGCGCTCATCTCCGCTCCCTGGCACACGCTCAGCTTCCTGTGCGTCGCATATCTCGCGACATTGCCGTTCAGCATCGTCGCCTATGCCCGGGTCAAGCGGCTGCGCGCAGCGGCGTCCGTGCCAGCGCTGGGGCGGTCGTCCCCCGCACCCGCAGACGCGGCTCTCTGACCGTTACCTGCGTTTGGAGAGCAGCGAGAGGGTCGGCTCCATCGCGCAAGATCGCGACGATCCGCGGCAGCGCAGGTGCCAGGGTCAGGTAGAAAACAGCAAGGCTCGCGGCGAAGGCACTCGCGAACACCAGAAAACTCACAACGGCCATCGTTCAACTCCTTCATTCACGGTGAAGAGTCACAAAGTCGCAACATTCACGGGCCGTGTTCCGTTCCACGTTCCGCTCTGAGACCCGTTATGTTCTCATTGCGTTCCGTCGTCAAGCGCATTGCCGGACTTGATTTGCCGGAGCGTCTCGGATAAAGGGCGCGCCTTCACACCGCATGGGAAGCACACATCACCGGTGTCCGAGCAGGTTCGCCTGTCCGGATTACTCGCTTCCCAGAGGATCAACCGGAAAGGAACTACCTTATGGCGGCACCTGTCGTCTCCATGCAGCAATTGCTCGAAACGGGCGCGCATTTCGGCCACCAGACGCACCGCTGGAATCCGAAGATGAAGCCCTACATCTTTGGCGACCGCAACGGCGTCCACATTCTCGATCTCTCGCAGACCGTTCCGCTGTTCGCGCGCGCGCTCGAATTCGTCGCAGCGTCGACCGCCGCTGGCGGCAAGGTGCTGTTCGTCGGCACCAAGCGCCAGGCGCAGGAGCCCGTTGCAGAAGCAGCCCGTCGTTCGGGCCAGCATTTCGTCAACCATCGTTGGCTGGGCGGCATGCTCACCAACTGGAAGACCATTTCGGGTTCGATCAAGCGCCTCAAGACGCTGGAAGAGCAGCTTTCGGGCGACACGCACGGCCTGACCAAGAAGGAAGTGCTGCAGCTTACCCGTGAGAAGGACAAGCTCGAGCTGTCGCTCGGCGGCATCCGCGACATGGGCGGCATTCCCGACGTGATGTTCGTGATCGACGCCAACAAGGAAGAGCTGGCGATCAAGGAAGCCAACACGCTGGGGATCCCGGTCGTCGCGATCCTCGATTCGAACGTTTCGCCCGACGGCATCGCCTTCCCGGTTCCGGCCAATGACGACGCCAGCCGCGCCATCCGCCTGTATTGCGAAGCGATTGCGATCGCCGCGACCCGCGGTGGCCATGAGCAGCTGTCGCGTCGCCAGGACATCGGTTCGATGGAAGCTCCGCCCGCCGAGGAAGCGCTGAGCGTTGCTCCGGCTGCGGCCGCCGACATTACGCCGGCAACCGACGCGGCTCTGCAGGCCGAGCTGGCTGCGGAAACCGAGCGCCAGATCGACGCGTAAGCGTCGCAGAACTGACATACGGACGGGGTAGGGCGCGGCTCTATCCCGTCCAAAACCATATTCTACTGAGATAAGGACCAACGACATGGCCGAGATCACGGCAGCTGCGGTAAAGGACCTGCGCGAAAAGAGCGGCGCGGGCATGATGGATTGCAAGAAGGCGCTGACCGAAGCCAATGGCGACATGACGGTGGCGATGGACTGGCTGCGCGCCAAGGGCCTCGCCGCGGCCGCCAAGAAGTCCAGCCGTACTGCGGCCGAGGGCCTGATCGGCGTCGAAGTATCGGGCACCAAGGGTGCTGCGGTCGAAGTGAACTCGGAGACGGATTTCGTCGCCAAGAACGAGCAGTTCCAAACCTTCGTTCGCGACGTGACTTCGGTCGCGCTCGAACTGGGTGACGATATCGCGACGATCAAGGCCGCCCCGCTGGGTGCCAAGACGGTCGAGGAAATCCTGACCAACAACATCGCCACGATCGGCGAGAACCAGAACCTGCGTCGCGCCAAGCGCCTCGAAGTGTCGGCTGGCGCGGTTGTTCCCTACATCCACAACGCAGCGGCCCCCGGCCTCGGCAAGATCGGCGTGCTCGTCGCGCTGGAGAGCGAAGCGGGCAAGGACGTGCTCGAGCCGCTCGGCAAGCAGATCGCCATGCACATCGCAGCAGCCTTCCCGCTGGCGCTGAACGAAGATGGCCTCGACCCCGAGATCGTCGAGCGTGAGCGCGCGATCGCGACCGAAAAGGCAGCGGAAAGCGGCAAGCCCGCCGACATCGTCGCTAAGATGGTCGAGGGTGCGATCGCCAAGTATCGCAAGGAAAACGCGCTCGTCAGCCAGCTGCTGGTGATGGACGGCAAGACCAAGATCTCGGACGTCGTTGCCAATGCCGCCAAGGCAGCCGGCACCGCGATCGTGCTCAAGGACTATGTCCGCTTCCAGCTCGGCGAGGGCATCGAGAAGGAAACGAGCGATTTCGCGGCGGAAGTCGCGGCCGCTTCGGGTGTGCCGCAGGCGACTGCATAACACTCGGCCCCGCTCGCGCGCGAGGCCGCAAATGCCGAAGGGCCGTGCCGGTGAGGTGCGGCCCTTCGTGTATTCGATCTGCACGGTTTCCGCGCTTCCAATCGCAGTGCGTGCCCGATAAGGTCCGCGCCGCACCGCCCCCAGGGCGATCATGACCCTTTGCAGTCTGGAATGCCGTGACCACCCCGCACTTTAAACGTATTTTGCTGAAATTGTCGGGCGAGGTCCTGATGGGGGCCGGTGGCCTTTCGATCGACCCTGACGTCATTGCCCGTGTGACCGCCGAAATCGCCGATGTGAAGCACCAGGGGTATGAACTCTGCGTCGTCGTCGGCGGGGGTAACATCTTCCGGGGTATTTCCGGCGCGGCGCGCGGCATGGACCGCGCCACCGGCGATTATATGGGGATGCTGGCGACCGTGATGAACGCGCTCGCCGTGCAGAACGCGCTGGAAAAGATCGGCGTCGAGACGCGCGTGCAATCGGCGATCCCCATGGCGTCGGTGTGTGAACCCTTCATCCGCCGCCGCGCCGAGCGCCATCTCGAAAAGGGTCGGATCGTGATTTTTGCAGCGGGCGTCGGCAGCCCGTTCTTCACCACCGATAGCGGGGCCGCGTTGCGCGCCGCCGAGATGAAGTGCGACGCCCTGTTCAAGGGCACGTCGGTCGACGGCGTCTATGATGCCGACCCGAAATTGGTCCCGACCGCCAAGCGTTTTGAAACCGTGAGTTACGGCACTGTGCTCGCGCAGGATCTCAAGGTGATGGACGCGAGCGCGATCGCGCTTTGCCGCGACAACAAAATCCCGATCGTCGTCTTCAACATCCGTCAGCCCGGCAATCTTGCTGCGGTTCTGCGCGGTGAAGGCGTGTCGACGGTCGTTCAAACCACAGCAGGAGATTAAGTCATGGCCGCTTATGACAAGGCCGATCTCGAACGCCGCATGGCGGGCAGTGTCGAATCGTTGAAGGGCGATCTCGCCGGTCTGCGCACCGGACGCGCATCGACCTCGCTGCTCGATCCCGTCACCGTCGAGGTCTACGGCGCGCAAATGCCGCTCAATCAGGTGGCGACCGTGTCGGCACCCGAGCCGCGGATGCTGTCGGTACAGGTGTGGGACAAGTCCAATGTCGGCCCGTGCGACAAGGCGATTCGCTCGGCCGGGCTCGGGCTCAACCCGATCGTCGATGGCACCACCCTGCGCTTGCCGATTCCCGATCTGACCGAGGAGCGCCGCAAGGAGTTGGCCAAGCTCGCGGGTAAATATGCCGAGGATGCGCGCATCGCCGCGCGCAATGTGCGTCGTGACGGCATGGATTCGCTCAAGGTCGATGAAAAGAAGGGCCTGTTCGGCGAGGACGAGCGCAAGAAGCTCGAAACCGAAGTGCAGAAGCTGACCGACAAGACGATTGGCGAAATCGATGCGGCGGCGAGCGCCAAGGAAAAGGAAATTTTGGGCAAGTGAGGCCATTTGCCGCCTCTGCTCCCGAGTTGGTGACCGGCAAGGGCGCGGGGGTGTTGCCGCGCCATGTCGCGATCATCATGGATGGCAATGGGCGCTGGGCCAAGAAACGCCATTTGCCGCGGGTCGCTGGCCATCGGCAAGGCGTCGAAGCGGTGCGTCGTATCTCGCGTGCTGCGCGCGCGATGGGGATTGAGGCGCTGACGCTCTATGCCTTTTCGAGCGAGAACTGGCGACGCCCGGAGAGCGAAGTCAGTGACCTGATGGGGTTGCTGCGGCTGTTCATCCGCAATGACCTTGATGAGATGGTGCGCGACAATGTGCAACTGCGGGTGATTGGCGATTATCGCCGGTTCACCCCCGATCTGGTCGAACTGATCGACACCGCAGTCGCGCGTACCGCAGTCAACACCGGGCCGATCCTGGTGATCGCGCTCAATTACGGCGCGCAAGCGGAGATTGCGGCGGCCGCGCGGCGGCTTGCGGAACGCGCGCAAGCAGGCACGCTCGATCCGACGACGATCGACGAAGCCGTGTTCGAGGACGAGCTCGACACGCGCGACCTGCCGCCGCTGGATCTGTTGATTCGCACCTCCGGTGAGGTCCGTTTGTCCAACTTCCTGTTGTGGCAAGCGGCCTATGCCGAATTGCTGTTCGTCGATACGCTGTGGCCCGATTTTGACGCAGATACGCTGGCTGCTGCGGTCGAAACCTTCGGACAGCGGCAGCGTCGGTTCGGGGGCCTGTGACGCCACCTCCCGTGACGCCGCTTGCCGAGCCGCGTGGCCCGTCCAATCTGACGCTGCGCATCATCGTCGGGATCGCGCTGGTCGCGGTCGCATTGACCGGCGTTGTATTGGGCGGGATCGCATTCTGGCTACTTTGCGTGGTGCTCGGCATCGTCATGATGGGGGAATGGGCGGGACTGCAGTCCGCGCCGAACGAGACCAAGCGGCTTGCGCAATATGCGTTGTCGGTGCCGCTTGCGATTATGGCCCCCGTAATTGGTGCGGGAGCGGGGTTTCTCACGCTCGGCTTGCTAATCGGCGCGGGCTTCTTCGTGGTGATCGTGACCGGGCGGCGCGGGCTGGCGCAGGGCATCTTCTATGTCGGGCTGCCGATCATGGCCTTGCTGGTGATCCGGCGGCAAGATGAGGGTATTCTCTTTACGCTGTGGGCGCTGGCGTTGGTGTGGGCATGCGACATCGGTGCCTATGCGGCGGGTCGCGTTATAGGCGGGGCGAAGATTGCGCCGGCCATCAGCCCGAACAAGACCTGGGCCGGGCTGGGCGGTGGCGTTTTGGCGGCGGGCCTGTTCGCCGCGTTCCTGCATTATCGCTATGGCTTGCCGGTGCGCATGACGCTGGCGACGCCGGTGCTGGCAGTGTTGGCGCAGGCCGGGGACTTTTACGAAAGCTGGCTGAAGCGGCGGGCAGGGGTGAAGGATAGCGGCTCGCTGCTGCCCGGGCATGGCGGGGTGTTGGACCGCCTTGACGGGCTGGTGCCGGTCGCGCCGGTCGCTGCGTTGCTGGTGCTGTTACCGAAGGTATATTGGTGGTGAAGACGATAACGATCCTTGGGGCAACGGGCTCGATCGGCACCTCGACGCTCGACCTGGTCGAGCGCGAGCCGGACCGGTTCGAGGTTCTGGCGCTGACCGCCAATCGCGATGTTGCGGGACTGGCGGCGGCGGCGATCCGCACGCGCGCGAAGCTGGCCGTGGTGGCGGACGAGGCTTGCCTGCCCGATCTGCGGGCGGCGCTGGCAGGCACCAACATCGGCACTGCGGGCGGACGCTCGGCTGTGGTCGAGGCGGCCAGCCTTGGGGCCGATATCACGATGGGCGCGATCGTCGGCTGTATCGGGCTGGAGCCGGTGATGGCGGCGATTGCGGGCGGCAAGACCGTGATCCTCGCCAATAAGGAACCGTTGGTCTCGGCGGGCGATGTCGTGCTGGCGGCGGCGGCCCGGCATGGCGCGACCTTGCTGCCAGCCGATTCCGAGCACAACGCGATCTTCCAATGCTTCGATGCCGCACGGCCCGAGCGCGTGCGCCGCATCATCCTGACCTGTAGCGGCGGTCCGTTCCGTACCTGGACGACCGAGGCGATGCGCACCGTCACCCCCGAACAGGCGGTCGCGCATCCGAACTGGTCGATGGGCGCGAAGATTTCGATCGATTCGGCCACCTTGTTCAACAAGGGGCTGGAGTTGATCGAGGCGGCGCGGTTGTTCCCGGTGCCGCATGATTCAATCGAAATCGTCATTCATCCGCAATCGGTGATCCATTCGCTGGTCGATTATGTCGATGGCTCGGTGCTGGCGCAGATGGGTCCGCCCGACATGCGCACGCCGATCGCGCACTGCCTCGCCTGGCCCGATCGCATGGCGACGCCGATGGCTCCGCTCGATCTCGTTGCAATCGGGCGGCTCGATTTCGAGGCACCCGATGCTGAGCGTTTCCCCGCGATCCGGCTGACGCGGGCGGCACTCGACGCAGGGGGCGCACGCCCCGCGATCCTGAATGCGGCGAACGAGGTGGCGGTCGCGGCCTTTCTCGACCGGGAGATCGGCTTCCTCGAAATTGCCGCAATCGTCGAAGATACCCTGTCGGCATATGATCCGGCCGCACCGGAAAGCGTGGATGATGTTCTGGCGGTCGATGCCGAAGCGCGCAGCATGGCGCGCAGGCAGATTGCGGTTCGTGGCGGGGCGTTAAGAGGGACGAATGTGAAGGATATCGTCGCTTGAGCCATTCTCCCGGACTGCTGGTCACCCTTGTCGGCTTTGCGCTGGTGATCGGCCCGCTCGTCTTCCTGCATGAGATGGGGCATTATCTGGCTGGGCGGGTGTTCGGCGTGAAGATCGATGCCTTTTCGATCGGTTTCGGGCGCGAGCTGTTCGGCTGGACCGACCGACGCGGGACTCGCTGGAAGTTCAGCGTGCTGCCGCTCGGCGGCTATGTGAAGTTTGCGGGCGATCTCAACGCCGCCAGCACGCCCGACCCGGCATGGCTGGAATTGCCTGCCGAGGAGCGCGCACGCACGTTGCAAGGGCGTCCGGTGTGGCAGCGCGCGATCGTCGTGGCAGCGGGACCGATCACCAATTTCGTTGTCGCGGTTGTGATTCTGGCGGCGTTCGCGATGGCCTATGGTGTCGATCGTACCCCCTCCATCGTCGGCGGCGTCAGCCCCGGCAGCACGGCGGCAGCGATCGGCTTGCAGACCGGTGATCGAATCACCGCGATCGATGGGCGCGCGATCAACACTTTCGAAGATGTCTACGAATTCGCGGTGTTACGGCCCGGTTACCCGGTGGTGGTCGAATATGAGCACGCGGGAAGCCGGATTCGGCGCGTTGGCGTCCTGGGTACCGCCGTGCAGCGCGACAGTTTTGGCAACACCTTCAAAAAAGGGCTGCTCGGCATATCGCCGACCACCCCGGTGCCGCATCGGGTGGGCCTGTTCGAAGCACCGGTGGTCGGCGTCGAAATGACCGGCAGAATCCTGCGGTCCACGGTCGAAGGATTGGGCCAAATCCTTAGCGGGCGCCGCTCAACCGACGAACTTGGAGGGCCGCTCCGCATCGCCAAAGTGTCGGGCGAGCAATTCTCGCTGGGCTGGCCGGTGTTGATCTATTTCATCGCCGGTGTGTCGATTAATCTGGGATTCATCAACCTCTTGCCAGTCCCTCTGTTGGACGGCGGCCATTTGTTTTTCTACGCAATCGAGGCGATCCGGCGCAGGCCGGTCGCGCCGAATGTGCAGGAATGGGCGTTTCGTGCAGGATTGGCGGCGATTCTCGCCTTGATGGTGATGGTAACGTTTAACGATCTCGGCGCTTTCGGCCTGTGGAAGGCCCTGACCGGCTCTTGATCGGTTGACGCAGGTGAGGCAGGGCGGGCCGACGAGTTTTCGGCCACGCGGAATTTTCTCCGATTTGGGGTGGGATGTGACAGCAATCAAGGTTTCCAAATACGGCGCACGGGCCACCGCCGTGTTGCTCGCAGGCACGATGCTCACCGGCGTGCCGACCGTTGCGGTCGCGCAGACGACGGGCCAACCCGCGGCGACACCGCAGCCGGCACCGGCACCTGCACCAGCGCAGGTCGTCGCACCGGTCACCCGCACGATCAAGGCGATCCGGGTCGAAGGTTCGCAGCGTCTCGAACCCGAGACGGTGCTGTCTTACACCAAGCTGCGCACCGGTCAGGTCTTCACCAACGAGACGCTCGATCAGGCGATCAAGGATCTCTACGCCAGCGACCTGTTCGCCGATGTGACGATCGGCGGTGCCGAGACCGGCGACATCGTGCTGCGCGTGCGCGAAAACCCGATCATCAACCGCGTCATCTTCGAGGGCAATAAGCGGCTGAAGGAAGACAAGATCAAGAAGGAGGTGAAACTCGCCCCCCGCCAGATCTTCACCCGCACCGCCGTGCGTCAGGACGTGGCGCGCATCATCGAACTGTATCGCCGCCAGGGGCGCTTTGCCGCAGTCGTCGATCCCAAGATGGTGTCGCTCGACCAGAACCGCGTCGATGTCATCTTCGAGGTGACCGAGGGGCCGAAGTCGAAGGTCCGCCAGATCAACATCCTCGGCAACGAAGTGTTTTCCGACAGCAAGCTGCGCGAGCAGATGGCGACCAAGCAAGCGCGCCTGACGACGCTGCTCAGCTCGAACACCAGCTATGACCAGGATCGCCTGGCCTATGACCAGCAGAAGCTGCGCCAATTCTATCTGACCGAAGGCTATGCCGACTTCCGCGTCACTTCCGCCGTTGCCGAGCTGACCCCGGACAAGAAGGACTTCATCATCACTTATGTGGTGGAAGAGGGGAAGCGCTACAAATTCGGTGACGTGACCGTCGACAGCGACATTCGCGATTTCGACAACAAGCGGCTCGCGGCGAACCTCGGGATCAAGAAGGGCGACTGGTACAACGCCAAGAAGGTCGAGACCTCGGTCGATTCGCTTAGCGAGGCGGCGGGCCTGTTCGGTTACGCTTTCACCGAAGTGAATCCGGACTTCCAGCGTGACAAGGACACGCTGACGATGGGGATCAATTTCCACATCGCCGAAGCCAAGCGCACCTATGTCGAGCGCGTCGAAATCAACGGCAACACGCAGACTCAGGACAAGATCATCCGTCGCGAAATCCGCCTGTCGGAAGGCGACGCGTTCAACAGCTTCCAGGTCAAGCGTTCGCAGGACCGCATCAACTCGCTCGGTTTCTTCCAGGACAAGTTCGAGATCAAGCAGACGCAGGGGTCGGCCCCCGACCGTGTGGTTTTGACGGCCGATGTCGAAGAGAAATCCACGGGCGAATTGTCGCTGTCGGCAGGCTATTCCAGCCTTGAACAGTTCATCATTCAGGCGTCGATCAAACAACGCAATTTCCGCGGCAAGGGCCAGGAGTTGCGCGCCAGCGTCAATTATTCGACCTATTCCAAGTCGGTTGAGCTGGGCTTTACCGAGCCCTATCTGTTCAACAAGAATATCGCGATCGGCGGCGACATTTTCCGGCGCGATTACAACGCCTTCAACTATCTCGGGAATACGCGGCAGACCACCTACACGCAGGTGTCGACTGGCTTCCAGGTCCGTGCCGGTGTTCCGTTGACCGAATATTGGCAGCTCGCCGGGCGTTATGGCCTAAGCTATGACGAAGTCGGCCTCGACAAGAGCACCTATTTCAGCGACTCGAATAACGACGGCATTCGCGGCAATTCTCCGGGGGACACCTGCGAGCCGCTGCTTGCCGGCCGATATTTGTGCGACGCGATCGGTAATCGCTGGACGTCGTCGATCGGCTATTCGCTGGTGTTCGACAGCCTCAACAGCCGACTGCGCCCGACTGCCGGCCAGCGCTTCATCTTCAGCCAGGATTTCGCAGGGCTTGGCGGCGATGTGAAATATATTCGCTCGAAGATTGAAGGATCGAAATTCTTCAACATTGGTGCGGGGTTCATCGGGTCGCTCAATGCCGAGGGTGGTTACATCCATTCGCTGGAGAAGAGCCGTGGCGTTGGGATCGACAATGTCCGCATTACCGATCGCTTCTACCTGGGCGAGCCGGATTTCCGTGGCTTCGACATTCGCGGCGTTGGGCCGCGCGTCCAGCGCATCGGCTATACGACCGATGCGTCCGGCAACCAGACGCTGGTGACCGACCGTACCCAGTTCGTCGACGACGCATTGGGTGGCCGGGCTTATTATCTCGGCAAATTCGAAATCGAGATCCCGCTCGGCGCGGGCGCGCGTGAGCTCGGGTTGCGGCCGTCCATCTATGTGCAGGCCGGTGCGTTGTTCGGCATCACATCGCCGGTTTTGTCGGGCAGCCAGTTTCCGACAACAGTGGACCCGGTCACGGGGCGGGTAACGTACCAGCCGTTGATCTCGCCGGTCTATGCGACCAACGGCCAGCCTTATTACACGGTGCCGGCGACCGATGCGACCAATCCCGGGGCAACCACGACGTGTCAGACCGGCTATTCTGCGACGATCGGCGGCACGTGCGTCGGCACATCGACCAATACGCCCTACACGACCACACAGGCTCCGTTCAAAGAAGTCTTCGGCGGCAACTCGGCGCGTCCGCGCATCTCGGTTGGCGCGGGCGTCAACTGGAACTCGCCGTTCGGGCCGCTGCGCATCGATCTTGCTTACGCTGTCCTCAAGGACAAGAGCGACGACTCCAAACTCATTACTTTCAACGTAGGGACACAGTTCTGATGAAAATGTATCAAAAGCTCATGCTCGGCTGCGCGCTGATCGCGCCGACGCTCGTTGCGGCGGGCTCTGCACAGGCGCAGGTTTCTGGCGTAGCGATCGCCGATCCGGAAACCGTGATCCTCACCGCCAAGGCACTCGATGCCGCCAACACCTCGATCGCGACGACCTACAAGGCACAGCTCGACCAGGCCAATGCTCGCCAGCAGGCTTTGCAGACCGAGTTGAACACGCTGTACGCGCCGCTTGACCTCAACAAGGACAAGAAGCTCGACGACGCTGAAATCGCCGCCGCCGAAGCCGCGAAGAACCCGGCACTGGCCAAGATCGAAGCGGCGCAGAAATCGGCCCAGACCGATCTCGCCCGTCTGCGCGGCCCGGCGATCCTCGCGCAGGCCTACGCGATCGAGCAGATCTCGCAGAAATATTCGGCTGCGATGAACGCGGTCGTGACCGCCAAGAAGATCAGCCTGTTGCTGTCGGCTAACACGGTGCAGTTCAGCACGCCCGCCGTCGACGTGACCGACGACATCAAGGCTGAACTCGACCGTACCAACCCGTCGGTTCCGATCACGCCGCCGGCCGGGTGGCAGCCGAGCCAGCAGACCCAGCAGCTCCTCCAGCAATATCTGCAACAACAGCAATATGCCGCCGCGATCCAGGCACGCCGCGCTGCGGCCGCCGCGCCGGCACCGACCGGCAAGGCACCGCAGGGCCGCTGAGCGACACGATGGCGGATGCAGACGAAACAGGGCGGGGCGCAATCGGCCCGCTCGACATTGGGCGAGTGATGGCGGCATTGCCGCATCGCTACCCGATGCTGTTGGTCGACCGTGTCGAGGATCTTATCCTCGACCGGTCGATCACCGCGATCAAGGCAGTGACGATCAACGAGCAGTTCTTCCAGGGGCATTTCCCGGGACGACCGATCATGCCCGGCGTGCTGATCGTCGAGGCGATGGCGCAGGCTGCGGGGATTCTCGCGGTCGAGTCGCTGGGGCTCGCGGGCTCGGGCAAGCTCGTCTATTTCATGGCGATCGACGGGGCGAAGTTCCGCAAGCCGGTCGAACCCGGCGTGCTGCTCAAGCTCGAGGTCGAATTCGTCCAGAAGCGTTCCAGCGTGTGCAAATTCGCCGGGCGCGCGACGATCGACGGGCAATTGGCGGCCGAGGCGAACTTCACCGCGATGATCGCCGACCCGCCCAAGGCATAACGGCCGCACAAGACGCATTGCTACACGGCGCGGGCTCTGATAGGGCCCGCGCCTTCGCTGCTGGTCGGTAACCAGCGGCCTTTCGGAGATTTACGACGTGAAAAAAGGCATTCACCCCGATTATCACACCATCACGGTGCAGATGACCGACGGCACGCAGTTCCAGACCCGCACGACCTGGGGCAAGGAAGGCGATCTGATGACGCTCGACATCGATCCGCTCGCGCATCCGGCCTGGACCGGTGGTCGCGGCACGATGCTCGATTCGGGCGGCCAGGTTGCGCGCTTCAACAAGCGTTTCGGCGCGATGTCGTCGATCGGCAAGAAGTAAGCTTCTTCGCGTCGTTAACGACGCATTAGCGATAGTCGCCTACTCTTCCCTCCTCGCGGTTTTCGCGGGGAGGGACGTTAAATGATTGCCGCCGAATTCGAACCTGTCGTCCAGACCGATCGCCGCCGCAGTCCGCGTGCGCCGATCTCGCTTGACGCAAAGCTGGGTCGTGGCGGATTCGATCGCGCGCTGTGCAAGGTGACCAACGTGTCGCTGCATGGTGCCAAATTGCACACATATTCCCCGATGAAAAAGGGTGCCAGGATCTGGCTGACCTTGCCGCGTATCGGGCAAGTCATCGCCACGATCGTGTGGGCCGATGATTTCGAAGCCGGTTGCCAGTTCCAGGAACCGCTCGACGACACCACTTTTGCAGCATTGACCGGCGCGAACGTCGAATTTGTCTGAGCCGCTCACGGCTGGGCGGTGCCGCGTTGCGCGGGTGTCCCGCATTTAGACGCCGCTAACCAAAAGAAGCACTGGTCGAAATCGTAAACGCGGCGTTAACCTGTTGCCATGCAACGGACCCTCTCGCTCGCCGCGCCCAGCGCCCGTCACCCGTTCCGCCGCTCCGTCGTAACCGGGCGGGTAGAGCGCGCGCGGGTCCGCGATGAGGGCGACATCAGACTGTTCGCGCTCAGCTTCACAGCCTTCTTCGTGTGCTTCTACACGTTCATTTTCTGAAGCGGCGAGTCGCCGCCGTTTGAGCTGGGTCGTCAGTCGCAGGCGAGGTGCAGCTTTTGCGCCAGCCACGCCGATACAGGACACATCGCCGCCACGATCAGCAGCATGTTTTCGGGCGATAGCCCGGCGACCGCCAGTCCCTGCACCGCCACCGCACCGATGGTCATCGCGCCGGCATTGACGACATTGTTGGCGGCGACGGTGCGGGCGGTTTGATCCTTGGTCACCGTGGTGGTGAGGAAGGCGTAAAGCGGAACGACGAACATGCCGCCGGTCACCGCAATTCCCATCAGTGCCACAATCACCAGCACAGCGCGGGGAATCTCGATAAAGGTCATCACGTCGTACAGCGTGCCGTGCGGTGCGGCGGGCCAGTCGCGGCAGAGGAACGAGAAAGCGACGATAAACGCGCCCATCGCCAGCACCGAGGCAGGGGCATATTTCGCCGAGGTGTGGCCTTTCAGCAGCGCGTTGATCAGCACCGATCCGACCGCGACACCAATCGAAAACAGCGCGATCATCAGCGTCAGGACATGTTTGTCGGCCGTCAGCACATTCTTGGCGAGCGGCTGGAAGATGATGATGAGCACTGCCCCCATCGTCCAGAAGAAGCTGATCGCGCAGATAGCGAGGAACAGGCGGCGGATGTGCATCGTCGCGGAAATCAAGCGCCACGACGACGTGAAGGGATTGTAGCTCACCACCAGTTCGCGGCCTTCGCGCAGTGCGGGCGGGATTTGCAGCGATGCGATCCAGCCGACCGCTGCGACCACCAGTACCACGATCGCGGCATGCTGCACGGCGATGAACCCGCCGAGCACGGTGCCGATCAGGATCGCGAGATAGGTGCCCGATTCGACCAGACCAGTGCCGCCCAGCACTTCATCCTCATGCAGATGCTGCGGCAGAATCGCGTATTTGATCGGACCGAAAAACGCCGAGTGCACGCCGAGGAACAGCACTGCGGCCAGCATCAGTACCAGCCCGGCGGTGGTATACCCCGCCCAGGCGATCATCAGTCCGCTCGCCCCGACGATCATGATGCCGATCTCGGCGGTCTTCACCACCCGGATAATCTTGGCCTTGTCGTGCGTGTCAGCCAATTGCCCCGCAAGCGCGGACAGCAAGAAAAACGGCAGGATACCAAGCGCGGTCGCGAATGCCGTGAAATTCTGCTCAAGCCGTTGGTCGGCGAAAATCCGGTAAATGGCGAATTGAACCATCACCGTCTTGAACAGATTGTCGTTGAACGCCCCAAGGAACTGCGTGACGAACAAGGGCAGAAATCGGCGCTCTTTCAGCAAGCCGAGCGCGTTGAGCATGATGTGTTTCGAGGCCTCGATATCGCGAAATAAGGACCGCCCATAGCCCAGCCGGGCTAGCGCCAGCAACCCGCTTGTCATGTTGGGGTTTCGCGCGCGGGATCGGGCGAGTAGAGCGGGTGTGTGCTGACCTTACCCAACTTGCTCACCCTGTCGCGGATCGTCGCGGTGCCGCTGCTTGCCTGGTTCCTGTGGTGGCCGGGCTGGGCGGAGGGCTATGCAGCGGGATTCGTGCTGTATTGCCTGATGGGCATCACCGATTATTTCGACGGGTATCTCGCGCGGGCCAACGGAACGGTGTCGAAGCTCGGCGTGTTCCTTGACCCGATCGCCGACAAGATCATGGTCGCGGCCGTCATCCTGCTGCTGGTGGGCACCCGCGATGGCAATCCGGCGGTTATCCAGGGCGTGCATCAGATCGCCGCTCTGATCATCCTGCTGCGGGAAATCACGGTGTCGGGCCTGCGCGAGTTCCTCGCGCAATTGCAGGTGTCGGTGCCGGTGTCGCGGCTCGCCAAATGGAAAACCACGCTGCAGATGGTGTCGCTGGGAGCGTTGATTCTGGGTGGCGCGGTGCCGCTCTACCCGTGGGTGGCGGACGTCGGCCTGGTTACCCTGTGGGGCGCAGCGGTGCTGACGGTGATCACCGGTTGGGACTATCTGCGCGTCGGCCTGAAGCATATGGACTGAACTGTGGCGATCGAGATGCTCTATTTCGCGTGGGTACGCGAACGGATTGGACGTGGCGGCGAGATGGTTGACCCGCCAGGCGACGTCGTGACGGTCGCCGATCTGATCGGCTGGCTGGCGAACGGGAGCGCGGTGCACGGCGCGGCCTTCGCCGACCCGGCGCGCTTGCGCGCCGCGGTCGATCAGGTGTTCGTGCCGCTGGACGCGGTGCTGGGGTCGGCGCGTGAAGTTGCTATTTTCCCACCGGTGACCGGCGGATGATCGTCGTCGATCCTGCCCGCATCGACGCCGCCGAGCAATTCGCAGCCTTGTCTGCCGCCGGGGCAGGGGGCATCGCCACCTTCGTGGGCCTCGTCCGCGCCGATGACGGCGTCGCGACGCTGGAACTCGAACATTATCCCGGGGCGACCGAGGCGGCCCTGCAGAGGCTGGTGGACGAAGCGCGTGAGCGTTGGGCGCTGATCGATGCGCGGATCACGCACCGGGTCGGTGCGATGGCACCGGGGGATGTGGTGGTGTTTGTCGGCACAGCGGCACCGCACCGCGCGCCCGCGCTGGAGGCTTGCGCCTTTCTGATCGATCGCTTGAAGACCGACGCGCCCTTTTGGAAAAAGGAAACACGCGGCGACGAGACCCGTTGGGTAGAACCACGCGGCAGCGACGATGCCGCCGCCGCGCGGTGGACGCTTTAGCCGAGCTTGGGCGACAGTACGCCGTTGACGACATGCACGACGCCGTTCGACTGGGCGACGTCGGGGGTTTCGATGTAGCTCTTATTGCCGTTGACGTCGGTCAGCTGCACGCCGCCACCGATCAACTCGATCGTCAGCGGTTCGCCTTCGACCGTGGTCAATACCGCCTTGCCACCACCAGCGGTGACCTTCGCCTGGATGTCGGTCAGCGTCAGCGTACCCGGCACGACGTGATAGGTCAGCACCTTGGCCAGCGTGGCCTTGTTCTCAGGCTTCAGCAGCGTGTCGACCGTGCCCGGCGCGAGGCGGCTGAAGGCATCGTTCGTCGGCGCGAAGACGGTGAAGGGGCCAGGGCCCGCCAGGGTCGTGGCAAGGCCTGCAGCCTTCACTGCGGACACCAGCGTGGTGAGGTTGGGGGCAGCGGCCGCGTTCGTAGCGATCGGCTTGGTCGCATCCATTACGGCCCCGCCGACCGTCGGGTTCGGCGCGGGGGCTGCTGCCGGGGCTGCGGGCGCTGCCGGAGCGGCTGGCGCGGTCTGTGCGGTGGCGGCAGCACCGAAGGCGAGTGCGCCAGCAACGGTTGCCAGATACAGGTTGGTCTTGAACGTCATCAGTTTCTCCACTGGATCAGGGAGCCTCTGTTACAGGAGGCACCCCCAAACTACGGTCGAGCGGCCGAATAGTTTCGTCAAGCCGGTTCCGCCAACGCCGTCGCCAGCAATTGAAAGTCTTTCTCCCGCGGCGAACCGCGTCGCCAGACCAGTGCGATTTTTCGGGCCGGATTGGCGGCATCGAGCGGGCGCGAGACCAAACCGGTATGATCGAGGATGCCGGCCTTCAGCGCCATTTCGGGCAACATCGTGAGCCCCAGCCCATTGTCGATCATCTGTACGATCGTGTGGAGCGACGTGCCCATCATCGTCGCCTCGGCTCGCAATTCCGGCCGGGCACAAGCGGATAGCGCATGGTCCTTAAGGCAATGCCCGTCCTCGAGCAGCAACAGCCGTGTCTCGTCGATTTCCGCAGAGGGCATCGCACGCGCGATATTGCCCATCTCGCCCGGCTGGCCTGCCACGAACAAGCGATCCTCGAACAGCACCTGCGCGCTCACCTCGCCACACGCGAACGGGAGCGCCAGCAACACGCAATCGGCACGCCCGTGATGGAGGCCCTCACAGGCGGCACCGCTGGGTTCCTCGCGCAGGAAGAGTTTGAGGTCGGGATAGTCGCGCCGCAACCGCGGCAGGATGCGCGGAAGCATGAACGGCGCGATCGTCGGGATCACGCTCATCCGCATCTCCCCCGATAAGGGGCGTCCGGCAGCGCGCGCCATGTCGCCCAGTTCATCGGCTTCGCGCAGCACGCGGCGCGCTTTGTCGGCGATGCGGTCGCCCAGCGGGGTGAAGCGCACGACGCGGCGGGTGCGCTCGACCAGGGTCACCCCGATCAGGGTTTCGAGTTCGCGGATCCCCGCCGACAAGGTCGACTGTGTCACGAAACACGCCTCGGCGGCACGCCCGAAATGCCCGTGATCCTGCAGGGCAGCGAGATATTGCAACTGTTTCAGGGTCGGCAAATAGGTCGCCATTTATCGCTCCACTCGATCAGAAGCGTGTAAATAACCCATTGGATCGATAAAAACAGGCCCTATATGAGCCTGTGCAACAGACGGTGCAGAAGCGCTGCGGTGGAGGATGCCAGAAGAGGCCCCATTTTTAGGAGGCCCAGAATATGTTGACCATTGGCGATAAGCTCCCCGATTTCACGGTTCCCGTTCAGCAGGGCGTCAACGCGCTTCCCGCCGGTGAAACGCTCAGCCAGGACGCGTTCCCAGGCAAGTGGAAGGTGCTGTTCTACTGGCCAAAGGATTTCACCTTCGTCTGCCCGACCGAAATCGTCGGTTATGCGGGCCTGAAGGGCGATTTCGAAGATCGTGACGCGGTGCTGATCGGTGCGTCGACCGATACCGCGCACGTTCACCTCGCCTGGCGCAAGTCCGATCCCGATCTGGCCGCGGCGGATTTCCCCTGGCTGGCGGATAACGGTGGCGTGCTGGCGTCGCAGCTCGGCATTCTCGACAAGAACGAGCATGTCGCGTTCCGCGCGACCTTCATCATCGATCCCGACAACGTCATCCAGGCGGTGCAGGTCAACGGCCTGAACGTCGGTCGCAACCCGGCGGAAACGCTGCGCGTGCTCGACGCACTGCAGACCGACGAGCTGTGCCCGTGCAACTGGAACAAGGGCGACGACGTCCTGAAGATCGCGGCGTAAGTCGGTAAAATTCTCCTCCCGCTCTGCGGGAGGGGCTAGGGGAGGGGCGTACCGTAGGTCGGAGCGCCCCTTTTCTATGTCAGGCCCTCCCCCAACCCCTCCCGCAAGCGGGAGGGGAGCGAGAAAGAAACATCATGTCACTTAAGGATTTCGCCGGGACGCTCCCGGATTTCGCCAAGGATATTCGTCTCAACGTCGGCTCGCTGCTCAACGAGGCGCATTTGCCTGACCAGCAAAAATATGGCCTGTTCCTGTCCTGCGCGCACGCCACCGGCTATAAGCCGCTGGTCGACGTGACCGAGGCCGAGGTTGCCGCGAAGCTGACCCCGGAAGCGGCGAATGCGGCGCGCGCGGCGGCGGCGGTGATGGCGATGAACAACGTCTATTATCGCTTCACCCATCTCGCCGGGAATGCCGAATATCAGACGATGCCGGCCAAGCTGCGCATGAATGTGATCGGTGCGCCGGGCATCGACAAGGTCGATTTCGAGCTGTTCAGCCTTGCCGTGAGCGCGATGAACGGCTGCGGCATGTGCATCGACAGCCATGAGCAAGTGCTCAAGAAGGCCGGTGCCACCGCCGAAGCGATCCAGACCGCGGTGCGGATCGGTGCGGTGATGAAAGCGGTTGCGACGGTCCACGCCGCCGTCAATTAAACGTCGTTCAGGCGAGCGCCGCCCAAACCGAGTAGGCGCTCGTCGCGGTCAGCAGCGTGCCGATCAGCCCCATCAGCGGGCGCGTCGGCACGCGCTTGGCGATGACAGCACCAAAGGGGGCCGCCAGCAACCCGCCGATCAGCAGGCCCAGCGTCTGAAGCGTGAACGCCTTCCACCCCATCGTGGTGATGAAGGTTATCGAGATCGTCGAGGTCAGGAAAAATTCCGAGGTGTTGACGGTGCCGATGGTGGTGCGCGGCGGCGCCCCCTGCACCAGCAAATTGGAGGTCACCACTGGACCCCAGCCACCCCCGCCCGCCGCATCGAGAAAGCCGCCGGCAAAGCCGAGCGGTTCAATGATCTTGGGTTCGCGCGGGTGGACCTTGCCGCGATAGGCGCGAAACAGCAGGTACAACCCGATTGCCGCGAGATAGGCCATCACGAACGGTCGCGCGACCGATGCATCGATGGTGCTCAGCACATAGGCACCCAGAATGCCGCCAAGCACGCCTGGGATCACCAGTCGGCGGAACAGCCGCCAATCGACATTGCGATGCAGAATGTGGCTTACGCCCGATGCGGCGGTGGTGAACGTTTCGACCGCATGGACGCTGGCCGAAGCGAGGGCAGGGGGCACGCCCAGAAACACCACCAGCAAGGTGTTGTTGATGATGCCGAAAGCCATTCCGAGCGCACCATCGATCATCTGTGCGGCAAAACCGACCAGAATGAAGGGCAGCATCACGGCTAGGATCGCCGTGAAATCCCATGAGGAGAGATCGAACATCGGCGAACTTTCGCGGAATTTCCCAAATCCCACAAGGTAGATAGGGATTTATGCGGCGTGGTCGGCGGTGAACTGGTCCTTTTATTCGCTCGACTGAGCGCCTAGATAATCTCCCATAATAAGGGGACACCGCCACGATGGGACGATTGCTCGCCTATCTCGATTCAATTAAGGCGCGCGATCCGGCCCCCCGGTCGCGGCTTGAGATTCTCACATATCCGGGTGTGTGGGCGCTCGCGTACCACCGGATCGCGCATCGTCTTTTCAAGGCGCGGCTGTTCTTTCTGGCGCGTGCGGTGAATCATTTTTCGCGTTTTCTGACCGCGATCGACATCCATCCCGGCGCGACGATCGGGCGCAATTTCTTTATCGACCATGGCTTCGTGGTGATTGGGGAAACCGCCGAGATCGGGGACAACGTCACCATCTATCAATGTGTCACGCTCGGCGGCACGAGCCCCGACAATGGCGTCGCGGGCAAGCGTCATCCGACCCTTTGTGACAATGTCATCATTGGCTCTGGCGCACAGGTGCTGGGGCCGATCACGCTCGGCAAGGGCTCTCGCGTCGGTGCCAATGCGGTGGTGACCAAGGATGTCGTCGAAGGCGCGGTGATGGTCGGTATCCCGGCGCGCGCGACGATGGTGGAGGGGGGGCAGAAGCCGACCGGCTTCCTCGCTTATGGCACGCCGTGCAGCGATATGTTCGATCCGGCGACGCAGCGCGTGGAGTTGCTGCGGTGTGAGCTGGAGACGATGCGCAAGCGGCTCGACGCATTGCTCGCGGAAAATCATCAGGAGCGTGACCGCGCCTGATGGGGACGGTTACGCCCTTTCCCAGCCCGCGCGGCGTTCCGACGCAGATCGGGTTCGAGCGGGTCGAACTGACGCGGATCCTCGATTTGTACGGACGGATGGTATCGGCTGGGCTGTGGCGCGACTATGCGATCGAGTTGGGCCATGACGCCGCGATCTTTGCCGCCTTTCGCCGTGCCGCCGAGCGCCCCGAATTCCGCATCGAAAAGCGCCCGGCCTTGCGCAACCGGCAAGGCATGTGGGCGCTGGTCAATGAAGCGGGCCTCGTTTTGAAGCGTGGGCACGAATTGGGCCCGGTGCTGGCCCCCGTCGAACGACGGTTGATGAAGGTGGTGGACTGACGACAAACCCCGCTCGCGGCCGAGCGGGGTTTGTAGCGGGGTCAGGCGGCGACCATCGTGCCGACCGGGGGCAAACGCTCGCCCAAATGGCCGAGCGTGCCGATCACTATCCGCCGCATCGTTGGCCAGAATGCCGACAGCGTCAGCAATGCCGAGCCGATCGCGAGGCCGGTGAATGCCCAGGCGAGTTCGATTGCCCCTGCATTCTGGAACAACGCGTACATCGCGTAGAGGACGTAGACGAGGCTCGACACCAGTAGCGCACGCCGGTCGACCGCAAGGGCGACGAAGGCGAAGGCGAGATACAGCGCCAGCACGATCAGCGCAGTGCCGATGTCGATATTCGCGCCGAACACGCCGAGCATGTGAAAGATCGGATGCGCAATCATCGGTGCGGCGGCGAGGTGGAGCCAGAAGGCGACGTCGGCGCGGCGCGTACGCCGTTCGCGGTCGGACATGTCCCACCGCATGGCGAGCGTGAACACGGCGATGCCGCACACCAGAACCAGCGGATAGACGAGGTCTTGCATCGTCGGGAAGGCCGCGAAGGTCAGACCGACCACGACGCCGACGCCCGCTGCTGCCCCCGCCGCGACGGTGATCGGTACCATGAACCGTTGCCAATGCGCCCAGGCTGCCGCTGTGGCGATAAGTGCAATCCCCGCGCCGATCGCGGCGTTGACCTGATTGGAGAGGTCGGGATGGAGTTCGACCATTACGCCGATCAAGCTCGCCGCGACCCCACCGACAAAGGCGAGCAGCAGCAGGATGCTCGGCAACGCCATGCGGCGGACGCGCGTGAAATATTCGGCCAGCGCCCAGGCGGCGACCGCGACCAGCGCACCTGCCAGGGGCGTGGTGATCGACTTGCCGATCCACGCCACCGCGACCAGCACCAGCGCCAGCGCGATCGAGACGAAGATGTCGTTGAATCCGGTCAGCAGCCGGAAGTGCTCTTCGTCGACCGCTGGCACCGCGCTCCGCGCGGCGACGTGGTTGCGCAGCGCAGCGGCGGCGTCGCGCGAGATCGCGCCTGCCGTCACCGCGCCGTCGATATCGCTTTCGCTATACATGGTAATCCTCCTGTTGTCGGCAGGAGGATTACCATAAGTGTGTCACTGTAGCAATACAGCGTATCGCTAAGCCGATCAGCCGCCCTGCAGCTTCTTGAGGATGCTCATCGACTGTTCCGCGCCGTTCTGCGGGGTCAACTCACCGGTGCGATCGGTGATCTCCGCCCAGTGCGCCGCAATGCCCTCCGGCGACAGGTCGTCACCGGTCAGCAGCTTGCCTTGCGTCAGCGTGACATAGGCCGCCTGGAACACGCCCGCGCCAGCACCGACGATCATGTTGGTCGGCGCGTCTTCGGACACGAGATAGAGCGCGGCGGGGGCCACCTTCTCGGGCGCGAAAGCAGCGAACGCCTCGGCCGGGAACAGGTCCTCGGTCATGCGCGTGCCCGCGGTCGGCGCGATCGTGTTGACCTTGATGTTGTTCTTGGCCCCCTCGATCGCCAGCGTCTTGGTGAGGCCGGCAAGGCCGAGCTTGGCCGCGCCGTAATTGGCCTGGCCGAAATTGCCGTAGAGCCCGGTCGAGGATGCGGTCATCAGGATGCGGCCATAATTCTGCGCGCGCATCGTTTCCCACACTGCCTTGGTGCAGTTGGCCGATCCGTTCAGGTGGACGTCGATGACGAACTTGAAGTCGGCCGGTTCCATCTTGGCGAAGCTCTTGTCGCGCAGCACGCCGGCATTGTTGATCAGGATATGGACGCCGCCCCAGGCTTCCTTGGCCTTGGCGACCATCTCGACCATCTGCTCATATTCGGTGACGCTGCCGCCATTCGAGATCGCTTCGCCACCGGCCGCCTTGATTTCCTCGACCACCTTCAGCGCGGCGTCGGAATGGCCGGTGCCATCGCGCGCGCCACCGAGATCGTTGACCACGACCTTCGCGCCGCGCCGCGCCAGCTCGAGCGCATAAGCACGGCCCAGACCACCGCCAGCACCGGTAACGATGGCGACCTTATCGTCGAAACGAATGGACATAGCAGGACTCCTCCAAGTGATTTGAGGCGCGTCCTAGGCGATTGCGCGCGTGGCGCAAGCCACGATCGCCATACTGAACTTACGAAACGGCCGACGTGCGGGAGCTGTGCACGTCGGCCGTAACGGAAAGGCTAGGGGTAATTTAACGCTTCGGGCGCGGGGTGGAATGCAGGCGCGCACCCGCCGCGTTGGAGTGTTCGCGGCAGCCATCGGTCACGGTCCGCGAGCACATCGGATAGCTCTCGGGCGGTGGGGGAGCCGGGTTCGCGGCGGGCGGTGCCATCATCGGAGCAGCTGGGGGCGGGGGAGGCGGCGGCGTCGGCGCGCCGGGCGGCGGCGGCGGAGGGGGCGCGGGCTGCGCCATGGCCGGATCGGGTGCCGGCATCGGTGCGGGTGAGGTCTGGGCCAGAGTCGGCGTCGCGACGGCGGCGGCGAGCGCCGCGATCATCATGAGCTTCATGCGGTGTCTCCTGCAAACGGGCAGCAATCTGTGCTGCTCGTCCGGTCCAACGCACATTCCCCCGCATGGCTCCCGATTTTCTTTACGCTCCCGAATCGAGCGCGTAGCCGGCCGATCGCACAGTGCGGATGATGTCGGGGCGATCGCCGCGATTGATCGCCTTGCGCAGGCGGCGGATGTGGACGTCGACGGTGCGGCTTTCGATGTCGCTATCATGCCCCCATACCGCATCGAGCAAACGCTCGCGCGAGAACACCCAGCCCGGATGCTCGAGGAAATGCTTGAGCAGCCGGAATTCGGTTGGCCCCAGAGGGATGACTTCACCCGAGCGGCGCACTTTGTGGCCGACCGTGTCCATCTCGATGTCGGAATAGGTCAGTTGCTCGCCCGCCAGTGCCGGGCGCACGCGCCGCAGCACCGCGCCGACGCGCGCGACCAGTTCGCGCGGGGAGAAGGGCTTGGTGACATAATCGTCCGCGCCCGTCTCCAGCCCGCGCACCCGGTCTTCTTCCTCGCCGCGTGCCGTCAGCATGATGATCGGCACGTTCGCCGTCTCGGGCATGCGCCGTAGGCGACGGCAGACCTCGATGCCCGACAGCCCTTCGACCATCCAGTCGAGCAGCACGATATCGGGGGTATTTTCCTTGGCGAGCAGCAAGGCTTCCTCGCCATCGGGGGTCTGCGCGATTTCGAAATCCTCGCGCTTGAAATGCCAGATCAGCAGTTCGGCGAGCGCGGCATCGTCTTCTACCAGCAACATTTTGGCGCGGGCCATATCGTTTACTCCGTTACGAGGTCGGGATGTCGCCGCGGTCGCGTTCGGCCATGTGCGTGCCGGTTGCGGCGAAATAGATCATCTCGGCGATGTTGGTGGCATGGTCACCGACACGTTCGAGATTTTTGGCGATGAACAGCAATTGCGCGACCTGACCGATCGTCTTGGGGTTTTCCATCATGTGCGTCACCAGCACGCGGAACAGGCTGTTGTAGAAATCGTCGACCTGCCGATCGCGGTCGCACACTTCGACCGCCGCCGTCGCATCGCGCGCGGCGAAGGCATCGAGCGCGTCATGCACCATCTGCACCGCCAGCGCCGACATGGCGGGCAACACCGAAAGGGGCTCGATCTCGCCATGGCTTTCGATCATCGGAACGCGCTTGGCGATATTCTTGGCGTAATCGCCGATCCGCTCGACCACACCGGCGATCTTCAGCGCAGCGACGACTTCGCGCAGATCGTCCGCGAGCGGGGCCCGCAAGGCGATGATGCGCACCGCGAGCTGTTCGACTTCGATCTGCAGCGCGTCGATGCGCTTGTCACCCGCGACGATCTCGCGCGCGCCTTCCAGGTCGTGACGGCGCAGCGCTTCCATCGCAGCCGCGATGGCGTGCTCCGCCAGCCCGCCCATTTGCGCGATCAACCCGCGCAATTGGCCAATATCTTCGTCGAAGGCTTTCACCGTATGATCGTTCAAGGGCATGGTCCTGCGTTCAGCCGTAGCGGCCAGTGATATAATCCTTGGTGCGCTCCTGCCGAGGATTGGTGAAGATGTCCGAGGTCGCGCCATATTCGACCAGCGTGCCCAGGTGGAAAAAGGCGGTGCGCTGCGACACGCGGGCCGCTTGCTGCATGTTATGCGTGACGATCACGATGGCGTAGCGGCCCTTGAGCTCGTGGATCAGCTCCTCGATCTTGGCGGTCGCGATCGGGTCGAGTGCCGAGCAGGGCTCGTCCATCAGGATCACCTCGGGGTCGACCGCGATCGCGCGGGCGATGCACAAGCGCTGCTGCTGGCCGCCCGACAGAGCGGTACCGCTTTCGGTCAGGCGATCTTTCACTTCCTCCCACAGCCCCGCGCGGCGCAGCGACTTCTCGACGATCTCGGCGAGTTGCGGCTTGTTGGCGGCAAGCCCGTGAATGCGCGGGCCGTAGGCGACGTTTTCAAAGATCGATTTGGGGAAGGGATTGGGTTTCTGAAATACCATGCCGACACGGGCGCGGAGTTGCACCACGTCCATTTCCGGCGAGTAGATGTTCTCGCCGTCAAGCGTGATATCCCCTTCGACCTTCGCCCCGGCGATCGTGTCGTTCATGCGATTGAGCGTGCGGAGGAAGGTCGATTTGCCGCAGCCGGACGGGCCAATCAGCGAGGTGACATAGTCCTGCCCGAAGGTGAGCGAAACGTCGGCAATGGCCTGTTTCGCGCCATACCACACGTTGACGTGCTGCGCGGAGATTTTCGGTTGATTGGGAATGCTCACCAGCGGGTCTCGAATTTGTTACGGAGGTAGATCGCGAAGCCATTCATCGCGAGCAGGAAGACGAGCAGCACGATGATCGCCGCGCTGGTTTTCTCAACGAAACCGCGGTCGATCTGATCGGACCAGAGGAAGATCTGCACCGGCAGCACGGTTGCCGGATCGGTCAGCCGCGCCGGGGGCGAGGCGATGAACGCGCGCATCCCGATCATCAGCAGCGGGGCGGTTTCGCCGAGTGCGCGCGCCATGCCGATGATCGTGCCGGTCAGGATGCCGGGCAGCGCAAGGGGCAGGACATGGTGGAACACCACCTGGATCGGGCTTGCGCCGACGCCCAGCGCAGCATCTCGGATCGACGGCGGCACCGCCTTTATCGCATTCCGCCCGGCGATGACGATCACCGGCATCGTCATCAGCGCCAGCGTCAATCCGCCGACGATCGATGCCGAGCGCGGCATGCCGAAGGTGCCGAGAAACACCGCCAGCCCGAGCAGCCCGAAGATGATCGAAGGGACCGCCGCGAGGTTGTTGATCGATACCTCGATCAAATCGGTCCAGCGGTTCCGCGGGGCGTATTCTTCGAGATAGAGCGCGGAAAGAACGCCGATCGGAAACGCGATCAGCAACGTCACCAACATCGTGAACAGCGATCCCTTGAACGCGCCCCAGATCCCGGCGCGGGTCGGGTCGTTGGAATCGGAGGCGGTCAGGAAGGGCAGGTTGAACCCGGTCGAAATCGCGCCGCGTGCCTGCAACGTCGCGACGATCGCCTCGGCGGCGGGATCGCCCTGGCGCTTGGCGGCGACGTCGATCGTGTCGGCGGCCGGCACCCAAATGATGCTGCGCCCACGGAGGATGGCGGGGTCGCGCTTCACCGCCTCACGGACGCTGAGCCAGGCACCGTCCGATAGCCACTGGTCGCCGTTCTTGCCGAAAGCGGCGATTGCGGCGTCGTCGGTCGCGCGTTCGATTCCGGCACCGGCCAGCGCCAGGTCGGCACCCGGACCGTGCAGCCGGTTTGGGTCGAGCATCAGCCCGGCGCGTGGGAAATCGATCGGGAGCGCGATCCGCGTTTGCAGGAAGCCGCTCGCACCGTTCATCACCATGGTGACGAGCAGCACCGCAAGAAACCCGGCCGAGAGGATTACCGCAGCGAGGCCGAGCAACCGAAAGCGTTGCTCCGCACCATATCGTCGGCGGATACGCCGCTGCATGGCGGGGGCACGCCAATCGGTCGGCTCGCGGTCGCGGGCGGGGTTTGTGGGTTGGGCGACGGGACTGTCACTCATAAGCTTCGCGATACCGTTTGACGACCGTCAGCGCGACGATGTTGAGGAGCAAGGTAATGACGAACAGCGTCAGCCCGAGCGCAAAGGCGGCGAGCGTCTTCGGGCTGTCGAACTCGGCCTCGCCGGTGAGCAGGTCGACGATCTGCTTGGTGACGGTGGTGGCGCTGGCAAACGGATTGAGCGTCAGCGTGGCAACGCCCGATGCAGCCATCACCACGATCATCGTCTCGCCTACCGCGCGGCTCACCGCGAGCAGCACGCCGCCAACCACGCCCGGCAACGCTGCCGGAAGCAATACCCGCTGGATGGTTTCAGACGTCGTCGCACCCATCGCCAGACTGCCGTCGCGCATCGCATCGGGCACGGCGGCGAGCGAATCGTCGGCCATCGACGAGACGAACGGGATGATCATCACCCCCATCACCAGCCCGGCGGCGAGCGCGCTTTCCGAACTGGCCCAGGTGATCCCGATCGATACCGCGAAATCGCGCACCGCCGGGGCGACCGTCAACGCCGCGAAATAGCCGTAGACAACGGTCGGAACGCCCGCGAGCACCTCCAGGATCGGCTTCATCCAGCGACGCGCGGCGGGCGTCGCATATTGGGTGAGGTACACCGCGCTCATCAGCCCGAACGGTATCGCCACCAGCATGGCGATCACCGCGCCGATGAAAAACGTTCCCCAGAACAGCGGCACCGCGCCCAGCGTTTTGCCTGGGGCGGCGGGATCGATCACTTGCGGGCTCCAATGCGTCCCGAACAGAAAATCGCCAATCGGCACGATATTGAAAAAGCGCCAGGATTCGAACAGCAGCGACGCGACGATGCCGATCGTGGTGAGGGTTGCGATCAGCGAAGCCGCGAGCAGCCCGGCCATCATCACCCGTTCGATCTTGGTGCGGGCGCGGAAATCGGGGCGGACGCGGGTATAGGCGAAGCCGCCGGTCGCAAAGCTCAGCAACAGTGCAACGGCCGCACCGATCCAGTCATTGCGGGTCTGCGCGGCCGCATAAGCGGGCGCGAGTTGCTTGGACAGGGGATTGAACGCCCCGAAGCTGTTGCCCGAGGCGAGACTGCGCGCCTCCGACAGGATGGCTGCGCGGTTGAACCCCGGCGGGGGCAATTGTGCCGCGGCGGGGTCGCGCAACACGCGGTCGGTCACCAAGGCCGGTGAGGTCGCCGACCAGACACAGAGAAACAGGGCAGCGGGGATCACCGTCCACAAGGCGACATAGCCGCCGAAGTGCGAGGGCAGCGAGCTGAACCGCGCGGTACTGCCACGGCGAAAGCTGACGGCGCGCAACCGCGCCGTCAGCCAGCCGATCAGGCCGAGCCCGGCGATGACCAGGAAAAGAGCGAGCATGGACAAAGCGAGGGTTCGACTTCGAATAAGAGTGTTGGACTTGGACTAGAGCAGCTTCTTGGGGTCGAGCAGGATCTCTTCCTTCAGGATCTGCGCGCTGCGCTTGCGCACGTCATCGGGGGCTGCGATCAGGCCTTTGGCGACAAGCGGACCCTTGGGGTCCCACGAAGCGGCATACAGCGCGAGAAAGTCGCGCAGGCCCTTGATCGCGCTGAGATGGGCTTTTTTGACGTAGAGGAACAATGGGCGCGATCCCGGATAGGCCCCGCGCGCGATCGTCTCATAGGTCGGCTCGACCCCGTTGATCGGCACGCCGTTCAGCTTGTCCTTATTCTCTTCGAGATAGGAATAGCCGAAGATACCGATCGCATTCGGGTTCGATTGCAGTTTCTGCACGATCAGATTGTCATTCTCGCCAGCGTCGACATAGGCACCGTCCTCCCGGATCGCGGTACAGCCCTTGGCATAAGCCGCCGGGTCTTTGTCCTTATGGTCGGCCAGCGTCGGGTTGATCGCGTCGCAGCCCTTGGCGAGGATCAGTTCGGCCAGCGCGTCGCGGGTGCCGCTGGTCGAGGGCGGACCATAGACCTGGATCGGCACCGCTGGCAGCGACGGATTGACGTCCTTCCACGTCTTGGCGGTGTTCTTCTGGCCCATCGGGGAGGCGGCGAGCGCTTTATAGATATCGACCGCCGTCAATTGCAGCTTGGGGCCGCCTTTCGATTCGGCGAAGGCGATGCCGTCGAGGCCGATCTGCGCCTCGATAATGTCGCTGACGCCATTGTCCTTACACGTGTTGTTGTCCTTACACGTGTTGTATTCAGTGGCCTTCATCCGGCGCGAAGCATCCTCGATATCAGGATGTGCAGCCCCGATCCCGGCGCAAAACAGCTTCATGCCCGCACCCGTACCGGTCGACTCGATCGCGGGAGATTTGGTGCCGGGGGTCTTGTTGACGAATTGCTCGGCGACAATCGTCGTAAACGGAAAGACCGTCGATGACCCAACGACCGTGATGTGGTCGCGCGAGCCCGCGCCGCCGCCATTCGCCTGATCCTGACAGCCGGTGAGTGTCAGCGCTGCCGCACTCGTGGCAAGAGCGAGTATCGCACATTTCCTGATCATGGAATCTCCCCTCGGGCACTGGACGGCCCCGGACTCGGGCTACCACGACGACCTGGTGCCTGTGTGACATTGACGTTACCGTTTAATGACAGCGGCATTCGGATCCGAACTTGCGGGGGTGGCTTGATATGTCTGGACGTGGGCGGGCAGCATGACGGTGACCGTCGTACCCTTGCCCAACAGACTTGTGACGTCGAAGCGGCCGCGATGGCGCTCGATAATATGTTTGACGATCGCCAGGCCAAGTCCGGTTCCGCCCGCCGCACGGCTGCGGCCCGGATCGACGCGGTAGAACCGTTCGGTCAGGCGCGGAAGATGCTCGGGCGCGATCCCGTCGCCTTCGTCGGCGACGCTGATCCGCACCGTGCCCGCCGCATCGCGCCACAATTTGATGGTGATCGGCGACCCCGGTCGCCCATATTTCATGGCGTTGCCGATGAGATTGTGGAGCACCTGGCTCAATTGGGCGCGGTCGCCCGCGACCGGCGGGACGCCAAGATCGATATCGGTTACAATGTCACCGCTGCGCTTGTCCTGCGCGTCCAGCAGTTCGGAGCGAACCTCGCTGATCAACGCGCCGAGATCGACCGCCCGATCTGGCAAGCGATATTTCTCGGCCTCGATTCGGCTGAGCGAAATGAGATCCTCGACCAAGCGCTGCATGCGGCGCGCTTCGTCAAACATGATCTTGAGGAAGCGGCCCCGGACCTGCGCATCCTCGCCGGCTTTGTCGTCCCCCAGCGTCTCGATATAACCGAGGATCGACGCGAGCGGGGTGCGCAGTTCGTGGCTGGCATTGGCCACGAAATCGACTCGCATCCGCTCGGCGGCATAGTTGCCGGTCTGGTCGACCAGTTGGACGATCCGCTGCCCACCGCTGGCGCGGGTGACGTGCATTTCCCAATGCTGGTCCTTCGTGCCCAGCCCGACCAGGTTGATCGGCCCTTGCGGCACTCCGCTGGTGGGGCTGGCCAGGCGCTCGGCGGCACCGGGGTGGCGGATGGCGACACGGACATCCTCGCCGACAATATGCTTGCCGAGCAGCGCCAGGGCGACCGTGTTGGCGTGGGTGACGCGCCCGTCCGCCACGATCAGCACGGGTTGCACGATCGCCTGGATGATCTCTTGCACGTTCGGGGGGCTGGGCTGGCGCACGCTTTCGACCGGGCGCAGCATTTCGATCGGGCCGTCGCCGGTGCCCGTGGCCGCCAACGCCGCAGCGATACCACCGACCAGCGTTATGATCGCGGGCTGCAGATCCCAATCGAGCAAAAAGACCGCGATCGCCGCCACGACGACGAGGGCGATGGCAGTAATCGTTCGAGAGCCGAAACCTTGGAGCATGCGCTGCGCCTTAGCCTAAAGATCGTTAACCCCGATAGCCTTGCTTGCCAGCCTTTTGCGAATGTGAAAGGGCTAGTGCAATGAACGACGATACGCCTGAACTCCCCAACACTACGCGCCGCCGGGCGTTGATGCTTGGCGCGGTCGGCGCGGCAGCGGTGGTGTCGATCCGCCCGGCGCTGGCGTCGACGGCGGCATCGATTTCGACCTGTGAGATCCCGGTGCCGGATTCGGGGCGCGCGGGCAGCTATATCGCCGCCGACGGGACGGTGGTGCCAGCCGGCACGCGGGGTGCGTTCGCGCCGCCGGGCCGACCGTTCAAAGGCGAAGAGGTCAAGACCGCGCTGGCGGGTGGTCAATTGCCCGGCACTAATTACGAGCAGAGCCGCGCTTACACCAATTACATCCGGCGGCTGCAATCGGGGACGAGTGGGTTCACCTGCTTCGCATCGCTGCAAATGCCGCGCGGCTGACGCCGTGGACGATTCCCGTGGCGATATCGTGTATCGCATGGCGCGGCCGGAAACGCTGAAGATCACGCACCTCGACAGCTTCACCGCGGTGTATCACCGCGCGTCGGGCATCACGCATTTGGTCACGTCGCCCGTACCAGAGATTCTCGCGGCTTTGGGCGAAGCAGGGATGCGGCGCGTCGATTTGATGGCGCGCTTGTCGGTGGATTATCTGCTGGGCGATGCCGACGAAGCGGCGTTGGACGCGCGGCTCGACGAACTGGTGACAGCCGGTCTGGTCGCGGTCGCATGAGGCACGTGTTTCAGGTGCGAATTGGTCCGGTCGGATTTCGCATTGGCTCGGACTGGCGCGCGCCGATCGCGCAGCTCGAAACGCTCTATGCCGCTTATCCCAAGCCGGAGGACGGTGTGGCCGATTTCACCGTGCGCCTGTTCGTGGCGCGGCCTTGGCGGCGGGTCGTGCGGCCAGCGGTGATGATTGGCGGCGATTATGTTCTGCCCGAGGCGGCACCGCTTCCGCTCGCGCAAGGGTTGCTCGCCGCCGAAATGGGGATGAATTTGCAGATGGCGCTGGGCCAGCGGCATTTCCTGCTGCTCCACGCTGCCGTGGTCGAACGTGACGGGCAGGCGCTGATCCTGACGGGCGTATCGGGTGCTGGCAAATCGACCTTGGCGGCGTTGCTGTCGCTGCGCGGCTGGCGCTTGATGGGTGACGAGTTCGCCCTGCTCGATCCCGCGACCGGCTTGCTGCACGCCTTTCCCCGGCTGGTCAGCCTCAAGAACGCCAGCGTCGCAACCGTCGCTGCCGAAGTGCCGGCCGATCGGCTCGGGCCGGTGCTCGAGGGCACGCCCAAGGGCACCATCCGCCATCTTGTTCCCGATGCGGCGGCGCTGGCAGCGATGGATGTTCCGGCCAGACCTGCGCTGATTCTGTTCCCGAGTTTCGGCTACGACTCGGCCACGCGCGATGTGGCGCAAAGCGAAGTGTTCGTACGTCTTACCCAGGCCTCGACCAATTATGTCGCGATGGGCGAGCGCGGCTTCGATGCGCTGACCGCGCTGGTGCAGGGCGTGCCTGCGCGCGCGATCGACTATCCCGATACCGATGGCGCGATCGCGCTGGTGGAGGCGGCATGGGCCGCACGCTAGACAGCTGGCTGCTTGCACAGGCGCTGCGCGATCCTGGTGGCACGGTGGCGCTGGGTGCGGATGGATGGACTGACTTGCTCGCCATTGCCCGCGCCGAACAGATGATCGGGACGCTGGCGTGGCGGCTCGATGGTCTAGCGGTGCCGCCATCGGTCGCGCGCATCCTCGCCGACGCGCGGGCGTCCGCCGAACAAGGGCGGGTGGCGGCTTTGTGGGAGGCGGAGGCGGCGCGGCGCGTGCTGTTGCCGCTCGGCGTGCGTGTCGTTCTGCTCAAGGGCACCGCCTTTGTCGCGGCGGGCTTGCAAGCGGGGCAGGGGCGCTCGATCGGCGATCTCGACATCCTCGTGCCGCGCGCGGCGCTGGATGCGGTCGAGGCGGCGCTGCTGGAGGCTGGCTGGGAATGGGTAAAGCCCGATCCTTATGACGATGCGTATTACCGGCAATGGATGCACGAACTTCCCCCGCTCATCCACCGCGACCGTGACCGGATGATCGACGTCCACCACACCATCCTGCCGCTGACCGCGCGGATTACCCCGGATGCGGACGCGCTGTTGGCGGATGCGGTGGAGCTGAAGCCCGGTCTGTGGGCGCTGTCGCCCAATGATATGCTGGTCCATGCAGCAGCGCACCTGTTCGCCGATGGCGATCTGGCGGGCGGCATGCGCAATCTGTGGGACGTGCACTGCCTGGTGGCCGAGTTCGGTGCCGATGGCCTCGCCGGGCGGGCGGCGCAGCATGGCCTGTCGCACGAAGTGGCGCGGGCGCTGCGGCTGGCGGCGGCGCTTTATGGCGAGGGCGCGCAATTGACCCCGGTCGACCGCCTCTACCTACGCCGCCTCACCGCGCGCGATGGCTGGGGCAGGGCGACGCGGCCCTTTACGCGCATGGCCTTTTACATCCGCTCGCACTGGCTGCGCATGCCGTCCGCAATGCTGGCGCGGCACTTGTGGACCAAGTGGCGCAAGGGCGGGGCGGGGCCTGTCTCAGCCTGACAGGCGCTCCAGCGTCGGCACCAGTGCGTCGAACGAATCGATCACGGCGTCCGCGCCCATCTCCTCGACCGGGTGGAGAAGGAAGCCGAAGCTGACGGCGATACCCGGGATTTCGGCATTCCTCGCCGCCATGATGTCGTAAATCGAATCCCCGACGAACGCCGTCGTCCCGCTGCCGCAGCGCCGGATCATTTCGTCGATCGGGGCGCGGTTGGGCTTGGACAGGCCGGGGCCCAGCGTGTCGCCTCCGATGATCGTCGCGAACCGCTCGCGCAGGCCGAGATCGTCGAGCAAGCGCAGCGCAAAATCTTCGAACTTGTTGGTCACGATCGCCACCGTCACGCCCATCGCGTCGAGCTGGTCGAGTGCCGCGACTACGCCCGGAAAGGGCCGTGTATGCACCGACAGGTGCTCGCCATAATAAGCCAGCATCCGCTTGTAGAGCGGTCGGAACGTTTCGGGCGAGCTGCCTCCTGTCGCCTCCAGTCCCTGGCTCAACATATGCTTGGCCCCGCCGCCGACCATCGTTTTGACCTGCTCGACCGTCAGTAACGGTCGCCCGGCAAAGGCAAGCGTGTGGTTGACGGCATCGGTCAGGTCGCCGCTGCTGTCGACCAAGGTTCCGTCGAGGTCGAAACCGACGATGGAGAAGGAATTCTGTGTCATTTGACGATGCCTGACAGGGTTGCTCTGGAAATGGCAAGTGTGTCGTGGCAGGGGGGCACGCATGACCATCCCTTCCGTACCGAACATCGCCGCCGTCATCCTCGCTGCCGGCAAGGGAACGCGTATGAAATCGGATCTGCACAAGGTGCTGCATCCAATCGCCGGGCACCCGATGTTGCTGCATCTGGCGGAGAGCGTCGCCGCGCTGAACCCGGAGCGTACCGTCGTGGTAACAGGCGCTGGGCGCGAGCAGGTCGAGGCGGCGGTCGCGCCGCTCGGCATCGTCACGGCGATACAGGCCGAACAGCTCGGCACCGGCCATGCGGTCGCGCAAGCCGAAGCTGCGCTAGCGGGTTTCGAAGGTGACGTGCTGGTTCTTTATGGCGATGTGCCGTTGGTATCCTCGGCGACGATGGCGGCGATGGTCGCGCGGCTGCACGCGCCCGATTCGCCTGCCGTCGTGGTGCTCGGCTTCCGCCCCGCCGATCCCGCCGCTTATGGCCGGATCATTGCGGACGAAGCGGGCGTCATCGCCAAGATGGTCGAATATAAGGACGCAAGCGAGGCCGAGCGCGCGATTAACCTGTGCAATTCGGGGCTGATGGCGGTGCGCAGCGCCGATCTGTTCGCGCTGCTGGCGCGCGTCGGCAACGATAATGCGGCGAGCGAATATTATCTGCCCGACGTGGTCATGCTCGCCGCTGCGGATGGACGCGCCTCGGCGGTGATCGAAACGAGCGCGGCGGAAGTCGCCGGGATCAACAGCCGCGCCGAACTCGCGGGCGTCGAACTGTCCTGGCAAAATGCGCGCCGCGCCCAGGCGATGGCGGATGGCGCAACGCTGATCGCACCCGAAACCGTGTGGTTCGCTTATGATACCGTGCTGGGGCGCGATGTCGTGATCGAGCCCAATGTCGTGTTCGGTCCCGGCGTCACCGTCGCCGATGACGTGGTGATCCACGCCTTTTCGCATATCGAAGGGGCGACGATCGGCGCCGGCGCGGAGGTTGGCCCGTTCGCGCGGTTGCGCCCCGGTGCGGTGCTGGGCGAGCATTCCAAGATCGGCAATTTCGTCGAAATGAAGAAGGCCGTGCTCGGCGCGGGTGCAAAGGCCAGCCACCTCACCTATCTTGGCGATGCCGAGGTCGGGCCCGGCGTCAATATCGGCGCAGGCACGATCACCTGCAATTATGATGGCTTTTTCAAATACAAAACGGTTATCGGCGCGGGCGCGTTCATCGGGTCTAACTCGGCGCTGGTCGCCCCGGTCACCATCGGCGCGGGCGCGATTGTCGGGGCCGGGTCGGTGATCACCGGCGATGTCGATGCCGACGCGCTCGCGCTCGCGCGCGGCAAGCAGGAAGCGCGGCCCGGCTGGGGCAAGCGCTTCCGCGACGCGATGATGGCGAAGAAAGCCGCCACCAAGAAATAGCCCGGTCCGGGCAACGGAGAGACGAAACTATGTGCGGTATCGTAGGCATTCTCGGCAAGGGCGCGGTCGCGGACCGGCTGCTCGACGGGCTCAAGCGGCTCGAATATCGCGGCTATGATTCTGCGGGCATTTGCACCGTGCACGATGGCGAATTCGATCGCCGCCGCGCGCCGGGCAAGCTCGTCAATCTCGCCGCCGAACTGGCCAAAGACCCGCTGCCCGGCGACAGCGGCATCGCCCACACTCGCTGGGCGACGCATGGCGCGCCGACCGTCGACAATGCCCACCCGCATATCGTGGGGGACGTGGTGCTGGTCCACAACGGCATCATCGAGAATTTCAAGCCGCTGCGCGATGAACTGATCGCTGAGGGGCGGCAGTTCAAGTCCCAGACCGACACCGAAGTCGTCGCGCATCTCATCGACCGCGAATTGTCGCGCGGGTTCAAGCCGCGAGAGGCTGTCGCCAACGTCCTCCCGCGCCTGCACGGTGCCTTCGCGCTGGGCGTCATGTTTAAGTCCGAGCCCGATCTGCTGATCGGCGCACGGCTCGGCGCACCGCTCACCGTCGGTTACGGTGATGGCGAGAATTTCATCGGTTCGGACGCGCTCGCGCTCGCCCCGCTGACCCAGCGCATCGCCTATCTCGAAGAGGGCGACTGGGCCGTCGTCACGCGCGAAGCGGTGCAGGTCTATGACAAGGACAACAATCCGGTCACCCGCCCGATCGTCAATTCGGGCGCCTCGGGCCAGTTGATCGACAAGGGCAACCATCGCCACTTCATGCTCAAGGAAATTTACGAGCAGCCGGTGGTGGTCGCGCAGACGCTGCGCAGCTATCTGCGGCCGCTGGAAGAGCGCGTCGCTTTGCCCGATATGGAGTTCGATCTCGCCTCGGTCGAGCGCGTCGCGATCGTCGCGTGCGGCACCGCGTCCTATGTCGGCATGATCGGCAAATATTGGATCGAGCAACTCGCGCGCGTCCAGGTCGAAGTCGATGTCGCCTCCGAATTCCGCTATCGCGATCCGGTGCTCACCCCCAACATGCTGGGCGTGGTCATCTCGCAGTCGGGCGAGACTGCCGATACGCTGGCAGCGCTGCGCCACATGAAGGCGGCGGGGCTGACCACGGCGGGCATCATCAACGTCCCCACCAGCTCGATGGCGCGCGAAGTCGATCTGCTGTTGCCGACCCATGCCGGCCCCGAAATCGGCGTGGCCTCGACCAAGGCCTTCACTTGTCAGCTCGCCGTCATGGCGGCGCTCGCGGTCAATCTCGCCCGCGCCAAGGGGCAGTTGACGCCAGAGGCCGAGCGCGAAATCGTTGGCCATCTGCAGGAAGTGCCGCAGGCGATGAGCCGCGCGATCGCGCATGACGAGGAAATCGCCGCGATGGCCCCCAAGATCGCGGTGGCGCGCGACGTGCTGTATCTGGGCCGCGGGCCGGATTATCCGCTGGCGCTGGAAGGCGCGCTGAAGCTGAAGGAAATCAGCTACATCCATGCGGAAGGCTATGCCTCGGGCGAGATGAAGCACGGGCCGATCGCCTTGATCGACGACACAGTCCCGCTGATCGTGCTCGCGCCCTCCGGCCCGTTGTTCGACAAGACCGTCAGCAACATGCAGGAAGCCCAGGCGCGTGGCGCGCTGGTCGTGCTCATCTCGGATGCGGACGGGATTGCGCAGGCAGGCGAAAACACTATTGCAACGATCGAAATGCCCAAGGTTCATCCCATCATCGCCCCGCTCGTCTACGCCGTGCCGGTGCAATTGCTCGCTTATCATGTCGCCGTTGCCAAAGGCACCGATGTCGATCAGCCCCGCAACCTTGCCAAGTCGGTGACCGTGGAATGACGGCACCGTTGATTGCCGGGGTCGTGACCCGCGCGAATTGAGTTGTGCCAATTGTAATTAGGTCGTTCCAAATCGAAGTTGTGCCACTTGGGACGGTGAATGAAGTTCTGCCGTTTCTGATGATCTCGCTTGGGAGGCGACGTTCAGAGGATGTGCTGGTTCATTGCCGCGCGCACCAGCGCGAGATCGTCGCCCTTAATGCCGAGCGCTCGCGCGACGCGCCAGGGTTGGCGCATTTCGGGGTGGCTCGCCAAGTAGGATCGGATGCGCCTTGTTCGGAATTGCGAAGCGTCCTCAACGGCCTTTCGGACTACGCTCCCAGTCTCGGGAAGGCGCATCAGCCGCTTCTGCAAATAGCCCGGCCTGCCAAGCTCCCGCTCGATAGCAGGCAGCGTCACACGCTGCGCCGGATCGACAGAGAGAATCGTGCTGGCAGCAGCCAGGGCTTGTTCCGCCATCGCCGCGTCAATGGCGTCCCAGTCAAGGCGCCCTCGCCGTGCTCGGGATCGACTTACGCTAACCTTGGCGCCGCATAGGGCTGGCGCGGCCCACGGCCTCCTACGGGAGCCACTCATGCCCCAGACACCTTCGATGCCGAGCCTAGCCATCTCCGAGATGACGGTTTTCGGATCAAGCGACACGGCGCGGCTGATCGACCGAAGCGACTCACCCTGTGCGATCAGCCCTCGCAGCGCGGGGCCTAGCAGCGGCCCATAGCTGGAGTAGACCGGATGTCCGATGTCGCCGCCGGCGGATCGCCCTCGCGCATAAACATAGCCGCAGGAGCAGACGAACCTACCGATCTGACCACCGTGATTAGCAACAACGCGGAGGTCGGTCACAACGGGCTGGCCGAAATGGTCCGCCAGAGGGTTCCTGCATTTCCACGGACCCGTGCCGAACGGCGCCGTGAACTTGGTAACCACCACTTCCTCGCCTTCGAGGAAGGCCATCATCAGACTGTGATAGAGAGGGTGAAGCGACCGGCGCTGCGTGCGCGCCAGCTGCGGTAGCCAAATGTCCATTGCCTCAGCCGAGAGGACGTCAGGCAGCAAATCGCGGAGGTGACCGAAGCGCGCTGCGAAGCGCGAACGAAGCAGTTCCTGATCGACGCGCCGCCACGATCGCATAAGCCCGACCGCGCGAAGCCTCTCGACCACTGCGGTCGCGTCGAGCGTCCACGGGACCGTGCCTAACAATGTGCGCACCTCGACCCGAGCCAACGCCATGATAGCACCGTCAGTCCCGCCCATGTCCTGCGCATCCGCCCGACACGCCTGCGGCCCCGCGGCAAGGAAGGTATGCCGGCTCATTGACCGCAGGTCCACGGCGCTTTCGCGCAAGCTGCATCCGTGCGTCAGGCAGACGAACGCGCCAGGCAGCTGATGCTGGCGCCGCCACCAACTGGCGCCCGCCTGCCTCTCGTCCACCGCAACGCACTCCGGGCAGAAGCGCAGGCGATAGATCCGCGCCACCCTGGAGGCAGCGAGGCCCAGGCCGACATGACTGGCGCCACCGCCTTCGATACAGGCCTCTCCAGCCGCCGCCCGCTGTCGAGGTGACGCCGTGGCCGTCAGGTATTCAAATAGAGTGTGCGCGTGTAGCAGGGCGCCAGCATTCAGCGAGAGTTCCGGAGGCGACCTTTCAGACAATGCCGACAGGCGGCCAGGAAGGTCGTAGCTCGCGACGATGTGCCGTTCGCCGAACAGGGTCTCGAGCAGCGCGCTAGTCCCCGGCCAGCACGTCTGCTGTGCATATCGGGCCACCAGGCTGAATACGAGTTCGTCATCCTGCGGTGCGAGGAAGTCAGGTAGCACCATGCTATTCGGCTGCCGGGACGCCCGCCGCCTCGGCATCGGCATCGGTATCGCCGCGGTTGCGGACGTCGTCGGGGTCGGTCACCTCCGCCCTGACCGGACGCGGGCGGGGGGTGCTCCTCGGCTTCTTCTCCGCCCTCGCCGACGCCTCGGAAGCCAGCCGCTTTACGACATCCACCATCGCGAACATGCTGCCGGAGGGAACCTCAGCCTCGGCCTGGCAGATGATCCGGTCGATCAGGTCCTGCTTGAAACCGAGAGAAACGAGTTCTCCGCGCAGTTCGGGAAACGACTTTTTCTCATCGGCGAATTTCTCTTCAGCCCGCTCCTTGGCCCTACGGCGGTAATACTCGTCCGAGCTCAGACCGGCCAAGCCGGCAAACACATCGTCCATCGAGATCTGGAATCCCGAGATGTCACGATATCGACGCAGCGCTTCGGTATCGTTGGCCCGCATCGCCGCGATCATCGGGGCGACCATCCTGAAGCGGCTTGCCGCAACCTTTTCGATCACGTCCCGGGTGATGATCTCGGGAAACGGCACCCTCGACGTCTCCGCGGCGACCATGAGCTCCATCTGCACGAGCATGAACAACTTCACGGCGAGATCGGGGACGCCCTGGCACTGCTCGTACATCGCCGACGCAAGGTCGGCGTCCAAGGGGGTGTCGATGGCGGTCCACTGGTAGCGCCAGAGCTTCTCGAGCCACGCGTTCCACTGCGCGTCGTCGGACATGCGGTCCCAGATATCCGAGCCGAAGCCATCGCCACGCCGACCGGCATGCAGCCCGGCGTGGAAGATCTCGGAGGCCGCGGCCGTGCCCACCAGCAGCACGGGGATGCCGACAGTGTTGATGAGCAGGACGATGAACCTCATCAGCGAGTTCTTGTCCTGAGCAGGGGCGTCGAGCAGGTTCTGGATCTCATCGATGACCAGGACGCCGACAGCGTGCAGGTGGCACAGGTGCTGGACGTGCAGGAGCATGGTCTCCGCTCCGACACGATCGTGCCCGAACTTCTTGGAGTAGCGCCTCCATCCGATTGCGTCGTCGAGCGCCGCGAAGAAGTTCTTGCAGAGCTGCTTCACACCGCGGTCGGCAGGGCATTCGACCGTGAGCGCTGTCACCTGCGTGAGGAAACCACCGGCCGTCACATGCTTGGCCGTGGCGGGGAAGGAGCGCAGGGCTAGCCTGACCGTGCGCGTCTTCCCAGTGCCAGGGACGCCCAGCAGAGCTGAGCTGCTGGCGACACGATCGAGCGCGCGACGCGACACATACTCCTCGTCCCCGCTGTCGAGACGCTCGATGGCTTCCTGCAGGAAGCCCTGATGGCCGCCGTCGTTCGGATCCCGATGACGGTATCCGTCGCGGATTAGCAACTGGATGCGCTCGGCGAGGAGCAGCTGGCGGGTCATCGGGAAATAAGCGTCGAGGAGCCGAAGGCAGCAAGCACGCCGATACGCAAAGTGTTGCTCCCTGTCCTTCCGCGAGAAGGCCGGGAGCACGCACATCGCGTCATGCTGCTGCGCGAACGAGCGCAGCGGGCCGACGACGGCGGCGAACGCGTTGTTCTCGTATTCGGGCGGCAGGGGGATCGTCAGCTCACTCATCGTCGGTTTCCCAGCCCTTGAGGGGCATGTCAGAGGCAAAATCGGGAATGGAAAAGCCAGCCTGGCCACCGCCGGGGAAGGCCAGGACGTTCGCAGACGATCCATCGTCGCCGTCGCCGCCGGCCGCGTCGGAATGTGCGCCTAGACCGGCGGCGTAGCGTTCCGCCTCAGCGGCCCGGTCGATCTCAAGTTCAGCCGCGCGATTGTCTCGAATATTTTTCACCTGCGAAGCCACGGAGCCCCCGACCACCCCGGCCGACTTGAGCTTGGCGCGCTCGGCGATGGCGATCACCTTTGCATCGGTGTTGGCGCGGGAGACTGTCTCCTGGTCGCGCCTGTTGGCCTTCCGCGACGAAGACTGGCGGCGGCGGCCCTCCTCCTCCCAAGCGGTAAGATCGCGATCCTCCACAACGCCCTTGCTGATCCTGCGCCCGACCTCGAAGCCGGGACTGCCGGGGACGTGGACCATGATCGTCGAGGTGCGGCGCTTGTCGTAGGAAACCCTGACACCATACGAGTTCCGCTGGCGTGCCTTCACGAACCAATCCCGCTTCTGAGCGGTGGGACAGGTGTAGTAGCGACCCTCGAACACGATGCCGGCCTCGGTCACCACCGCATCTGCCTGCGGCATCAGGCCGAACCTGAGGCGGTCGTAGTCAGGCTGCCGCGGAATGCCGCTCAGATTGACGATGCCCCAGTTCCACAGGTCGCGCGGCACGGAGGGAACGTCCTGCTCGTCGAGCATCTCGTGACGGGGATATCCATCAATCTCCTTGTCGTTGTTGTGATACAGCACCAGCTCGATGATGATCCGAGTCAGGTCGTCCATGTCGAGCACGGCGTCGGCCCTGTAGTCACGCGATCCGCGTTGCCTGAAGTCTGTCTCGATGTAGCCGGGGACGAACGGCTTGAAGATCGCCGGCAACGTCCGAAAGCAGGATTCCACGATACCCTTCCAGTCGCCGCGGTAGGGTGCTGCATTCTCGACCACGATATTCATCAGGTCGATCATGTTGTCCGCGAACTGACGCTCCATCTCGCCCTTGTCGCCAAGAACGGCCGCGGGGATTACGTTGGCGGGCCAGTCCTCCTCCGTGATCGTGACGTCGTGCCTGCGGCAGAACTCTACCTTGTCCTCGGCGCAGTTCGCCAACGCCATCATGGCGGCCACCCACGACGGATTCTCCAGGCCGATGTAGATCCCGACGATGAGGCGGGAAAAGGTGTCGATGACCACATACAGGGTCGGCCGGCCGATGAGCACGCGGCTGTTCGCTCGCGAACGGACATAGATGTCGAGCACGGTGGCATCGATCTGAAAACGGCCACCAGGACCCCAGGTGATCGACAGTGACGTCTTGAGAATCGGCCGGTTCTTCTGATCCCAGATGCGGGCCTTGTTCCGCTTCCGCCCAAGGGCGTTCAGGTCCACGACCTTGGGCGCCCAGTATCGGAACTGCTCGTAGGTCGGGAGACCCAGCTCCCGATAGCGGTCCTTCGGAAGGTGAGTGCCGCCCTCCAGCGCATCGCCAACAATGTCCATGAAGAACAGCCGCATGCACAGGTTGTAGGCACCGCGCATGTCGAGCTTCTTGTTGTCCGCCCAGAAGCGGCGGAGCGACAGCGCGAAGAGCCGCTTCATCTCGCCGTCGACGTTGAGGCCCTCGGGGTGTCCGGGGGCTGGCTTCCTGCCGAGCTTCTGCAGCTCCTCCACCGGCCGGCGCTCGCTCTTGCCGCACTTCTCCCACGCGCGGAGCGAGTCCTTCGTCATCCCGCCCTTGAATGCCCGCTTGAGCAGGTTCTCGACGTGCCTGCGAGACACGCGGTTGCCCGTCGTCGCGGAGTCGGCGACGATCTGCCGGATCAGCTTCGAGCGTTTCTTCTTTTCGAAGATCGCAGGGATATGCTCCTCGAAAAGGGAGCCAAGCAGATTCCAGTTTGCGTCACGTTTCTCAAGCTGCGTCTTCGTCAGCGACGACAGCGGAGGGTAGACGGGCGGCTCACCCGGCTCGTGTTGCCAAGCGTGCTCGCGAACCATCGCGGTGGCGTGGGCGAAGGGCACCAGCTCGGGCCAGCTGACATCATCGAGACGCATCAGCGCCAGCGCCTGCCTATCGGCGGAAACCCAGATGACGCGAGCCTCGCAGTCTACGAGGCCGCCGATCTTCAGCACGTCCCAAGGCAGAATGCCGAGGTCGCCATCGTCTGTGAGCTCGCTCGTCACGCTGATCTCGCCAGAGCGCCGTGCTGGGCTGCGACGGTGAACTGGCCGAGCGGACCCCATGCGTCGTAGAGTCGGTCGGTCGAGGTGGTGACGCGGCCGTTGGCCGCGAGGTGCCGAATGGCGGCGAGCGTCGTGCCCGGCGTCCACTGCTCATCGGCATCGACGCGCTCCATGAAGCCGCCAGCCCGCTGGTCCTGCGCGCAGGCGAGATGAACCAGGACGCGGTCGCACTTGGCTCGGAAGAGCCGGGCAGCATCCTCGCCCATGAAGTCGAGCGTGAACCACTCGTGCAGCCACATCAGCTTGCGCCACTGGTCCTCCGGAATGTCGTCCAGGAACAGCAGCAGCCAGGTGATGCCGAGACCGCGCCAATAGCGGCGCTCGATCTCGAGCTTGTCGCGCTCGCGCAGAGTAAGCTGTTCCTCTCGGGACTTGATCGAGATCGCCAGCCGACGCCGCCCCGTCCCAGGGGGGAGTTCGAAGGAGAGATCCTGGTCGACACCGTTCACGTCGAGCAACAGGTCCGTCGTCATGACCACGTCCACCCTCCCGTCCGCCGGGTGAACGACGCCCATCTCTTGGGCGATCCGCCTGGTCACATCGCGGGGCAGGGGGAACTGCTCCCTGATGTCCGTAACTGCGTGGCTCCAGTCGCATTCGAGGAAAACGGCCCGTTCCACTCCGCTGAGCAACTGGTGGATCCGGCCGGTCGTGACGCCGAGCACACGCACCGAGAGGCCGTGGGAGGGGACGTCGTGCATCGTCAGCCAAGGCCTGTAGGAAGCTCCGCGACCTAGGCCACGGGCTTCCTTCGTCCACCTGCTGATCTTGCGCTCACTCAGCGCGTAACGCGATCCACCCATAATACACCTCAGTTTAGCACCCAACACATAGTTGCTGCACTATCGATGCGCAACAGTGCTGCTCGGTGCTTGTCCCAGCTTGAAACAAGGAGTAGGCTATGTCAGAGCTAGCATTTGCAGACGCGCGCGCGCTCGTCGGGCAAGTCACCGCGATGGAGGTCGCCACGGAAGCCGAAGATCTCGACGTGTCATTCCGGACGGATCCCCAATGGGTGCAGCTGCCGCCCGCAAGGAAGTCCGCAGCGCTGACGCGTCTCCATGCACTTTCGCTTTACGATGGATTGAAACGCCCCACGAAGAAGGATGCTGAGGCAGCCGCTGCCAAGCTCAAGGTCAAGCTGCGCACGTTCTACGCCATGCTGCGCGACTGGCGCGACCAGCAGCGCTCGGTCTTCGCGCTCGTTCCGTATCGTCAGGCGGATGGCGGCCGCAACTCGAAGCTGGCCGACGACGCTTTAGAGAAGCTGACGCTGATCATCGACGAGATCCTTCGGCATGACCCAGGCGCAGCGCCCGGCGAGGTCATCCGGACCGTTTCGACCAAATGGGGTCGGAGCCTGAAGAAGCCCAGCGACGTGACCATCCGCAACTATCTGGACCGCGCGCTCGCCAGCCACGATCCCGAACCGGGCACGCTAAAACTGAGGACGGGAAGCGGCGAGGCTGGGGCGACTGTGACCGCGGAGCGTTTCGGCGAGGTGATTGTCATCGATCACACTGCCCCCGCCCGCATCCTCGTCGATGGCGAGGCCGTCACCAGCCCGGTGATAACGATCGCGATCGATCTATGGAGCGGGGCCCCCATCGGCGCTGCGGTGTCGCTGGATGGACCATCCCCCGAGGCTGTGCTTGACGCCTTGGCAGACGCAATGGAGCGGCTGGACACCGGAATGCCGGAAGGCGAACTGATCGAGCCACGCATCCTCATAGCGACGACGCCCGAGCAGGAATGGAGCGAGGCTCTGCTGATCTTGGAAGATCAGGGGTGCGAGATATTGGAGCAGCGCGACCACCGGTTGCGCTTCGGCACATATGCCAAGAGGCTGCTGGGGCCGCAGTTGGCGAGCATCCCGCTGCAGGCATCGAAGGCGGGCAGGCAGGTCGAGGGCGGATCGATCGACGTCGAGCAGGACGCCCTACTGACATTGCGAGAAATGCAGTTCCTGGTGGACGACGCCATCTCCAAGATGATGAAGCGCCGGGTTCCGGATGGCGCGGTCGGCGGGCACGTCCGGCTAGGTTTGTCCGCGTTGGTCGGCCGCTTGAGCCTGACCCAAAGGTGGAGGCCGCTCATCGATCTCGGCAGTGAGGGGCGTCTCCATCATGTCGGCATGGAAGCGCATGACATCGCTCAGGGTCTGGATGTGCATGGCACTGACGCGCAGCGGAAAACATACCTGCGCGAGCTGGCTGAGCGAATTGCCGACGAGGATCTGCTCGATGTCCTGGTTCAGGCGCCAGACGAGAACCGCGGTCACTGGGAAGTCGAAGTCCTATTGCTCCCGGACAGCAATGCCTACGCGGTATGGATCGAGTTGGCCGAGCTGGCGCTGGACCTCGGCGATCAGGGCATTGCCGTAATTTTCGCAGTCACCGCGGATGAAGCGAGCACGCGCCGACATGAAAGCGCGGTTCGCGATGGTCCGATCATCACGGTGACGCGGTCGGGAACGCCGCGCATGGGAACCACACGTGAGCCCGTTCCGAGCATCGATCCGTCGCTAGACCGCGACTAGGCACTCCCAGAATCCATGATCGAGTTGTAACATTCTCGGAACCGGGCCGCAGCATCTAACTCCCTGACGGCGCGGTGCGGAAGGCATGCCTATCGAGTGCATGTACGCGCAAATGCTCGGCGACGGAGCCGGATCGATCACCACACGCCTTGTCACTCGTCACGGTCTGTCTGCCGGACGGCATTGGCAATGACGCGCGCCCGGATTTCCTCGAACAGCCGCTCCGGCATCTGACCGTAGAAAGGGGTGCCGTTCGGCGTGGCGCGGACGTCAGGGCCGACCCAGGTGAAGCGGTTCAGGTCATTGCACACCACGCCGCAGCCAGCATCTAACTTCAGGTGCTTTGCGACCCGAGGTGGCAGTTCCACAAGCTGCTCAGGCTCGTGATGCTTGGTCGTGATCGGCGCGGTGATGACGCGGAGACCGGCCTGCGTCTCGGTCGCAGCGAGAACCAGACAAGGCCGATCCTTACGACCAGCGTCCTCACCGCGCGCCGCCTCGTGCCGCCACAGGTAGCTGTATTGGATTACGTCGGCGGGATTGGGCCTAGTCCAAGAGATGGTTCAGCTCCCGGGCGCTGTCAGGCACAACCGCGTCTCGGATGGCCACCAAATCGGCACGCTCCAGTTCGGTCGGCAACAGAGCCACATGATCCAGGCGAGCCAGCCGCTCGTATTCCGCCGCCGGCAGCATCACCACGCGCGCGGCACCGTTGCGCTCGACCGCCAAGGGATGAGTCATCGCCTCGTCATAGTAGTAACCGAACCGTTTCGACACGTCGCTGGACGACGCCTTCTCAAGAATGCTGGAAACCATCTGCACCTCCATGTGCTTCCGTAAGCTGTAGGAGATTACGGATATTCCGTAAAGGGCGGATGAACGCTAACCAACGCGATCCTTGGATTCCGAGCTCAATATAGCATACCGGCCGACGACTCATGATTGAGGCTGGACAGACCGCCTCGGCGCTGGCGGATTGGAAGCAGAATGGTCGCGGCAATTAGCGGATCGAACACCGAGACCGGGCTGATCGCGGGGATCGAGCTCGGCGGCACGAAGATCAACTGCATCCTCGCCCGCGGCCCGCACGACATAGTCGCCGAGGAGCGCATCCCCACCACGGATCCTGCCGAGACGCTCGGCAGGATCGAGGCGGTGCTCGACCAGTGGCAGGGCTTCGAGGCGATCGGCGTCGCGAGCTTCGGCCCGATCATCATCGACAAGTCGAGCGCGGCATTCGGGAGCATCGGCGTTACGCCCAAACCGGGCTGGACGGGCACCGACATCGTGAACCGCCTCGAGAACCGATACGGCAGGCCGATCGGATTCCACACCGACGTCGTCGGCGCAGCATTGGCCGAAGCCGCCTGGGGCGCGGCGTCGGGGCTCCCGGACGTCGCTTACATCACCGTTGGCACCGGCGTCGGCGTCGGCCTCGTCGCGCACGGCGTGCCAGTCGATGGCCTCACCCACGCCGAGCTCGGCCACATTAGAACCGCGCGATACGCGGGCGATGATTGGGTCGGATCGTGCAGGTTCCACGGCGCCTGCGTCGAAGGGCTGGTCTCGGGCCCGGCGATTGCCGCCCGCACGGGCACACCGGCCGAGGATCTGTCGAAGGACGATCCCGCATGGGACCAGGTCGTCCACACCATCGCCCAGTTGCTCAACGTGCTCGTCCTCACCGGCGTGCCGCGACGTATCGTGTTCGGCGGCGGCGTGATGGTCGGCAACGACTTCCTCCTGCCGCGGATCAGGAGCGCTCTGACCGACAGTCTTGGAGGATATGTTCCGCTTCCCGCGATCGAGAACATCGACACCTTCGTCTTGCCCGCCGCGCTTGGAAACCGGGCGGGGCCGCTCGGCGCCATACTGCTCGGGACGCAGGCATTGCGGACGGCGACGGGGCGCTGACCGCCTCGCGATTGCCAGCCTCTCTACAGGGTGGCATTATCCCCCCGGGGAGGATAAGCGGTCGGCATATGTCGCACACGAACGATCCCAAGATCCTCAACCGCCTCCGGCGCGCCCACGGCCACCTCGCCACGATCATCACGATGGTGGAGGAGGGACGCGAAGGGCTGGATACCGCGCAGCAGATGCAGGCGGTGATCAGCGCGCTCGAGGCCGCCAAGACGCTGCTGGTGACGGATCACATCGAGCATCATCTCGAGGCCGCAGTCGGACCGCTGTCGGACGAGGCGCGGGCTGAACTCGTGCGGCTTTCGCAGCTGGCGAAGTATCTGTGAAGCGGCCCTTCATCCTCGGCGACATCCGCCGTGGCGGCCTCTTCGCGATAGCGGCGGCGGCCTTGTTCGGCGCGTCCACGCCGGCGGCCAAGGTCGTCGTGGGCGACGTGCCGCCCCTGATGCTGGCCGGACTGCTCTATCTCGGCTCGGGCGTCGGCCTCACGCTGTTCCGCCTCGCGAGTGGCCGGGTGCGTCTTCCCTTCTCGCGACGCGATACCCCATGGCTAGTGGTTGCCGTGCTGTTCGGCGGCGTGGTCGGTCCGGCCCTGCTGATGCTGGGGCTCACCACCGTGACGGGCTCGGCGGCGTCATTGCTGCTAACGCTCGAAGGGGTGTTCACTGCGTTGATCGCCTGGATCGTCTTCCGCGAGCCGTTCAACGGCCGGGTCGGGCTCGGAATGGTCGCGATCGTCGCCGGCGCCGTGCTGCTCGCGCTCCACGGCGGCAGCGGCCGTGCGGCACTTGGTGGCGCGCTGGCCGTGGTCGGCGCCTGCCTGTGCTGGGCGATCGACAACAACTGCACCTCGCGGATCGCCGAGGCGGACGCTGCGGCGCTGGCTTCCGTGAAGGGCTTGGTAGCCGGCGTCGTCAACGTGAGCCTGGCGCTCGTCGCCGGGGCCGCGCTGCCTTCGCTCGGGAACGCCGCGCTCTCCGCGTTGATCGGGCTGCTCGGCTACGGCATAAGCCTGGTGCTGTTCGTGCTGGCGCTTCGGGAGGTCGGCGCTGCCAGGTCCGGAGCGTATTTCTCGACGGCGCCGTTCCTCGGCGCGCTGCTGAGCATCCTGCTGCTTCGTGATTCGTGGGGCGTCCCCACGGTCGGAGCGGGCGCCCTGATGGCGTTGGGCGTGTGGCTGCATCTCACGGAGCAGAGTCCGGAGGATACGGTCAAGTCATCCGCAACTTAGGCCTGATTGGCGAACGCTCGGATAGCGAGCCGATCGAGCCTGCAATCCGGCGCGGGTCGATCTTGACAATCCCACGCGCGCGTTGCTCTATCCCATTATGGGGTCGGCGATCTCCCCACGAGGCGACAGCCGAAGCATCGCGTCCCGACTTCTTCCGAAGGACGCGCCATGCCTGCGATAAACGCCATCACCCCCGAAAAACTTGCGCGCCTGATCGGCACGCCGAACTGCCCCACCATCATCGACGTCCGGACGGCGGAGGACTTCGCCGCGGATCCGCGTCTCATCCCCGGCAGCATTCGCCGCGGGCACGCCGACGTTGGGCGGTGGGCGAGCGAATTCCAGGGACGCACGGTCGTGATGGCCTGTCAGCATGGCCATGCGCTGAGCGAAGGTGTCGCCGCCTGGTTGCGGCATGCCGACGTTTTAGCCGAAATCCTTGAGGGTGGTGTCGCGGGATGGGCCACGGCCGGACTGCCGATGGTGCCCGAGGCGATGCTGCCCCCGCGCGACGCCGCCGGTCGCACAGTGTGGGTGACGCGGGCGCGACCCAAGGTCGACCGGATCGCATGCCCATGGCTGATCCGGCGCTTCGTCGATCCCGGCGCCACCTTCCTGTTCGTCAGCCCATCTGAAGTCGCCGGCGTCGCCGAGCGATTCGAGGCCGCCGCGTTCGATATCGAGAGCGACGGCATCGTATGGAGTCATGATGGCGAACGCTGCACCTTCGACGTGATGATCGAACGCCTCGGACTTGCGAGTCTGCCAGGGCTGGCGCGGCTCGCGCCGATCGTGCGCGGCGCGGACACCGGCCGGCCTGATCTCGTGCCCGAGGCCGCCGGGCTGCTGGCGATGTCGCTTGGCCTGTCGCGGATGTTCGCAGACGATCTCGCCCAGCTCGACGCAGGGATGCTGGTCTATGACGCGCTGTATCGGTGGTGCCGCGACGCGACCCACGAGACGCACGACTGGGTCTCGCACCAGCCCCGGACCGCCCGCGACAAGACTTCGGCATGAGCGCCGCCACCCTTGTCGACGCGCCACCCCTGACGCGTCCTGAACCCGTGTCGCTCGGCGAGGCCTTCTGGGTTTGGCTACGCATAGCCGCCCTGTCGTTCGGCGGTCCCGCAGGGCAGATCGCAGTGATGCACCGCATCCTCGTGGAGGAGAAGCGCTGGATCGGCGAGCACCGGTTCCTGCACGCGCTCAACTACTGCATGTTGCTGCCAGGGCCCGAAGCGCAGCAGCTTGCGACCTATATCGGCTGGCTGATGCACCGCACGCGCGGCGGCATCGTCGCGGGCGTGCTCTTCGTCCTACCGGGCGCTGTGTCGATCATGGCGCTCAGCTGGATCTACGCCCTCTACGGTCGCGTCGGCATCGTGTCGGCGCTGTTCTTCGGCCTGAAGTGCGCGGTGCTGGCGGTCGTGCTGCAAGCCGTTGTGCGCATCGGCGGCCGCGCGCTGAAGAACAACACCATGCGCGCACTTGCGGCGACGGCGTTCGTGCTGATCTTCTTCGTCGGCATTCCGTTTCCCGTCATCGTGCTCGGTGCCGGGCTGGTCGGCTTCCTCGGAGGGCGCGCGGGTATGCCAGCGTTCCAGGTCGGCGGCGGCCACGGCGCGAGCACGGGCGTTCACGTCGCCGATGCCGACACCCTGCTTGGCGAGGAGCTGCCGGCGCATGCCTGCCCGACGACCGGCCAGACGATTCGGCAGGCAGCCGTCTGGATGGTGCTGTGGCTCGCGCCAGTCGTCGCGTTGATCCTGATCGCGGGCGAGGGCAGCGTCTTCACGCAGATCGCAACCTTCTTCTCGACGATGGCGGTGGTGACGTTCGGCGGCGCCTATGCGGTGCTCGCCTATGTCGCGCAGCAGGCGGTCGAAACCTACCAGTGGCTCAGCCCGCGCGAGATGCTCGACGGGCTCGGCATGGCGGAGACGACGCCGGGGCCGCTGATCATGGTGCTCCAGTTCGTCGGCTTCATGGGCGCCTACCGCCATCCCGGCCTGCTGTCGCCACTGCTTGCGGGCACGCTCGGCGGCCTGCTCGCGACCTGGGTGACGTTCGTGCCGTGCTTCCTGTGGATCTTCCTCGGCGCGCCATTCATCGAGCGGATGCGCGGCAACGTGGCGCTATCCGGCGCGCTGTCGGCGATCACCGCGGCGGTCGTCGGCGTCGTGCTGAACCTCGCGGTCTGGTTCGCGATCCACACCATCTTCCGCACGGTCCACCCTGTCGCGGCCGGTCCGTTCCGCTTCGACATGCCGGTGCTCACGAGCGTCGACCCCTGGGCATTGGCGATCGCGGCCGCGGCGATCCTGGCGATGTTCCGGTTCAAGGTCGGCATCTTCACGACGCTCGGGTCGGCGGCTGCGATGGGGATCGCGCTGCATGTCGTCGGCGCCATCGGCTGATCGTTCTGTCCTCTCGCTCAACATTACTTGGAGAAGCATCATGACCGACCATCTGATCGACCGCCGCAACCTGCTCGCCGGGGCCGCCGCTCTGTCGGTCGGCGCAGCCGCACTGACCCCGCTCGCCGCGAATGCCGCCGCGGCCTCCGGGCCGACATTCGCCCCGCAGCCGATCCCGCTCCCGTTCGACCCCAAGGCGATCACCGGACTTTCGGAGAAGCTGCTCGTCAGCCACCACGACAACAACTACGTCGGCGCGGTGAAGCGCCTTGGTGCGATCTCCGGCCAGTTCGCGGCCCTCGACCCGGCGACCGCGGCTGTCTTTACGATCAACGGTCTGAAGCGCGAGGAGCTGATCGCATGGAACTCGATGATCCTGCACGAGCTGTATTTCGCGGGGCTCGGGGCACCCAACCGGCCAGGCAAGGCGCTGGCCGTCGCGATCGAGCGCGACTTCGGCAGTGACGCGCGCTGGCGCGCCGAGTTCGCCGCGATGGGCAAGGCGCTCGGCGGCGGCTCGGGCTGGGTCCTGCTCACCTACAGCCACCGCGACAACCGCCTGGTCAACCAGTGGGCCGCCGACCACACCATGACGCTGGCGGGGTCAACGCCGATCCTCGCGCTCGACATGTACGAGCATGCCTACGCGATCGACTATGGCGCGAAGGCCGGCGGCTATGTCGATGCCTTCATGGGCGCGGTGAACTGGGCGTCGGCCGACGCGCGGTTCGCCAAGGTGGCCTGAAGGAAGGGGCGATGGTCGGCGCACTCCGCATCACCGTCGCGCTGGCGTCGCTCGCATCGGCGAGTGCCTGCAACGCGGCTCCGCACACAATGTCGCCGAACGATCCGGCGTCACCGCTTCGTCTTGAGCGGAAGATTGCCTTGCCAGACGTCGCTGGGCGGATCGACCATCTCGCAATCGATCCGCATGGCAAGCGCCTGTTCGTCGCCGAATATGGCAACGGCTCGGTCGATGAGGTCGACCTGCCCGGGGGCAAGGTCACGGCACGCATAAAGGGACTGCACGAACCGCAGGGCGTCGCGGTCCTGAGCGACGGGCAGCTCGTCCTCGCGTGCGGCGACGGGTCCGTGCATTTCTACGCAGCCGGCGACCTGCGCGAGATCGCCACGTTGGCACTCGGTGACGACGCCGACAATGTCCGGATCGACCCGCGCAACGGCCATGTGGTGGTCGGCTACGGTTCGGGCGCCCTGGCGGTCATCGATCCGCGATCGCACCGGGTCGTCTCCACCCTTTCGCTTGCCGGTCACCCCGAGGGCTTCCGCCTCATCGGCAGCGAGGTGCTCGTCAACATTCCCGATCTTGGTGTGATCGTCGCGGCGGACCTGGATGTGGGCAGGGTCAAGGCGTCGTGGCCGACAGGCCTGCACCGGATGAACTTCCCGCTCGCGATCGACCCGGACGGAAAATGGGTGGCGGTCGCCTACCGCCTCACGGCCGCGCTGCAGGTCCGCGATCTCGCCACCGGCGAGGTGCGCTCGACCCGCTCCGCCTGCGGGGATGCGGACGACCTGTTCGTCGATCGCGATCGCTTCCTGCTGGTATGCGGCGCCGGGCATGTCGACGTGTCGTCGACGACGCAGTCAGGCACCGTGTCGATCCGCGTGACGACCGCTCCCGGTGCGCGCACCGGACTGTTCGTGCCCGAACTCATGACGCTGTTCGTCGCCGCACCTGCGCAGCGTGGCGCCGGTGCCGCGCTGTGGGTTCTTCGCACGGAGTAGCGCAGTGCCAATAGCTCCGGCGACCAAAAGCTCCGTGATTCGCGATCAGGGCGACCGAACAAGAATCCGGAGTGGGGACGGGGGGCGAATTCGAACTGCCGCGCGCTCAGAAAATCGAAGGAAATTCCGACTAACTCGGACCTGTGACCGAACCCACTTTCCCGACCCCCTATCCCGGAGAGCTTGTATATAGCGTCATAGCCCGTTTTCGCAGACATCATGGTTTCGGCGCTCTTGGATCCATGTTGTTCGACGACCCGGTCCACATGCCTGTGATCGCGTTGCCCAGGCGCTTGGATCACCTGGCAGGCCGGATCCCAGCGGAGCTAGGCATCGACGGTGAACGACTGCTGACCGATAATACGCTCTTCAACTATTTCATGGCGTTCGAGACAGAGGACCGCCGGTCTCGTGTGCGTGCCGCGATGCTACAGGCGCTCCCGGGACAACGCCCATTGTTGTTCTCGGCACAGATGATGCCGACACCGGTGTGGTTGAGGTTCTGCCCTGCGTGCAATGCGGAAAACCTAGCCCACCCCCTACGGCAGGAAATGTATTGGGACCGTAGGCACCAGCTTCCAGGTGTAGAGGTATGCGCCCGCCATTCGCGGCCACTTCGGTCGAGCGTTGTGCCGACAAGCTGGGCAATGAGCGGCATCACCTATCGCCCCGCGACCAGTGAGACCTGCCCGGTCGAAGCCGTCGATCTATTCGACCGCACAGACACGAAGCTCCTAGACGAAGCAGTCTCGATTGCAGTCGGGGTAATGCAGTTCGTCAATCAACTAAAGCCGGTGGTCTCACAGGCCGATCGCGCGAGAACCTATCGAAGCCTGCTCGAGGCCGCAGGTCTAAACGAGAAACGGGGAATGAGGCTAAACGCGGCATGGTCTTCACTGCTCAACCGATGGCCTGCGACGTTCCGGACAATGCCGCATCTCCTACGAACGGATGGAAAGCCGAGCATCTGGCTCAGGGAGATTCTCAATCCTAGCAGAACGCTGAAATCACCAATCCTGCATATCATGATGGAGGATTGGCTTGCGAGGCCGTCCACGACCTCGATCAGCGCGGAACTTCCGCCGGCTTCGAGTGCCGACGCGGGGCTGAGACCAAAGCGTCGAACCGGAGATGATGAACTCGCGGGCGTGGATATGCGGACATCTGGTCTGGTCGAAGTCGCTGCTGCCGCCATCCGATCCCGCTATCCCTACGAAAGGGTGTCGCGAAGCTCGCTGTCGCGCGAAACCGGCCGCTCCGAGCTTCGGCGCAAGAACGGATATATGCACCTACCCATGACAGTGACAACGATGGAGCGGGAGGTCGAAGGCATGGAGACATACGTCAGGCGGATCGCTGAAGCCGAGGCGGCTCGGCTGACTAGCCAAGGCACTAAGTTGAACTCGTCTAACTTGGCGAAGAGCCTCGGCCGGCCTAGGGTCGGCTGGCAGGTGACGGTGTTCCGTGAGGTCGCTGAAAAGTTCGGGAGCGAGGGCAAGCAAGACAATGGCACCACTTAATTGATGCGTTTTCCTTACGGCATCGCGGTTTCTGGAACGCCCTTGGCGTGCTAGCGTATCCACCGGGCAGGCGTGAGAATGGAACAAGTCAATTCATCGGCGACAGGTCGAACTGGGCGGGACCAAGTGCATTTGCGTGCTCGCCAGCGGCCCCGATGATGTGCGTGATCGCGTCCAGATCCCCACCACCACGCCTGAGGAAACGCTTGGTGCTGTGGAAAACGTGCTGCGCGGCTGGTCGCACTACGATGCGCTCGGTATCGCCAGTTTCGGCCCGGTCTCGCTCGATCGCACCGCGCCCGATTACGGCTCGATTACCGCGACCACCAAGCCGGGCTGGTCGAACACCGATGTCGGCAAACGGCTCGCCAGCATTGGCCTGGTGCCGACCGGTTTCGACAGCGACGTCAACGGCGCGGCCCTGGGGGAGGGGCGTTGGGGCGCGGCGCAGGATGTCGCCGACCATGCCTATATCACTGTCGGCACCGGAGTTGGCGTCGGCCTGGTGCTGGGCAATGCGCCCGTTGCCGGACTGACCCATGCTGAACTCGGCCATATCCGCCCGGTTCGTCTGGCAGGCGATAGCTGGGGCGGGAGTTGCCCGTTCCACGGTGATTGTATTGAAGGGCTCGTCTCGGGCACCGCGATCCGCGCCCGTACCGGCGCGGGTGCGGAGACGCTGGCCGAGGATGATCCGGTGTGGGAGGGCGTCGCCCATACGCTCGCGCAATTGTGCCACACGCTGGTGCTGACCGGCATCCCGCGGCGGATCGTGATGGGCGGCGGCGTGATCGTCGGCATTCCGCATTTGCTCCCGATGATCCGCACCCGACTGGAAGCGAGCCTTGGTGGCTATGTGGCGGCGCGCGGGCTGGTGCCGATCGACGCCTATGTCGTGCCGGCCGCGCTTGGCGGCATGGCCGGGCCGCTCGGCGCGATCGAACTGGGCGCGCGCGCCCTCGCTGGGGCCTGATGTCGGTAACGTCGTTTACGGCCCTTTAACCGCGTCCGCTTAGGTCGTTGCAGCGGGCTGTTATGCCCGGTGATTTTGCGACTGGCGGTGCTGACATGCGAATTCTGATCGTCGATGACGAACCGGCCATGCACGATAGCTATCGGCGCAGCTTCGCGCCGGTCGCCGCTGCCACAGGCCTGCTCGACGCAATGGCGGCGGAATTGTTCGGCGACGACGGGGACGCGACCGCGCCGGACGAGACCGCGCCCGATTTCACGCTGACGCACTGCATGCAGGGGCTGGATGCCGTCGCGGCGGTCGAGGCGGCGATTCGCGACGGGGATCCCTTTGCGGTCGCCTTTATCGATGTGCGGATGCCGCCGGGCATTGACGGCAAGGAAACCGCCGTGCGCATCCGCGCGCTCGACCCCAATATCAATCTCGTCATCGTGACCGGCTATTCCGACTTTTCGCCGGTCGAAATCTCCAAGGCGGCGGGGCCGGCCGACAAGATCTTCTACATCGCCAAGCCGTTCGAAGTCGCCGAGGTGACGCAAATGGCGAGCGCGCTGGCGCATCGCTGGCAGGGCGACCGCGAACTGGCCGAAGCGCGCGAAGTGCTCGCGGCGCAAGTCGTGCAGTTGCAGGAGCAGGGCCACGAACTCGCCGCGAATGAAAGCCGCGCGATCCATATGGCGAACCACGATTCGCTGACCGAGGCACCCAACCGGCTGGCGTTCCGCCGCGCGCTGACCGATCGCGCGCGCACCGATTCGCGCTTTGCGGTGGCGATGGTCGATCTCGATCGTTTCAAGCTGGTCAACGACACGCTCGGTCACCTGGCTGGCGATGAACTTATCCGCAAGATCTGCTCGGTATTGCAGGCCAATGTGCCAGCGGGCGGCATGGTTGCGCGGCTTGGCGGGGATGAGTTCGGGCTGATGTTCGATACGCCCGGTGTCCAGGCTGCGGAAATGGATTGTACGCGCGTGCTGAAGGCCTGTTCGGGCACGTTCAAGGTGCTGGGCAATACGGTGCAGGGCGGTGCATCGATCGGCTTGATCGTGACCGAGGCCGGTGAATCGCGCGACCCGACCGATCTCATGCGCCGCGCCGATTTGGCGCTCAACGACGCCAAGCGCGACGGGCGCGGCGTGGTACGCGTGTTCGATGAAAGCATGGATGAAAACATCCGCCTGCGCCGCGCGATCGAGGGTGGCCTTTCGCAAGCGATTGCCAAGGGCGAACTGAGCCTCGTTTACCAGCCGATCGTTGGGCGCGAAGCGTTCGAGGTGGTCGGCTTCGAGGCGCTGCTGCGCTGGAACACCGAGGATCACGGGCCGATTTCGCCCGCCGTGTTCATTCCGATCGCCGAGGAATCGAACCTCATTCACGAACTGGGCGATTGGGTGCTGGCCGAATCGCTCAAGGTGCTGGCCGAGTGGCCGGGCCAATATGTCTCGGTGAACTTTTCACCTCGTCAGTTCCGTCGTCACAATTTCGTCGGGCGGCTGGTCGAGAGCGTGCAGCACGCCGGGATCGATCCACGCCGCGTGCAGATCGAAATTACCGAGACCGCGATTTTCGACGATGCCGATCGCGCCGCCGATACGCTCTACAAGCTGCGGCAGATGGGCTTTCGCATTGCCCTTGATGACTTCGGGACCGGCTATTCCAGCCTGTACAACATCCGCAAATTCGCGCTCGATTGCCTCAAGATCGACCGCAGTTTCATCGACGGCATGGGCCGCGAGCGTGAGAGTGCCGCGATCGTCCATTCGATCATCCACCTCGGCCGCGCGCTCGGGCTTGGTGTGGTTGCCGAGGGCGTCGAGACCGAAACCCAGTTGCAGGCGCTGCGGGTTGCGGGCTGCAGCCATATGCAAGGCTATTTCTTCTCGCGTCCGGTCGCGCAAGAGCGCGCGAAAGAGATTGCCGAGGCGCGCTTTATCGCGGTTCCCGGCGTGCTCGACGTGGCGCCCGACATACCCGAGCCGGGTAACGGGACGCACGGATGACGGGCAGCATGATCCGTGCCGCGCGCGGCCGGATCGGACGATGGCGCGGGCGCGGCTCGCTCGGTGTCAAGCTCGTCCTGATCCTGACTGCGGTCGGCCTCGCCGGTTCGCTGGCGCTTACCTTGCTGCTCGCCAGCGTTATTGTCCCGAGCTTCAACCAGCTTGAGGCGAAGTCGATCGATGCCCAGGTCGAGCGCACGCACGCCGCGCTGAGTGATTTCGCGACCAAGGTCGAGAATGCGGTGCGCGATTATGGCGACTGGACCGCAAGCTATACCTATATGGCGCACCCCACGCCCGAATTTGAGCGTGAGAGTTTCTCGACGCTGGCGATGGCCAATCTCAGTGTCGATGGCATGGCCTATATCGGCAATGACGGACGGATCGTCATCGCCCGCTGGCGCGATCTTGCGCGCGGGTTGGATCGGCCCGATCGCCGAGACGCCTTTGCCACAGCGTTGACCCGCACCGATTTTCGCCGATTTCTGGGCGAGAAGAGTTCCGGGCACTATTATCTGCGCCTCGGCGACGAATTGGCGGCGGTCGGCGTGGCCAAGGTCCGACGGAGTGACGGCAGCGGGGTGCCGCGCGGCTACGTGGTGATGGCGCGGCGTATCACGTCAAAGGCGCTGTCCGAGGTCTTGCAACTGCGCGCGCGGATCGACCTTGCGCATGCCCCGGATGGCAATCGCATCGTTTCGGCGGGTGAAATCATGCGGATTGCGGTCCCGATCCGGGGCGTGGACGGTCACTCCGTTGCCAGCGCAGCCTTCACCGTGCCGCGCGATGTGTCGGTGCTGGGGCGGCGGATGCTGCTGCTCGCGGTGACGGGGGCAATCATCCTGCTGCTGGGCGTGTTGGTGATGTTGCGGCGGATGATCACACGGCTGGTGCTGCGCCCGCTCGCGCGGGTCGAGGGACACATGCAAATGGTGCGATCCTCGGGCACGCTGGGATTGTTGCCGGATGAGGCGCGCCGCGACGAGATCGGATCGCTTGGCAAGAGTTTCAACGCGATGCTGCAGCAATTGAAGGATCTGCGCGAGCAGTTGGAAGTGCAGAGCTTCGCGCTCGGAAAGAGCGAGAGCGCGGTGGCGGTGATGCACAATGTCCGCAACGCGCTCAATCCGATCAGCACGATCCTGAGCCAGGGAATTGCGCAACCGGCCCCGGTGGATCGCGCCGTGCTGGAACGCGCGGTGGCGGAATTGGCCAAGGACGACCTGCCCGCGCCACGCCGTGCGAAGCTGGTCGCCTTCGTCACTGCTGCGATCGAAGCGGAGAACGCGGATCGTGCACACCGTCGCGATCAACTCCAGATCGGGCGTGAGGCGATGAGCCATGTGCTGGAAATCATCGGCGAGCAGCAAAGCGCTGCGCATGAGCGACCGGCGGTCGAGCCATGCGACGTGACCGAAATCATCGCCAAGAACGCGACCATCGCGCGATATTCGGGCAGCGTCTCGATCGCGTTCAGCTTTCCCGCACAGCCGTGTTACGTGCTCGCCAGCCGCATCATCCTGAGCCAGGTGATCGGCAATCTTTTCTCCAACGCCGCCGATGCGATCGCGGCCAAGGGCAATGCCAGCGGTTCCATCGCCGTTTCGATCGAGGAGCAGGGCGATATCGCCCGAATTGCGATTTGCGACGATGGGGAGGGCTTTGCCGCAGATGCCACGCCGACGCTGTTTCAGCGTGGCTTTTCCACGCGCCGCCACAAATCGGGTGGGCTTGGCCTGCATTGGTGTGCCAATTCGATGGCGGCAATGCACGGCACGCTTCGGTTGGAAAGCGAAGGTCCGGGCCGGGGAGCGGTGGCGGTGTTGACGCTGGGGCTGGCACCGCGCGCCGCCAGCGAGTTGGCGGCGTAAAGGTGCCGTGCGACGCGGAAGGCCACAAGGTCGCGCGGAACGGGATCCTATTTGACCTCGATCCCGGGCCATGGCCGGATTAACTCGGCGAAAGTCCGGTCGCCTTTCCTGCAAAGTCGAGTATCGTCGGCAATGTCCCGGCCAACGTCGGGGCGAGAACCACCAATACTTTGCCGAGCGCGGGAAGCAGACCGGCGTCCAGCAGCGGGGCGGTCTTCCCGTCGCTCGGTATTTGCGGCGCGCCCGCTGCCCGTGCATCCAGAATCGTGGCCGCGGGTATCGCAAATAGCGCAATCACGATCGAGCCGCTGACTCCAGTGAAGACCGCCCAGGCATCGACCTGATGCCTCATTGTCTCCGCGACGGCTCGTGTCGCGGCGATGAGCGTCCAGCGCATCCAAGCAATCTGGAACAAGAGCGAAATGACCAGCAGTCCCGCCGCAGCGTTGACATAACTGCGCAAGCGGAGGCGCTGGTGGACGAGAAACGCATACGCTTCTGCTCCGGCGAGCGGCTTGATGGATTCCACCAGCGAGGAGATGCCACCGGTCACGACAATACCGGCAGCGACCATGAAGGCTATTCTATCGCACACCGCCAAAGCCTGGAACTTGAGAAGCAGCGTATCATCGGGGACGCCCTGCATCGACCCGAACAAGCCAAGAGCGCTTGCCAAAAGGTCACCTCCGGGCTGGGCGCTGGTTGGCACCAGGAGATAGCCGCCGGCTACCCAGAGCGTGCCCACCAGGATGCCACCGCCATACCAACGTAAAATCCAGCCGCGCACTTGCGGGCCGAACTCGTCGCGAAGATCCGCGACAAAACGCAGCACAATCAGGTACGACAGGCCAAAACCCGCCAACGCTGCCGCGATTACGAACAGGCGGCTCGTGGCATCGGTTTGCTTTGCTGCGGAGTCCAGTGCAGTTAAGATGGGAACCTTTCCTTGCCAAGCGAAGATCCATCCCAGCATGTCGCTAAGGAAGAATACGCCAATCGAAGGTAGAGCGAGCAGCGTTACTGCTAACGATATGCGGGTATCGTCGATTTGTTTCATAGTGTCGTCCCCCGGGATCAATATTACAGATTCCGCAAAAGGGAGCAATTATCTCAAAACGGCAGAATACTCTCGTAGGTAGCGAGTGGCAGTGCGCCGCGCACGAAGCCGCCATGGCGCAGCACGAAGGTATGGCGCACGATTTCGGCCTGCTGCTCGATCCCGTAGCGGTGCAGCGGTAGGCCGGGCCGGATGGCGTAATGGTAGCGGCAGAAGGGATGGCGGCGCAGCGGCAGGAAAATCCCCTGCTGGCTTTGCCAGATATGCGTCAATTCGTGGATCAGGAGCCCTTGGTCATCAAGGGTGCCGCACGAGAAGTCGGCGCGGTAGCGGGTGCCATCCGGATGAAAGTGGATCGTGCCGGTCGGTGCCATCACCGTTTCGCGCGGCTGGAAAAATGCCCATTTGCGTTGCTCGAGCCGTACCGGCGCATAATCGATTGCGTCGCCGAACACGCCGCGGGCAAGCGAGATCTCGCCTGTTGTCAGCGCACGCCCGGTCACTCGGTCGGGGCAGGGGCCCCTGCGGCGATGGTCGGTGCGTCGTATAGCACGCGCTGGTTGTTGGAGAAGGTGAAGGTCAGCGTAACCGCGCGGCCCGGCTTGATCCCGGGGTTCATGTCGAACAACATCACATGCTTGCCGCCGGGTTTGAACACGGTGGTAGAGGCTGCGGGGATCGCCAGGTCGCCGATCGGCTTCATCGTCGCCATGTTGCCGGACGTCATCGATTCGTGCAGTTCGCTCTTCACCGACACGTCGCTGCTGACCGAAAGGAGCGTGGTGTCGGCGGGGCCGCCATGGATGGTGAAATAGGCGGCAGCGGGACGGCTGGGGATTGCCGCAAGCCGCACATAGCCTTTGTCGACCGACAGCACCGGCGGCTGGCTGCACCCACCCACGGCCAGTGCTGCCGCCACCAGAATCTTTCGCATCTGCAACCACCTTCTCCCGCTTTGGGAACTTATCGCGTCACTCTACGTGCTGCGAAATCTTGCGACAAGCGAAAGCCCCCCTATATCGCCGGAGTGAAGTGTCGCGTTGCTTATCGTAAGGGCGCGGCGGAATGGCAATTTTTTGACAGACGGGGGCCCCAGAGGACCAATGGCAAAAGTAATCGGAATCGATCTCGGCACCACCAACAGCTGCGTCTCGGTGATGGAGGGCGGCAAGCCCAAGGTTATCGAAAACGCCGAAGGCGCGCGCACCACGCCGTCGATCGTCGCCTTCGCCAAGGATGGCGAGCGACTGGTCGGCCAGCCTGCGAAGCGCCAGGCGGTGACCAACCCTGAAAACACCATTTTCGCGGTGAAGCGCCTGATCGGTCGTCGCTTCGACGATCCCATCACCAAGAAGGACACCGAGCTGGTCCCGTACAAGATCGTGCGCGGCAACAATGGCGACGCATGGGTCGGTGCCGGCGGCAAGGAATACTCGCCCTCGCAGATCTCGGCCTTCACGCTCCAGAAGATGAAGGAAACCGCGGAAGCCTATCTCGGCGAGACGGTGACCCAGGCGGTCATCACCGTTCCTGCATACTTCAACGACGCGCAGCGCCAGGCAACCAAGGACGCCGGGCAGATTGCCGGGCTCGAAGTGCTCCGCATCATCAACGAGCCGACCGCAGCTGCGCTCGCTTACGGGCTCGACAAGGACACCAACAAGACCATCGCGGTCTATGACCTTGGCGGCGGCACCTTCGACATCTCGATCCTCGAGATTGGCGATGGCGTGTTCGAAGTGAAGGCCACCAATGGCGATACTTTCCTCGGCGGCGAAGATTTCGACAACAAGCTGCTGAACTTCCTGTCGGACGACTTCAAGAAGGCCGAAGGCATCGACCTCACCAAGGACAAATTGGCGCTCCAGCGTTTGAAGGAAGCGGCAGAAAAGGCGAAGATCGAGCTGTCGTCGGCTGCGACGACCGAAGTCAACCTGCCCTTCATTACCGCCGATGCGACCGGTCCGAAGCACCTCGTCAAGTCGGTGTCGCGCGCCGATCTGGAGCGTCTGGTCGATGACCTGATCCAGCGCACGCTCGAGCCGTGCCGCAAGGCGATGGCCGATGCCGGCGTCAAGGCGTCGGACATCAGCGAAGTGGTGCTGGTCGGCGGCATGACCCGCATGCCCAAGGTGCGCCAGGTCGTGAAGGACTTCTTCGGCAAGGAACCGCATTCGGGCGTCAACCCCGATGAAGTCGTGGCGATGGGCGCTGCCATTCAGGCAGGCGTGCTGCAGGGTGACGTCAAGGACGTGCTGCTGCTCGACGTGACGCCGCTGTCGCTCGGCATCGAGACACTGGGTGGCGTGTTCACCCGCATGATCGATCGCAACACCACGATCCCGACCAAGAAGTCGCAAACCTATTCGACCGCAGACGACAACCAGCAGGCTGTCACCATCCGCGTGTTCCAGGGCGAGCGCGAAATGGCGGCGGACAACAAGATGCTCGGCCAGTTCGATCTGGTCGGCATTCCGCCGGCGCCGCGCGGCGTGCCGCAGATCGAAGTCACCTTCGACATCGACGCCAACGGCTTGGTCAACGTGTCGGCCAAGGACAAGGGCACCGGCAAGGAGCAGCAGATCCGCATCCAGGCTTCGGGTGGCCTGTCGGAGCGCGACATCGAGCAGATGGTGCGCGACGCCGAGCAGTTCGCCGAGGACGACAAGAAGCGCCGCGACGCGGCCGAAGCGAAGAACAACGCCGAGAGCCTGGTTCACACCACCGAGCGTCAGCTCGCCGAAAATGGCGACAAGGTCGACGCCGCGCTGAAGGGCGAGATCGAGGCCGCGATTGCCGCGACCAAGACTGCCGTTGAAGGTGGCGATCCCGAAGCGATGAAGGAAAAGGCAGGCGCACTTGCGCAGGTCGCGATGAAGCTGGGCCAGGCGATCTACGAAAAGCAGGCCCAGGCCGAAGCGTCGCCGAGCGCTGACGCCGCCGAGGCTCCGAAGGAAGATGTGGTCGACGCGGAATTCTCCGAAGTCGACGATCACAAGGCGTAAAATACTATCTCCCTCTCCCCACATGTGGGGAGAGGGTCGGGGAGAGGGGCCGTGCTGCGATGCAGATCGCACTGCGGCTTCCTCATCATTCCCTCTCCCAAACCCTCTCCCGCTCGGGACAGGGCCTAGAGGCGCAAGATGAGCACTGAAGTCGATTTCTACGAATTGCTGGAATGCGAGCGCGACGCCGATGAAGGCACGCTCAAATCCTCCTATCGTCGCCTGGCAATGCGCTATCACCCCGACAAAAATCCGGGATGCGATGATTCCGAGGCGCGCTTCAAGGCGATCAGCGAAGCCTATGAATGCCTGAAGGACCCGCAGAAGCGCGCGGCCTATGATCGCTATGGCCATGCCGCGTTCAGGCAGGGCGGCGGTGGCGGCGGCGGCCCGCAGGATTTTAGCGCCTTTTCGGATATCTTCGAAAATATCTTCGGCGAATTCATGGGCGGGCAGCGTGGCGGTGCCAGCGGCCCGCGGCGTGGTGCCGATTTGCGCTACGACATGGAAATTACCCTCGAAGAGGCGTTCCACGGCAAATCCACCGACATCACGATCGATGTGACCGGCGTGTGCGACGTGTGCAACGGCACCGGCGCGACCAAGGGTACATCGGCGAAGTCGTGCACGACCTGCCATGGCCACGGCAAAGTCCGCGCGCAGCAAGGTTTCTTCGTGGTCGAGCGCACATGCCCGACCTGCCACGGCGCGGGCCAGACCATTTCCGATCCGTGTGGCAATTGCCGCGGCGAGGGCCGCGTCGAAAAGACCAAGACCCGCACGGTCAACATCCCGCCCGGCGTCGATGAGGGCACGCGCGTGCGCCTCACTGGCGAAGGGGAAGCGGGGATGCGGGGTGCCCCTCCGGGTGACCTCTATATCTTCCTGCACGTTGCGCGACATCCGCTGTTCCAGCGCGAGGGCACGACGTTGTTTGCGCGTGCGCCGATCAGTTTCACTACGGCGGCGCTGGGTGGGGAAATCACCATCCCGGGACCAGACGGTGTCCAGCACACGATCAAGATTCCAGCGGGAACCCAGTCGGGCCGCGAATTGCGGCAGCGTGGTGCCGGAATGCCGGTGCTGCAGGGACGTGGGCGCGGTGACCTGGTCATCCGCATCGAGGTGGAAACGCCGAGCAGCCTGACCTCGCGCCAGCGCGAATTGCTCGAGGAATTTCGTGCGACCGAAACCGGCAAGGAATGCCCGCAGACCAGCGGCTTCTTCAAGAAAATGAAGAGCGCCTGGGGTTAAGGGGCGGGGCGGGGCCGGCGCTATGACCTGTCACCCCGGGCTCGTCCCGGGGTCCACCGGAAATACCCACCGCACGCACAGGATTTGCGGCACGGTTGACCCCGGCACAGGGCCGGGGTGACGACGGATGTTTGGCGGACGCCTTCCGCTAAAGATTTGAAAAACTGCTCTCAACCCCACAGCCCTGGCCGCCCCGTCAAGAAGAAGGGGCGGGTGGGCCGATGGGTTAGAGGCTAAGAACCTCGACCACCAGCGCGACGCCTGCAACGGCGATGAGGCCGCTCGCGAGGCTTTGCAGAATGCGCATGGTAGGATCTCCGTGCCGGACCGTTCCGGCAGGGAGGCATTTGGAGATTGTTGCTTATGCGCGCAATATTATTACGCGCATTCGCGCATGCAGCATTTGCACGTTGAAGCGTGCAAAAATGTCGTTCAGTCGTTACCGAAGACGCGCGCAAAGATCGTGTCGACATGCTTCAGGTGATAGCCGAGGTCAAACTTGTCTTCGATCTCCGCAACCGACAGTGCCGCCGTCACTTCCGGGTCGGCCTTGAGCAATTCCATCAGCGATAGCGCGCCGTCCAAATCCCACACCTTCATCGCGTTGCGCTGCACCAGGCGATAGGCGTCCTCGCGGCTCACCCCCGCTTGCGTCAGCGCCAGCAGCACGCGCTGCGAATGGACCAGACCGCCCATCTTGTTGAGATTCTTGTCCATCCGCGCCGGATAGACGACGAGCTTGTCCATCACGCCCGTCAGCCGCGCGAGCGCGAAGTCGAGCGTGATGGTCGCGTCGGGGCCGATATACCGCTCGACCGAGGAGTGCGAGATATCGCGCTCATGCCACAGCGCCACATTCTCCAGCGCAGGCGTCACATACCCGCGCACCATCCGGGCAAGGCCAGTCAGGTTTTCGGTCAGCACCGGGTTGCGCTTGTGCGGCATCGCCGACGAGCCCTTCTGGCCCGGCGAGAAAAACTCCTCGGCCTCCAGCACTTCGGTGCGCTGCAAGTGGCGGATCTCGGTCGCGAGCCGCTCGATCGACGAGGCGATCACGCCCAGCGTCGCGAAGAACATCGCGTGGCGGTCGCGCGGGATGACCTGGGTCGAAACCGGCTCGACGGTGAGGCCGAGCTTCTCGGCGACGTGCGCTTCCACGAACGGATCGATATTGGCGAAGGTGCCGACCGCGCCCGAAATCGCGCAGGTGGCAATATCGGCCCGCGCCGCGACGAGCCGCGCGCGGTTGCGGGCAAACTCGGCATAGGCCTGGGCGAGCTTGAGCCCGAACGTGACCGGCTCGGCATGAATGCCGTGGCTGCGGCCGATCGTCGGGGTCAGCTTGTGTTGGATCGCGCGGCGCTTGAGCACCGCCAGCAGCGCGTCGAGATCGGCGATCAGCAAATCGCTCGCGCGCGCCAACTGCACCGCAAGGCACGTGTCGAGCACGTCCGACGATGTCATCCCCTGGTGCATGAAGCGCGCTTCGGGGCCGACATGCTCGGCGACATTGGTCAGGAAGGCGATCACGTCATGCTTGGTCTCGCGCTCGATCTCGTCGATGCGCTCCACCTCGAACGCGCCCTTGGCCCAGATCGCGGCGGCGGCTTCCTTGGGGACGACGCCCAGTTCGGCGAGCGCATCGGTCGCGTGTGCCTCGATCTCGAACCAGATCTGAAAACGCGCTTCGGGCGTCCAGATCGCGACCATGTCGGGGCGGGAATAGCGGGGGACCATCGGATTTCCTTGATGCGGCAGAGTCGGGCCATCGCGGAATCGCAACGGGTCCGCGATGACACGCGCGTTAGCAGGGACAAGCCGATCCTTCAAATCGGCAATAAAGGGACCGATCCGGAAGCACAGGGGTTCAGACAAGGAACGCTGGTTAGGACGCAAGGCGTCGCGTTCAACGAGATATGCAACAGTCAGATGGAGAGATCCGATGTTAAAATATGCTTTACTTGCAAGTGCAATGACTTTTGCTGTGCCTGCATTTGCGCAGGACACGCAATCCATGCCGAGCAGCCCGCAACCCGCACAGTCTGTGCCAACGACGACTGACCAAGCTCTTCCGGCTCAACCTGCGTCGGCCACACCACAGAGCGCTGTACCCGCCGATTCGGCAACTGCCCCGGCGGCTGATTCAGCTGTCGCCGCTCAGCCAGCGACAGGCACGCAAGTGGCGCAGGTCGTCAGTCAGGAATTTTCCAACTACGACAAGGACGGCGATGGCGTGCTGAATGCGAAGGAATTCGACGCCTGGATGATCGCGCTGAAAAGCGCGAGCGCCCCCTCGACCAAGGCAACCTCGCCAGCAACCAAGGCATGGCTGAACCAGGCGTTTGCGCAGGCCGATACCGACAAGAATAAGAAGGTCAGCAAATCCGAGCTGACCGGCTTCCTGTCGCAGCAAGGCTAAACCTCACCGTGTCACCACAGCGCCCGCTGCCCCGTCCGGGGCGGCGGGCGCTTGGCTTTCTATAACAACCCCATCGCGCGCAGGCTGGAATGCCCGCTCGCCCCGATGATGATGTGGTCGTGTACTGCGATGCCCAGGCGCTTGCCCGTTTCGGCGACCTTGCGGGTGACTTCGATGTCGGCTCGGCTGGGGGCGGGGTCGCCGCTCGGGTGGTTGTGCACCAGAATGATGGCAGCGGAGCCCAGATCGATCGCGCGCCGGATCACCTCGCGCACGTACAAGGCGGCTTCGTCGATCGAGCCCTCGCTGATCGCTTCGTCGCGAATCAGCATGTTGCGCGTGTTGAGATGGAGCACGCGGACCCGTTCGTTGGTGCGGTGCGCCATGTCGGCGTGGAGATAGTCGATCAAGGCTTGCCAGCTGGCCAGTACGGGTTGCGCGCTGGCTTGCACGCGTAACAGCCGCAGCGCGGTCGCCTGCACGATCTTGATCGCCGCGACCGAGGTTTCGCCCATGCCGGCGACGCGCAGCAATGCCTCGGGATCGGCGCTGAACAGCCCGCCGACCCCGCCGAATTCGGCAAGCAATGCTTTCGCCAGCGGCTTGGTGTCGCGCCGGGGAATCGCCAGCGCCAAAAGATATTCGACCAATTCGTGATCGAGCAACGCGTCCCCGCCTTGTTCGATCAAGCGCTGCCGCAGTCGCGCGCGGTGTCCGGCATGATCGGGGAGGGGCTCGCTCATTGGACCAAAGGAGTATCGCGGGCAGGGGCGATAGGCAAACGCGGCGGTCCGGATCGGCCACAACAGTTGACACCCCCCGGTCACCTTCCTAAACGGCGCGTGAACGGGGCTCTTTCCCCACGATCCCCGATGTTCACCGTCGCGGTGCCAAAGGCACGGCGGCGTTTTCTTATCAGGATAAGCGCCCCTTGGCCGACGTACACCAGAAGAACGACCTGGATGCCCGCATCGCTTCGGCGAAGGCGGCTGGCCAGGTGCGTGCTGGTGTCGCGCTGCCCCCGGCGAAAGGCTATTCGCAGGGCGCGCGCGTGCTGACGCTGCTGCTGGGTGCCTTGTTCGGTGGCGGGGTCATGGGCTGGGCGCTCGACCATTGGTTGGGAACCTCGCCCTGGGCGCTGCTGATCGTCTTGACGCTCGCGGTTATCGGGGCGTTCCTTAACATCATCAAGATTTCGAAGGAGCGCGCGGAGTGAGCGCCGGCAAAATCGATCCGATGGAACAGTTCAAGGTCGAGCCCGTCTTGGGCCGGCATCTGGACCTGTTTGGCTATGACGTATCCTTCACCAACTCGGCGCTGTTCATGGTGGTGGTGTTCGTGCTGCTCGCCGTGTTCATGGCTGGTGGCCTGAAGCGTCAGCTCGTTCCGGGCCGCTGGCAGGTTGCCGCAGAGGACGCCGTCAGCTTCATCGACAATATGGTGTCGGTAAACATCGGTTCGGGCGGCAAGAAGTTCGCGCCCTATATCTTCTCGCTGTTCTTCTTCATCCTGTTCGCCAACCTGGTCGGCGTGCTGCCGTTGGCGATCCTGCCGGGGCTGCACACCTTTGCAGTCACCAGCCACATCACGGTGACGGCGGTGCTGGCGTTCCTGTCCTTCGGTATCGTGCTGGCGGTCGGTTTCGCGACGCACGGCCTGAAGTTCTTCAGCCTGTTTGTGCCGCACGGGGCGCCCGCCTGGCTGATGCCGGTGATCATCCCGGTCGAATTCGTCTCGTTCATGGTGCGCCCGTTCTCGCTCGGTCTGCGACTGTTCGTCGCGATGACGGCGGGGCACATCCTGCTCGAAGTGTTCGGTAGCTTCGTCGTGCAGGGCCTCAACGCGGGCGGTGCGCTCGGGCCGGTCGTCAGCTTGCTCAGCTTCGTGATGATCGTCGGGGTCAGCGCGCTGGAGTTGCTGGTGTGTGCGATCCAGGCCTATGTGTTTGCCCTGCTGACGTCGCTGTACCTGCACGACGCGGTGCATCTGCACTAATCTTTTCCATAACCTGACCACGTAATTCTCAAGGAGCCTATCATGGATCATACTTCTGCAATGTACATCGGTGCCGGTCTCGCGGCGATCGGCGTTGGTCTGGCCGCGCTCGGCGTGGGCAACGTGTTCGGTTCGTTCCTGGAAGGCGCACTGCGCAACCCGGGTGCCGCAGACGGCCAGCAGGGTCGCCTGTTCATCGGCTTCGCGGCTTCGGAACTTCTGGGTCTGATCGCGTTCGTCGTCGCGATCCTCATCCTCTTCGTCGTCAAGTAAGCAAGAGCGAGCGCAACCAATGCCGCAGCTTTCCCAGATTGGCGAGATCTACGCCTCGCAGCTTTTCTGGCTCGCGATCGTATTCGCGCTGATCTATTTCGGGATCGGCAAGGCGATGGTCCCCAAGATCGAGGCGACGATCGAAGATCGTAACGGCCGGATTGCGGGGGACATCGCTGCGGCGGAGGCGGCGCGCGCTGCTGCGCTCACCTCCGAGCGAGATTATCAGGCGGGGCTCGAATCCGCGCGTGCCACGGCGGCCGTCGCTCTCGGCGAAGCCAAGGCGCGGGCGATTGCCGGCACCGAGGCTAAGCTGAAGACCAGCGACGCCGCGCTGGCCGCGCAACTCGATGCCGCCACCGGTCGCATCGGTGCCGCAAAGGTGCAGGCGCTCGCCGAAATCGAGACCAATACGGTCGAGGCGGTCGAACAGATCGTCGCCAAGCTTTCGGGCGTGGCGGTCGACCGCACGACCATCGAAACGCAGGTTAAGGCAGAGCTGGCACATGGCTGACGGTCAAGCAGTCAAGACGATGGAGCATACCGGAGCCACCGAGCTGCATCACGAAATGGCATTCCTCGGCATCACCCCGCCGATGTTCGTCGCGTTGTCGATGCTGGTCGTGATTGCGATCATGATCTGGCAGAAAGTGCCCAAGATGATTGCGGGCATGCTCGACAGCCGCATCGCGACGATCCGTGGTCAGTTGGAGGAAGCGTCCAAGTTGCGCGCGGAAGCCGAGGCACAGCTTGCCGAGGCCAAGGCGCGTAACGCCGCCAGCGCTGGCGATGCCGCCGCTATCGTCGCCCATGCCGAAGCCGAGGCGGCAGCTATGCTGGCCAAGGCTGAAGCCGATCTCACCGATTTGATCGCACGCCGTCAGACGATGGCCGAAGACAAGATTGCCGGTGCCGAACGCACCGCCATCGCCGAGGTCCGCGCGCGCGCAGCCGATGCTGCAACCCGCGCTGCCGCGACGATCATCGCCCAGCGTCACGGTGCCGAAGCGGACAAGACCCTGGTCGACCGGACCATCGCTGGGTTGGGCAAGCTCAACTGACCGTAATGCACCCGTTGTCGCGGGTGCATTTCGTTTCGCCACTTATCGGGGTAACGTTGGCATCGCGGTGATTCGCGCCGCTTACCTTTCGAAAGAGGCCCTCCCATGAAGTCTGTCGTTCTCGCTGCGGCCGTCGCTTTTATCGCAACGCCGCTCGCTGCCCAGACCGCGCCTGCGCCGGCCACCGCATCGGCTCCTGCCGTCGCTGCACCGGCTACGACCGCCACCGCAACCGGTGCCGCCAAATTCGATCTCGACACCCCGATCGAGACGATCGCCGCTAACACGGCCGGCAAGACGGTACTCGACACAGATCTGCAGAACATCACCGCGCACCCGATGTACGACTCGTTCAAGGGCATGTCGCTCAACCAAGTGCAGCCGTTGTCGCAGGGCGCGCTGACCGATGCCGCGCTGGCCAAGGTCAAGGCTGACCTCGCCGCGATCAAGTGAGCTTTGGCGGCGGCGGGTATCCCGTCGCCGCTGTTGCACAATTCAGATCACGCGACCCCGGTCGCGCAGGAGCGCTGGCACCTCGCTCCAGGCCGGGGCGGTGTCATCCTCATACCCAAACACAGTGCCCGTCCCGATGCTGCGCGACGCGCGCATCGCTCCGCGGTGGGCCCCTTGGCTGAGATAGGCGCGCATCGCCGCGCGATCGACCCATAGCGTAAGCGTGTGGTGTGTGCCGTCAATCGTGCGCGCCTCGACCGAGATATTGCCGGCCGCACGTTGCGCTTGCCGCATTGAGCGGATCGCATGCCACCAGAAGCGGGGCACCTGCAGCGCGCTTTTGGGCTTCAGCCCGGTAATCGAAATGTACATCGTGCCCTGCTTTCATCGACGGCGGCATTTGCCCAGCAAGGAAGGCGTGGCATCCCGGCGCACGAATGCCTAGATCAAACGATAATGTCCGATCCCAACGCCCCGACACGCTTCAACGAAGACAAGGCCACCTTCACCGTCCGCGGCAGCGACACGCCCGATCTCGATGCCGGGGTTGCCGCAATCCGCAACGTGCTGGCGACGCTCCCGGCACGGCCCGGCGTCTATCGGATGCTCGATGCGCGGGGGGACGTGCTGTACGTCGGCAAGGCGCGCGCGCTGAAGAACCGCGTCACCAATTACACGCAGGTGGAGCGGCTGTCGCGGCGCTTGCAGCGCATGGTCGCGCAGACGCGCGCAATGACGATCGTCACGACCAATAATGAGGCCGAAGCGCTGCTGCTCGAAGCGCAACTGATCAAACGCTACCGACCTGCCTATAACGTCCTGCTGCGCGACGATAAATCCTTTCCGTTCATCCTGTTACGCGCCGATCATGACTTTCCGCGGATCCAGAAACATCGCGGCGCGCGGCGCGCCAAGGGCAATTATTACGGCCCCTTCGCCAGCGCGGGCGCGGTCAACAACACCTTGAACGCGCTGCAAAAACTGTTCCTGCTGCGCAGTTGTACCGACGGTTTCTTCAAGAATCGCGACCGACCGTGCCTGCTCTACCAGATCAAGCGCTGCTCGGCCCCGTGCGTCGGGCGGATCGATGCGGCTGGCTATGGCGAACTGGTGGCCGACGCCAAGGCGTTTCTCGCCGGAAAGTCGACCGAGGTGCAGGCGAAGCTCGGCGCGCAGATGCAGGCGGCGGCCGAGGCGATGGACTTCGAACTCGCTGCGATCCTGCGCGATCGGCTGCGCGCGCTGACCTTCATTCAGGGCAGCCAGGCGATCAACGCCGAGGGGCTGGGCGATGCCGACATCTTTGCGATGGCCAACAAGAATGGCGTGATCGGCATCCAGGCCTTTTTCATTCGCGGCGGGCAGAATTGGGGGCATCGCAGCTTCTTCCCCGCGCACACCGCCGACGTGCCCGAGGACGAGATCCTGACCGGTTTCCTTGCGCAATTTTACGAAGAGGTTCCACCGCCGCGCACCGTATTGCTCGACCGCGAACTGGACGAGGCGGTGCTGCTGGGCGAGGCGCTGGGCGGGCAGGCGGGGTTCAAGGTCACGCTGTCGATGCCGCAGCGTGGCGCGCGCCGCAAATTGCTCGATCAGGCCAAACGCAATGCCGAGGAAGCGCTCGACCGGCGGCTGGCCGAGAGCACGACCCAGGCGAAGTTGCTGCGCGAAGTGGCCGAACTGTTCGACTTACCCGAGCCGCCCGACCGCATCGAGATTTACGACAACAGCCATATCCAGGGCACCAATGCGCTTGGCGCGATGGTCGTCGCCGGGCCCGAGGGCTTCCGCAAGGGCCAGTATCGCAAGTTCAACATCAAGAACCCGGATACCATTCCGGGGGACGATTTCGGCATGATGCGCGAAGTGTTCGCCCGCCGTTTCGCGCGCGCGCAGAATGAAGACCCCGATCGCGATGCGGGCGACTGGCCCGATCTGGTGTTGATCGATGGCGGACGCGGGCAGCTCAACGCGGTGAAGGGCGTGCTCGAGGAATTGGGGATCGAGGATGTGTGCCTGGTCGGCATCGCCAAGGGCCCGCATCACGGACGCGATGGGCGCGAGGTGTTCCACATGCTCGACGGCCGCGAGTTTCAGCTGCCGGTCAATGCGCCGGTGCTATTCTATCTCCAGCGGCTGCGCGACGAAGTCCACCGCTTCGCGATCGGTGCCCACCGTGCCAAACGGGCTAAGGCAATCGGCGCATCACCGCTCGATGACGTGCCCGGCATCGGCCCTGCACGGAAGAAGGCGCTGCTCATGCACTTCGGCACCGCGCGCGCGGTGCGCAATGCCAGCTTGGAGGATTTACAAAAGGCCCCCGGCGTCAGCGCGGCGGTCGCGCAGCAGCTCTACGACTTCTTCCACGCGCGCTGAGCGCGGCCTCACGGGGAGGGGGGCTCACGTAACGCGATCCGTTCAGCCCTCGGCTGGCGGCGCGAACGACAGTTCTTCGTCGGCCAGCGTCTCGGCGATGCTGCGTTTGGTGACGAGGCGGAAGATCCCATAGAGCAAAACAGCCGCCGGAAGGATATTGAGGTAATCGGGGGCACTCACGATGTGCAAAGCCGAAAACAAGACGAGTGCGGCACCCACGGTAAACGACCCAGCACGGTCCATCATCACTCTCCTCGATTTTTTATTCTTGACGACAAGCTGCAATGCGCCGTGACGGCCGTCAATCGGAAAGTTGACGGACAGCGCGCGCTGATGTCGGGCGGTGATGGACCTGTCGACTGCGATCCCTTGCGCAGCGTTGCGCACAACCGCAACATCGGTCGAGCGTCGCGCTTGGCTTGTCCGCTATTTCGGCTGGGCCACCCATAAGGACCAAGCAATGTCGAAGCGCCCAACCAATCCAGCACGCTATCATTCGCGGATGCAGCGGGTGCTGGCCTATATCGACCGTCATCTCGACGAAGATGTGGGATTGGAGACGTTGAGCGCCGTGGCGGCGTTCTCACCCTATCATTTCCATCGGCAGTTCAGTGCCATTTTCGGGTTGTCGCTGCATCGCTACGTGCAATTGGCGCGGATGAAACGGGCGTCTTGGCGGCTTGCCTATCGCAGCGCGGATTCGGTCACGGAGATTGCATTGGATGCTGGCTATGAGGCACCGGACAGCTTTGCCCGCGCCTTTCGCCAACGGATGGGGCAAGCGCCAACGGCATTTCGGGAGGAACCGGACTGGGCGGCATGGGCAGCGGCAATGGTGCCACTGGCCGAAGCACGGAGCCTGATGATGACGCAGAATTTCTCTATCGATACTGTGGTGGTGCGGGAGGAAGCCGACATTCCCGTGGCGTTCCTGACGCATAAGGGGGCACCGGAGCGGCTGGGAGAGACGATCCGACGCTTCATCGATTGGCGCAAGGCGAGCGGTGTGCGTGCGGCAACCCATGCCACCTACACCATTTTCCATAATGATCCCGATAGCGTAGCGCCCGAGGACTATCAGGTGGACCTGGCGGCCGCCACCGACCGGACGATCACCGCTGCGGATGGCGGTATGGAGGCCGGGCTTATTCCGGCCGGGCGGTGTGCGGTGTTGCGCATCGTTGGCGGGAGCGATGATCTGCGGCCCGCCGCTGCGTTTCTCTATGGGACCTGGCTACCGGCGAGCGGGGAAGAGCTGCGCGACTTTCCGCTTTATGCCCAGCGCGTAAGGTTCTTTCCCGACGTGCCCGAGCATGAAGCGATCACGGACCTGTTCCTGCCGCTGCAGTAAAGCGTCACGCCCACCCTTCCAGTACCTGGTCGGGTGGGCGGTGGCCGTCGGCCCACATGCGGATGTTGGCGATGACCTTTTCGCCCGTCGCCAGCCGCCCCTCGAAGGTGGCGGAGCCCATGTGCGGGGTCATCACGACATTGGGCAAGGCGAGCAGGCGCGGGTCGATTTGCGGCTCGTGCTGCCATACATCGAGCCCGGCCCCGGCCAGCCGTCCGCCTTCCAGCGCCACGATCAGCGCGCCTTCGTCGACGATCCCGCCGCGTGAGGTGTTGATGACATAGACATGCGGCCGCAACAGCGCGATCCGGCCAGCGTCGATCAGCCCTTCGCTATCGGGGTTGCGCGGGGTGTGGATGGTCAGAATGTCGATCGTCGACAGCATCTCGTCGAGATTGGGGTGCCACTGCGCCTGCAGTTCGGCTTCGACCACCTTGGGCAGGCGGAGGCGATTGTGATAATGGATCGTCAGCCCAAAGGCGCGCGCCCGCCTTGCGACCGCCTGGCCGATCCGCCCCATGCCGAGAATGCCGAGCGCCTTGCCGCCAATGCGGTGGCCGAGCATCCCGCCCGGCGTCCAGCCCTTCCATTCGCCGGACCGCACCAGCTTCTCGCCCTCGGCCAGGCGGCGCGGCACCGACAGGATCAACGCCATCGTCATGTCGGCGGTGTCCTCGGTCAGTACGCCGGGGGTGTTGGTGACGATGATGCCGCGCGCGCGGGCTGCCTTCAGGTCGATATGGTTCACGCCCGCGCCGAAATTTGCGATCAGCTTCAACGCGGGTCCCGCGCTTGCGATCAGCCCGGCATCGATTTCGTCGGTGACTGTGGGCACCAGCACATCGCATTCCGCCATGGCGGCGGCGAGTTCATCGCGGGTAAGGGCGGCGGGGCCGCGGTGGATAGTGGTGTGGAACAATTGCTCCATGCGGTCCATTACCGCATCGGGCAATTCGCGGGTCACCCAAACCTTCGGGTTGGGCACTCTCGGGTTCGCGGCACGTGTCATTTCGGGCATGGCCAAGGCTTGGCGGAGGTGTCTGGCGGCGTCAACGGGTGTTGAAGCGCGCCGTGCTTCCACTGTAAACGGCGACGGATTTTGTGGGGGATTGAGATGCGGTTGCGAGCCAGAGTTTTGCTGGCGGTGTTGGGGGGGGCGCTGGCGGTGCCGTCGGTGGCGGGGCTGGTGCAGAAGAAGCCGCCCTATTTCGCCTCGATCGGCGCGGGCAAGGCGCGGATGCGCACCGGCCCGGCACGCACCTATCCGTCGAGCTGGCTGTATCAGCGGGCCGATCTGCCGGTGAAGGTGCTCGACATTTATGGTCGTGGGCAATGGTATAAGGTCGAAGATCCGGACGGCACGCAAGGCTGGATGATGGGCACGTTGATCCGGGAGACGCGGACGGCGCTGGTGATGGGCACCGTCGCCGAGCTGCGCGATTCGCCGCGCGATGCCGGACGGGTGCTGTGGCGCGCGGCTCCGGGTGTGGTCGGACGGATCAGCAAATGCGCGCAGGGCTGGTGCTATTTTGATGTGCGCGGTCGCGGCGGTTTCGTCGAGGCGGTGCATTTGTGGGGCGTGGAGCCGGGCGAGACGCTGAATTGAGCGGCAGCGCGGCAGGCTGGCGGATCATCCGGGATGATCTTACGCATCCCGATGTCGTCGCGCTGGTCCAACTGCATTTGCGCGCGGCGCACGAAAATTCGCCGCCGGGCAGCGTCTTCGCGCTCGACCTCAGCGGGTTGCGCGATCCTCGGGTGACGCTGTGGACGGCATGGGAGAAAGAGACCCTGCTCGGCATGGCGGCGCTGAAGGAGCTCGATGCGACGCACGGCGAAGTGAAGTCGATGCGCACTGCGCCGGAGCAGGTGCGGCGAGGCGTCGCGGCCCACCTACTGGACCATGTGATCGAGGTCGCGCGACAGCGCGGTTATGGGCGATTGAGCCTGGAGACGGGCTCCAACGCTCCGTTTGCAGCGGCACGTGCGCTCTATGCACGCGCTGGCTTTACACCGTGCGGGCCGTTCAACGGGTATAGCGACGTCGCCTTCTCCACCTATTTCACCCGAGCGCTGTGAGCATGGAGTCCGGCGACCGGCGCGGGCGTCGAGGCCCGGCCACCGTGCCCGAATCCGCCACCTTCCCATGACCGACTGGCTTTGGCTTTTGGCATTGGCAGCCTTGGGCGCAATCGTCGGAAGCTTTCTGGCCACGATCGTTGTGCGCTGGCCGGAGGGGCGATCGGTCGCGCGTGGACGGTCGCGGTGCGATGCGTGCGGGGTCACGCTGGCCCCGCGCGATCTGATCCCGTTGCTGAGTGCGGCGCTGTCGCGAGGGCGGTGTCGCGCGTGTAGTGCCGCTATCGACCCGCGACACTGGCAGATCGAGCTGGGCTGTGTGGCGATCGGGCTGTTGGCGGGGCTCGCCGTGCCGGGGCCGACGGGGCTGGCCGGGGCGGTGTTTGGCTGGTTGCTGCTAACGCTGGCGGCACTCGACATTGCTGAATTCTGGTTGCCCGATGCGCTGACCGCGACGCTGGCAGGGGCGGGGCTTGCGACCGGCATGTTGGGGGTTGAGCCGACGCTTACCGAACGCGTGATCGGTGGCGTCGGCGGATTTGCCGCCTTGTGGATGGTCGGGGCGGGTTACAAGGCGCTGCGCCACCGCGACGGGCTGGGTGGCGGCGACCCCAAGCTGCTCGGCGCGATCGGGCTGTGGCTTGGCTGGCGGATGTTGCCGGTGGTGGTGTTGCTCGCGGCGCTGACCGGGCTGACGGTGGTGTTGTTCGGGATGATGCGCGGGCGCGCCGCATCGCTTGGCGATCGGTTGCCGTTCGGCGCGCTGCTGGCGATCGCGGCTTACCCGGCGTGGCTGTTCCTGTTAGGTTTGGCCCCATGAAAGCGCTTCTCCTGTTTGCGCCGCTGCTGGTTGCCGCCGCCCCGCAAAGCGCGCCTGCGCCGACGCCGCTGCCGTCCTCAGTCGATGGGCTGCCGCTTGGAGCCATTCCGCGGCAGGATTTGCCTGCCAAGGGCTGCGCCGCCTATCTATGGACGGCGAGCGGCACGCGTGCGCTGGTGGCGATGGCACAGGCCGATCCGGCGCGCCTGCGTCTGTCGATCGGCGGGACGATCACCGATCTCGATCGCAATGGCGAGACCGGGGCGGGCGGCTTCGGCTTTGGCGAGAGCAATGACTATGGTGCCGCCGGGATATCTGCGAAGCTGACGATGAAGATCGAGACGCGCGAATCGATCAGCGGTGGCGCGGTGGTGACCGAAGGCTTGTTGCAGCTCGATCGCGCCGGGCAGGATACGGTAGTGGTTCCGGTCGGAGGTTTGATCGGCTGCGCGACGTGATACGATAACACTCCAAAAGGGGATGAGGATGACGATGCAGGATGTGCTGGCGCGACAACGCGCGGCGTTCATGGCCGAACTCCCGGTTGGTCTGGCGGTCCGCAAGGATCGCCTCGCGCGCGCAGCGGCGATGATCGCCGACAATGCCGATGCCTTTTGCGATGCGCTGAGCGAGGATTTCGGGCATCGCAGCCGCGAGCAATCGATGCTGACCGATATCGCGGCATCGATCGCGCCGATCAAGCACGCCATCAAATCGCTCGATCGCTGGACGCGGCGCGACAATCGCGCGGTGCAATTTCCGCTGGGGCTGCTCGGCGCGCGCGCCTGGGTCGAATATCAGCCCAAGGGCGTGGTCGGGGTGATCGCCCCGTGGAATTTCCCGGTCAATCTGGTGATGGGCCCGATCGCGGGCATCTTCGCGGCCGGCAACCGCGCGATGGTCAAGACCAGCGAATTCACCGCGCGCACGGCGGCCTTGTTCGAAGAAGTCAGCCCCAAATATTTCGCGATCGAGGAACTGGCGTTCTTCAGCGGCGGGCCGGAGGTGGGCAAGGCTTTTTCCGAATTGCCCTTCGACCACCTGATCTTCACCGGCGCGACCGGGATCGGGCGGCATATCCTCCACGCTGCTGCCGACAATCTGACGCCGGTGACGCTGGAACTCGGCGGCAAGTCGCCGGTCATCATCGGCAAGGATGCCGACATCGCGCGCGCGACCGAGCGCGTGGCGATCGGCAAGATGCTCAACGCCGGGCAGATCTGCCTCGCGCCCGATTACATGCTGGTGCCCGAGGCGCAGGAGCAGGCGGTGGTCGACGGGCTGAAAGCGGCGGTGTCGAGCATGTACCCGACTTTGCTCGCCAACCCCGATTACACCGCCATCATCAACGACCGCCACCACCAGCGCCTGCAGGACTGGGTCGCAGACGCGCGTGCCAAGGGCGCGACGGTGGAGACGGTCAACCCGGCCAATGAGGATTTCGCCGGGTCCAACGCGCGCAAGATGCCGCTCCACATCGTCCGCAACGCAACCGACGACATGATCGTGATGCAGGAGGAACTGTTCGGCCCGATCCTGCCGGTGCGGCGCTATACTGGCATCGACAGCGCGATCGCCGAGGTCAATCGCCGCGATCGCCCGCTCGGCCTCTATTATTTCGGGCCAGATGAGAGCGAGCGCCGCACGGTCCTCGACCGTACCATTTCCGGCGGTGTGACGCTCGACGACGTGGTCTTCCATGTCTCGATGGAAGAGCTACCCTTTGGCGGCATTGGGCCATCGGGTATGGGTTCGTATCACGGCTTTGACGGGTTCAAGACGTTCAGTCACGGCAAAGCGGTGTTCAAGCAAGCCAAGCTCGACGTCGCGAAACTCGCCGGGCTCAAGCCGCCCTACGGCAAGGCGACGATGGCCAGCGTCAAGCGGCAGATGAAGTGACAGAGACCGTGTCCACCCGGTAGTGGATCGGTTTGAAGCTTCCGCCATTGCTCGCAGGGGCCGAGCAGGCGGTGAGGCCGACGACCAGGTCCATCGCCGCGCGGAACACGATATGGTCGCCCGCCTGGCTGATCGGCGGCAGCACTTCGAGCTTCCCTGTGGCACCGTCGACCGGCACGTTCATGAAGCAATTGAACGCCACCGGGATGCGATCGGGCGTGATGCCATAGGGTGCCAGAGCTTCGGCAAGATTGCCGAAGCAACCGCGATGCGTTGGCAGGTCAGGGTAGAAATGGGCGAAGGTGTCGTGCGAACACGGCGTCAGCAGGAAGTCATGCCGCCCGACCGTATCCGCGACGATCTCCAACATCGGTTGCGAGCGATTGGAATAGAGCATGTGCCCGGTGGTCAGATAGATCGTCTCGGCATAATCGAGGGTCCGTCCCGACGAGATCACCTCGTCGAGGTCGCTAGCGTTAAAGGCGAGCAGATCGGCCACCTGACGCCCGCGCGGATCGATCACCGTCAGAGTGTCACCTTTGGCAAGACGGAAAGCGGTGCCGCTGCGCTCGGGGATTTCGATCGTGGCGCTCATTCGGGCGATCCCGAATAATGGAATGGACACTTCCAGCCATCCTCCACCGCGCGCCCGCTATATTGCCGCGCCTCGCTGCTATCGCCGTGCCGCGCGAGCATCGGGTTGCGTGATCCGGCCAAGGCTTCGTCCCGAACCAGGATCTTCTCGCGCATGCCTTCATAGCGGCCTTGCGCCCGCAGCGTCTCGAACTGGTCGTGCAGGTTGAACACCATGGTCGGCCGCGGAAAGCGGCGCGCCGGGCGGCTGGCGCGCGGGTGCAGCCCGACGATGAAGAACGCTTCGCCGCCAAAGCTCAGCGAGAAATGCGCGCTTTCCGGATCGGCGCTTACCGCGCGATCATAGCCCTGGCCGCGCCAGACGTCCTTATCCGACAAGGATTGCGCACGCTCCCACAGTGCCGCTTCGAACGCTTCCTCGGATAGAGTGTCGGGTCCGTCGAAGATCACCGCGAAGCTGCGAAACAGGCTTGGCTGCTCGCGATAGGCCTTGGCAAAATGCAGCAACCCATCATGGATGCGCAAATCGTCCCATGCACTGTCGATCCTGTCGCACGCCAGCACCGACAGAGTGCCCTTGGCGAGCGCCGCTTTTGCGCCGACACAGGGAAAATCCGCCGCTGCGACATGCGCGTCGAGCAGGGCCTGAAAATCACCCTGCGCGCGGTGCTGCCAGGGAAATAGGGGGGTGATGGGCGTTGGCATGTTCGTCAAGACGAGCAAACCTTCCGCTAAGTTCCCGAAAATGCTACTGATCGGGATCAAGCCATCAGGGAAGTATCGCCTTGGGAAAGCCGCCCCACGCCGCATCATAATCGGCATCGAGCGCGCTGGTCTCGAGCGCAAAGTCGGTCGGTCGGAACACCCAGCGACTTTCGACCATGAACGCCATCGTGTCGCTGAGCTTCTGGGGAATGAGATGGGCTGCGCTCGCGCCTTGCCAACTCGCAACATCCGGCCCGTGCCCACTCATCTGATTGTGCAGCGACAGTGCCCCCGGAACGAAGCCGCCGACCTTGGCATCATACGCGCCGCGCAGCAGCCCCATGCACTCGCTCATCGTGTTGCGATGGAACCAGGGCGGGCGGAAGGTGTCCTCCGCCACCAGCCAGCGCGGCGGGAAGATCACGAAATCGACATTGGCCGTGCCGGGCATGTCGCTGGGCGAGGTCAGCACGGTGAAGATCGAGGGGTCGGGGTGATCGAAGCTGATGCTGCCGATCGTGTTGAAGTGCGCCAGATCATATTTCCACGGCGCGTAATTGCCGTGCCATGCCACCACGTCGAGCGGCGATCGGCCGAGATTGGTCTCCCACAGCGTGCCCAGAAACTTCTGCACGAGCTGATAGTCGCCCTCGACATCCTCATACCAGGCGACCGGCGTTTCGAAATCGCGCGGATTGGCTAGGCCGTTGGCACCGATCGGCCCGAGATCGGGCAAGCGGAACGGTGCCCCGTAATTCTCGGCGACATAGCCGCGCGCGGAGCCATCGGGCAGGGTAACGCGGAAGCGCACGCCGCGCGGGATCAGCGCGATCTCGCCCGGCTTGACGTCGATCCGCCCCAATTCGGTCAGCAGCGTTAGCGCGCCCTGTTCGGGCAGGATCAGCACTTCGCCATCGGCCGAAATGAAGGCCCGGTTCACCATGTCCTTGGTGCAGCGATAGAGGTGCATCGCGACGCCGGTCTGCGCGCGCGCGCCATCGCCCGCGACCATCATGGTGGTGAGCGAATCGAGCCAGTCGGCATCCACGCCGTCGAGTGGCCCCCAGCGCAAGCGATTGGGCGCTAGCGGGGCGTCCGATGGGGCTGCGGTGAACAACGGCGCGCCGCCATAGCGCGTGAACGCCGGATGCGCGGCGGACGGCCGCAAGCGATAGAGCCACGACCGGCGATTTTCGTGGCGCGGCGCGGTGAAGGCGGTGCCGCTCAACTGCTCGGCATAGAGGCCGAACGCCGGGCGTTGCGGCGAATTGCGGCCACGGGGGAGGGCCCCGGGCACGGCCTCGGTGGCGAAATGGTTGCCGAAGCCGGTCATGTAGTGGGTCATCATCTCCCTTTCTCCCTCGCCCCGGCGGGGAGAGGGTAGCGCAGCTTGGCAGCTTGCTGCCTAGCGAAGCTGGGGAGAGGGGCGGCAAAGTGTGCGGCCTCGCGCGATCGACCCCTCTCCCAACCTCCGCTAGGCCCCGCTGAAGAAGCGGGACCAAGCTGCGGTATCCCTCTCCCCTGTCCAGGGGCTAGGGAGAAGGTTTTACGCCTCGACCTTGCCCGGCACCACGCCGCGGCGGATCTGGTCGAGTTCGATGCTCTCGAACAGCGCCTTGAAATTGCCCTCGCCAAAGCCGTCATTGCCCTTGCGCTGGATGATCTCGAAGAAGATCGGCCCGACCATATTCTCGGTGAAAATCTGCAGCAGCAGGCCGCCGCCCGTCTCGGGCGCGCCGTCGATCAGGATGTCGCGCTTGCGCATTTCGGCGACGTCATGGCCGTGTCCGGGCAAGCGCTTGTCGATCAGGTCGAAATAGGTTTGCGGCGTCGTCTGGAAGCGGATGCCATTGGCGCGCAGCGCATCGACCGTGGCGAAGATGTCGTCGGTTGACAGTGCAAGGTGCTGGATGCCTTCGCCCTTATAATCCTTGATGAACTCCTCGATCTGCGAATGCTCGTCCTGGCTCTCGTTCAAGGGAATGCGGATCTTGTCGTCGGGCGCGGTCATCGCCTTGGAGAACAGGCCGGTCGACTGCCCCTCAATGTCGAAATAGCGGATCTGGCGGAAGTTGAAGATGCGCTCGTAATAATCCGCCCAATAGGCCATCCGCCCACGTTGCAGATTGTGCGTCAGATGGTCGAGCGTGTGTAGCCCGACGCTATGGTCGTCCACGCTGGCGCCGGTTGGCGCGAAATCGGTGTCGTAGATCGTCTCGCCGCCATGCTTGTCGACCAGATAGAGATTGGCCCCGCCAATCCCCTCGATCGCCGGAATGTCGAGTTCGCCGGGGCCATGCGCGCCCGACACCGGGGTCGCGCCGCGGTCCACCGCCAGTTGGAGTGCGGCCTGCGCATCGGTGACGCGGAACGCCATCGCATTGGCGGAAGGCCCGTGGGCGTTGCGGAAGCCAGCGACCTGGCCTGCCTCGTCCATGTTGAGCAGGAAGTTGATGTCGCCTTGCGCATAGCGCCGGACATTCTTCGATTTGTGCGTGCCGACATGGGTGAAGCCCATCTTCACGAACAGATCGGCCAGCGCCTCCGGATCGGGCGAGGTGAATTCGACGAATTCAAAGCCGTTAAGGCCCATCGGGTTTTCGGGCTTGGTCGCAGTGATCGTCATCGGCTTTGCTCCGGGGAAACTGGTAACAAATGAAACTATACCGATGATCGGAAGCCAGGTCCAGCGGGGGATGACGGGGCCGCGTCGGCCCGATACACAAAGCCGGTGATCCGTTACGACGCCCGCCAACGCAGCTTTGCCGTCTGCCTGTCCGCCCTGGCGGGCTTTGTCGATGCGATCGGCTTCATCGCGACTGGCGGCTTTTTCGTGTCGTTCATGAGCGGCAATTCGACCCGGCTTGCGGTCGGTGTCGCGCAGCATCACGCGGCGGCGCTGCTTGCACTGCAATTGATCGCCACCTTTGTCGGCGGTGTGGTCATCGGATCGATGATCGGTCGCATGGCGGGGCGCTATCGTCACGCGCTGATCCTGGCGTGGATGGCGGTGCTGCTCGCGCTGGCGGGGACGGCGGGGGAATGGGGCGCGGTCTGGGCTGCGGCGAGCCTGATGGCGCTGGCGATGGGCGCGGAAAACACCGTGTTCGAGGAGGATGGCGAGGTGCGGCTCGGTTTGACGTATATGACCGGGACGCTGGTCAAATTGGGGCAAAGGCTGGCGCTGGCGTTACAGGGCGGTCCCCGCTGGGCATGGCTTCCGCATTTCTATCTGTGGATCGGATTGGTCGGGGGTGCCATCACGGGCGCGGCGACCTTCCCGCTGCTCGGCTTTGGCGGATTGTGGATCGCATCGGCGGTTCTGGTCGCGCTTGCGGTGTTTACGATTTTTCGCGGTGAAGTGCTGTTCGGCGTGGCGACCGCCAAGGACCCGGCATGATGGGCCTGAAGCTCGATCACTTCCTGCCCTATCGCTTGTCGATCGCGTCGAACCGCGTGTCGGCGGCGATCGCCAGCACTTACCAGGCACTGTTCGGACTGAAGATTCCCGAGTGGCGGCTGATCGCGATCATCGCCGAGCATGACGGGATCACGCAGCAGGCGCTGGGGGTGGCGACGCGCATGGACAAGGTGACGGTGAGCCGTGCTGCGACCGCGCTGGTCGAGCGCGGACTGGTTGCGCGGCGGCCCAATCCGGGCGACCAGCGCTCGCATCTGCTGATGCTGACCAGCACCGGGCGGGCGCTGTACGAGGATGTCGCGCCCAAGGCGCTCGAGTTGGAAGCGCAAGTCTTTGAAGGCTTTTCTGCGAAAGAAATCGCCAGTTTTCGCGAGATGCTTGACCGGATCGAGGCGTCGGCGGCTCCCTTCGATGCGGATCGCGGTTGAACGATGGGGGTTGAAGGGCGGGGGGCTGGTGGCCTAAGCGCCGCATAGCCCTCCCCAGGCCGTGCTGCTTTTCAGGAGGATGTTCCCATGACCGCTACGCCTGTCCCCGTCATGCTCGACCGCGCCGGACTCTCGGTCGCAGCGCCGCTGGCTGGTTTCATCGAGGAGCGCGTGTTGCCGGGGCTCGGCATCGAGCCGGGCGGCTGGTGGCAGGGCGTGGCGGGGATTTATGCCGCGTTCGCGCCGCAAAACCGTGCGTTGCTGGGCGTGCGCGATGCACTGCAGGCGCAGATCGACGCGCGCTATCAGGCAGGCGGAGCGGTGGACGAGGCGTTTCTGCGCGAGATCGGCTACCTCGTGCCTGAGCCTGCGCCATTCACCATCGGCACCGAAAATGTCGATGCCGAGGTCGCGACGATGGCCGGGCCGCAATTGGTGGTGCCGATCCTCAACGCACGCTTCCTGCTCAACGCCGCCAATGCCCGCTGGGGCAGCCTGTACGATGCCTTTTACGGCACCGATGCGTTGCCGGGGATGGCGGTGCCGGGCGGCTACGATCCGGTGCGCGGTCGCCAAGTGGTCGCAGCGGCCAAGGCGTTTCTCGATGAGGCGGTGCCGCTGGCGGCGGGCTCTTGGGCGGATCTGCACGATGCGGTGCCTGTGTTGCGCGATCCTGCGCAATTGGTGGGGCGCAAGGGCGCGTCGTGGCTGTTCGTCAATCACGGGCTGCATATCGAGGTGGTGGTCGACCGCGATCATCCGATCGGGCGCGATGATCCGGCCGGGATCGCCGATGTCATCCTCGAATCCGCGCTGACGACGATTTGCGATCTGGAGGATTCGGTCGCGGCGGTTGATGCCGAGGACAAGGTTGCGGCCTATGCCAATTGGCTGGGGCTGATGCAGGGCGATCTGGCAGAGGCGTTCGAAAAGGGCGGCAAGACCGTCACGCGTCGGCTCAACCCTGATCGCGTCTATGATGACGGGCTGACGCTGGCCGGACGCAGCCTGTTGTTCGTGCGCAATGTTGGGCATTTGATGACGACCCCGGCGATCCGCCTCGCCGATGGCAGCGATGCGCCCGAGGGGATCCTCGACGCGATCGTCACCAGCACGATCGCACTCTACGATCTGCGTGGGCTGGGCGCGTTCCGCAACAGCCGCGCGGGATCGGTCTATATCGTCAAGCCCAAGATGCACGGGCCGACCGAATGCAGCTTCACCAACGCCTTGTTCGATGCGGTCGAGGATCTGCTGGGTCTGACGCGGCACACGATCAAGGTTGGCGTGATGGACGAGGAGCGCCGCACCTCGGCGAACCTCGCCGCCTGCATAGAAGCGGTGAAGGACCGCATCGTCTTCATCAACACCGGTTTCCTCGATCGCACCGGCGACGAGATGCACACCGCGATGCGTGCGGGCCCGATGATTCCCAAAGCCGAGATGAAATCCAGCGACTGGATCAAGGCCTATGAGGATCGCAACGTCCGCATCGGGCTGGCGGCGGGGCTGAGCGGCAAGGCGCAGATCGGCAAGGGCATGTGGGCCGCGCCGGATCGCATGGCGGATATGATGGCGCAGAAGATCGGCCATCCTATGGCCGGGGCGAATACTGCCTGGGTGCCGTCGCCGACGGCGGCCACACTGCACGCAATGCACTATCACAAGGTCGATGTGTTTGCGCGGCAGCGCGAGATCGCCAGGGAAGCGGTGCCGGGGCTGACGCCGCTGCTGACCGTACCGGTCGCGGTCGGTCGTAACTGGACGCCCGAGGAAGTCCGTGCCGAGCTGGACAATAATGCGCAGGGCATTCTCGGCTATGTCGTGCGCTGGATCGATCAGGGGGTGGGGTGTTCGAAGGTGCCCGACATCCACGATATCGGCCTGATGGAGGATCGCGCGACGCTGCGGATTTCCTCACAACATATCGCCAACTGGCTGTTGCACGGCGTTGCGACGACCGAAGACGTCGATGCCGCCTTTGCGCGCATGGCGGCGAAGGTCGATGCGCAAAATGCCGATGATCCACTGTACCGGCCGATGAGCGGACACCCTGAAAGCCTCGCCTGGCAGGCGGCGCGTGCGTTGGTGTTCGAAGGGATTTCCCAGCCCAACGGGTATTCCGAGCCGTTGCTCCACGCCTATCGGTTGCGGGCGAAGGCGGTTTAGGGAAACCTATTCCGCTTGGCGCGTTAGACGGGAAAGCGGGGGCTGGATTCGCGAGACCCTCTGACATGAAGCGGGGAAGCGCGGGTTTTGGGTTTGCTGTTATTTTCAACGGGACTGATTGCTGTAGCCGCTGGCGGCGTGCAGCAGGCGCAGCCCGCAATCCCTGTTCCGACCCCGAAGATGGGCACGCCCCCGTCGACCGAGCCACCGATCGTCGCTGACGACACGTTCGACAAGGCGCTGCCGCCGCTGTCGAGCGATATCAATGCGCCGTTGGAGCCGCTTGCCCCGATCGTCCCGCCGACTGCGCCAATGGTGCCCGCGGAAACGGTGCCGCCAGAATTGACGCAGCCGCTGCCGGCGTTGCAGGCGTTCGATTCGACGCCGCTCGTCGACGTGACCGTCAAGGACACGAAGGCTCCCGACATCCGCTACGACACCGTCGTGCGTGGGCTGGATACGTTGGGGCTCGCGGGCAAGTTCAACAGCCTGTCGGCGCTCAAAGGCGGCGATGGCAAGGCGGCCAATGCCACCGTCGTCTCGGCGCGCGGGCGAGAGGACGAAGATCTCGCGGTGCGCTTGATGAAGTCGCTCGGATATTATGACGGCACCGCGATTTCGACGATCGAGCAAATTCCTGGAGACACCGCACGGGTCCGCGCAATCGTTTCGGCAACACCGGGCAAGCAATATAAGTTTGGCTCGATCGCGGTGCAGGCGGCCCCCACGGTTCCGCCCGGATTGGTTGAGAGTTTGCTCCCGCTGCACAGCGGTGAAGCAATCGAGGCCGATCGGGTGCAGGGCGCGGAAGCCAATGTCGCGCTGGTCCTGCCGCAGCGTGGTTATCCCTTTGCCAAGGTCGGGCAGCGCGACATCCTGCTCGATGACGTTGCTGGAACCGGTGACTACACCTTGCCGGTCGATGTCGGCCCGCGGTCCTCGTTCGGCACCTTCACTACCGAGGGGCGGCTGGCGTTCGGCGCGGCGCATGTCGGCGTGCTGACTCGCTTCAAGCCCGGCGAGTTGTACGACAATCGCAAGGTCGACGATTTGCGCGCGGCGCTGGTGGCGACAGGTTTGTTCTCGACCGTTTCGGTGGAGCCGGTCCGCACCGGCAATATCAACCCCGATGGCACCGAGGCAGTCAACCTGCTGGTGCAGCAGGAACGGGGACCGCCGCGCTCGGTGGCGGTCAGCGGCGGTTACAGCACAGGGCAGGGCATCCGACTGGAAGGATCGTTCACGCATCGCAACCTGTTCCCGCCCGAAGGTGCGCTGATCGTGACGGCGGTGGCGGGCACGCAGGAGCAAGGGGCCACCGCCACCTTCCGCCGCTCAAACGCCGGACGGCGCGACCGGACCTTGACGATCACGGCTGGCGCAGACCATTCCAATTACGATGCCTTCGACGCCTTTACGACGACGCTGTCGGGCCGGATCTCGTATGATTCCACGCCGATCTGGCAGAAGAAATTCACTTATGCCTATGGGTTCGAACTGACTGGCACCAACGAAAGCGTCTATGATTTCGGGCGCGGTGCGCGGCGGCGGGCGACCTATTTTATCGCGGCGCTTCCGGGGCAGGTGGAATTCGACCGGTCGGACAGCTTGCTCAACCCGACCAAGGGGTATCGCCTGAAGCTCAACCTCAGTCCGGAAACTTCGGTGCGGGGTGCGGTGCGGCCGTATGCGCGGACGCTTGTAGAAGCGAGCGGCTATTATCCGATCGGCGACAGCATCGTGCTGGCGGGGCGCGTCCGCGCCGGGTCGATCGTCGGGACGGATCGGGACGATCTTGCCCCGTCGCGGCGCTATTATGGCGGCGGCGGGGGATCGGTGCGCGGCTATGGCTATCAACGGCTCGGGCCGCTCGATCCCAATGGCGATCCGGTCGGCGGTCGATCGATCAACGAATTCGCGCTGGAGGCACGCTATCGCTTCGGCAATTTCGGCATCGTGCCCTTCCTCGATGGCGGCAATGCCTATGAGAGCGTGTTGCCCAAGGCGACCGACCTGCGCTTCGGGGCCGGGATTGGCGGGCGCTTCTACACCAATTTCGGGCCGCTGCGCTTTGACGTCGCGACGCCGCTCAACCCGCGCAAGGGCGATGGCAAGATCGCGCTCTACATTTCCATCGGGCAGGCTTTCTGATGACCGAAGAGACAGTCGTCATCGCCCGTCGTCCCTTGTGGCAGCGAGCCCTTAAATGGGTTGGGTTTGCGCTGCTGGGGTTGGTCGTGCTGGCCGGGGTGCTGGTGCTTGGGCTCAACACCGCACCTGGGCGCAGGATCATCGCCAATTCGCTGGGCGGCTACACCACGGCCTCTGGCCTCAACATCAAGGTCGGGCGGATCGAGGGATCGCTGTACGGCGCGATGGTGTTGACCGATGTACGGGTGAGCGACCCCAAGGGCGTGTTCCTGACCGCGCCGCGCATCGCGGTCGATTGGCGACCGTTCGCCTATCTCAGCAACCATATCGATGTGCGCTCGGCGCAGGCGGCGCTGGTGACGATGCAACGCTCCCCGGCGTTCAAGGCGGTGTCGAGCGACCCCAATGCGCCAATCCTGCCCGATCTGGACATCGATATCGGGCGCTTGACCGTCGCGCGGATGGTGCTCGCGCAACCGGTGACGGGGGCGGTGCATATCCTCAAGATCGACGGCGCAACCCACATTGCCGAGCGGCGCGCCCAAGTGACCGCCAGCGTCGTCGCGCTGGCCGGGCGCGGGATTGCGGGCGGCGATCGGCTGAACTTTAAGCTCGATGCCGTGCCCGATGCGAACCGGCTCGACCTCGATGCGCATCTGGTTGCCCCGGCAACGGGGGTGGTCGCCAGCATGAGCGGGCTGAAGGCACCGCTCGATTTCAGCATTGGCGGCAAGGGTAGCTGGAAGGCATGGCAGGGCAAGGCGACCGGCACGCTGGGCGGCGCGTCGTTCACCGATCTGGCGCTGACCGCGAACAGCGGCACCTTCACCGTGCGCGGCTTCGCCAATCCGGGCCTGTATCCCGGCGGCGCACCCAAGACCGAGGCGAGCGCGATCAACCCGCTGGCCCGGCTGACCGCGCCGCGCGTGCAGGTCTCGCTTAGCGCCACGCTCGACCAGCGACGGCTGACGCTGTCGGGGGCGCTGCGCTCCGATGCGCTGGCGCTGAATGCCAAGGGCTTGCTCGACCTTGCCGAGAGTCGTTTCGGCCAATTCGCGGTCGATGCGAAGTTGCTGACGCCGGGCGCGATTGCCCCCAATTTGCGCGGGCGCGATGTCGCGGCGCGCGTGGTGCTCGACGGCAAATTCGCCACGCCGACGGTCAATTATGTCGTGACGGCGGGTGTACTGGGCTTTGGCGAGACGCAGGTCGAGCGGCTCTACGCGTCGGGGCTGGCGCGGGTGAACGCCGACCATATCATCGTCCCGCTCTCCGCCCGCGCCGCGCGCGTCACCGGGCTCAATGCGGCGGCGGGTGGCTTGCTCGACAATGTCGCGATCAATGGCGATATCGCGATCACCGGCAACACGCTGCTGTCCGACAATTTGCGGATTCGCTCGAACAAGATCGACGCGACAGCTTTGGTCGTCGCCAATCTCAAGACCGGACTGTATCGCGGTGCTCTTAACGGGCGGGTCAATAATTACCGGATCGATGGCGTCGGCATCGTGTCGCTGCGCACCGACGCCAAATTGGTAACGGTAGCGAGCGGCGGGTTTGGGATCACCGGCCACGTCGCCGCCAGGACATCGCAAATCTTCAACGAAGGCGCGCGCAGTTTCCTCGGTGGAAATGCGGTGGTGACGGCGGACGTCGGCTACGACCCGAACGGCATCGTCACTTTTCGCAACCTGCATTTGGCCGCGCCGCAGTTCCGCGTGACGCGTGGGCAGGGGCGCTATGATCCAAAGGGCCCGTTGCTGGTCGAAGCGGATGCGTATTCGGCCCAATATGGCCCGCTCTTCGCCCGCGTCACGGGCACCGCGACCAAGCCGGTCGTGCTGCTGCGCGCGCCGCGCCCCGGCGTTGGGGTGGGACTGGTCGATCTGGAAGCGACGGTACGCGGGACGGGATCGTCTTATGCCGTGCTCGCCAAGGGCGGGACGCAATATGGCCCGTTCACCGCCGACCTAAACGTTACGCCCGGCGCGCAGTTGACGATCGACATCCGCAAGGCGCGTTTCGCGGGAGTCGATTTCACCGGCAAGCTTCAGCAACTTCCCGCCGGGCCGTTTGCCGGGCGCGTCCAGTTCGCCGGATCGGGGATCAGCGGTGCCGCGCTGCTCGCCGCGCAGGGCAAGGTGCAACGCGTCGATGTCGCCGCTCGCGCGCGCAACGCCAAGGTGCCGGGCGCGGTCGATTTCACGATCGGACGCGCGATCGTCAATGCACAGGCGATCCTCTATCCGAATGCGCCGCAGATTATCGCCGACGCGCAAGTCGCCGATTTGCGCTACGGCGCGGCGGTGCTGTCGAGCGCGCGCGCGAAGATCCATTACGTAAATGGCAACGGGACCGCGCAAGCGGTGGCTTCGGGGTCGAATGGCGTGCCGTTCCATATCGCCGCCAATGCACGGCTGAGCCCAACCTTGTGGCTGGTCGCGGCGCAGGGCCAGGCCAACGGCATCGGTTTCAAGACCGGCACGCCCGCGCGGATCGCGATCGAGCGCGGGACCTATCATCTCCAGCCGACGCGGATCGACTTCGAAAAGGGCAGCGCGCGCATTGCTGCCGATTATGGCACGGGCCTCGTCGCCAAGCTGCGGCTCGATGCGCTGGACCTGTCGGTCGCCAATGCCATCGTGCCGGATCTCGGTTTCGGCGGTTCCGCAACGGGCTCGCTCGATTATACCCAGCCGCGCGGGGCCGCAGTGCCGACCATCGCCGGGCAATTCCGCGTCGCGCGGTTTACCCGGTCGAGCTTGGCGAGCGTCTCCGAACCCGTCGATCTGATCACGCAGATCGGCCTGAACGGCAATGGCGGCGATATTCGTGCGCTCGTGCAGCGGGGCGGCACCACGATCGGGCGCTTGGTGGTTACGCTCGGATCGCTCGGTGGCGGTAGTGACTGGACGCAGCGGCTGATGGCGGCCCCCTTGTCGGGTGGAATCCGCTACAATGGCCCCTCGGGCGTGCTCTTCTCCTTTGCCGGCCTGTCGCGCCAGCAACTGTCGGGGCCAATTGCGGTCGCGGCCGATTTTGCGGGCAAGGTGGATGCACCACAACTGACCGGTCTGCTCCGCGCGGATTCGCTGACCTATGACAACGAAGTCTATGGCACGCGGCTCACGCAGATGAAGCTCGCGGGTCGTTTCACCAATGATCGGCTGGAGATAACCCAATTGTCGGCGCGGGCGGGCGAGGGGACCGTGCAGGGGCAGGGATCGGTCGGATTTTCCGCGGCAGCGGGCTTCCCGATCGACGTGCGCGCGACGCTCAACAACGCGCGCCTCGCCAGCAGCGATGCGCTGGGCGCGACCGCGACCGGCACCATCGCGATCACCAATAGCAAGGCGAATGGCGGGCTGATCAAGGGCGATTTGCGCATCCCGAATGCACGCTACGAGATCATCCGTCAGGGGCAGGCCGACGTCGCGGAATTGACCGGCGTCCGCCGCAAGAGCGACATCACCAAGGCCAATGCCCAGGCAAGCGCGCCCGCCGAACCGGTCGGGCTGTTCAAGCTCGACTTGCGTGTGCGCGCCGACAACCAGTTGTTCGTCTCTGGCATGGGGCTGGAATCCGAATGGCAGGCGGATTTGCGCGTCGTCGGCACCTCGCTGGCCCCGCGCGTAACCGGCAATCTCGAAATCGTGCGCGGCACCTATTCCTTCGCCGGCAAGCGCTTCGACGTCACCAAGGGCGATGTCCGCTTCGACGGCGGGGCTTTGATCGATCCGCAAATTGCGCTGAGTGCCACGACCACCACCAACGGCATCACCGTGGTGATCGATGTCTCGGGCACGGGCCAGAAGCCGCAAATCGCGTTCAACTCCACCCCCGCTTTGCCACAGGATGAGGTGCTCAGCCGGTTGCTGTTCGGCAGTTCGGTCACCAATCTATCGGCGATCCAGGCAATCCAGCTTGCCGCTGCGCTCAATTCGTTGCGCGGGTCGGGCGGCGGGCTCAATCCGCTTGGCAAGCTGCGCTCGGTGGCGGGGATCGACCGCTTGCGCATTCTCGGGGCGGACAGCGCTACCGGGCGCAGCACGTCGCTCGCTGCGGGCAAATACATCACCAACAACATCTATGTGGAGGTGATTACCGATGCACGCGGCTTCACCGCCACGCAGTTGGAGGTGTCGTTGACCAAGGCGCTCAGCGTGCTGTCGCAAGCTGGGTCGTTTGGCGGGTCGAACATCACGGTGCGCTACAAGAAAGATTTCTAATCGCAACGCATCGCTTTCCGTGAGCCCGAAAATCGAATATCGGGTATCTTACGGAGAGCGATTATGAGCATGGAACATTTCGACGTCGTCGTTGTCGGTGCGGGAATTTCCGGGATCGGCGCGGGCTATCATTTGCAAACGCAATGCCCCGACCGAAGCTATGTGATTCTCGAAGGGCGAGCGGCATTGGGCGGGACGTGGGACCTGTTTCGCTATCCCGGCATCCGTTCGGATTCGGACATGTTCACGCTGGGCTATGCATTCAAGCCGTGGACCGAGGCGAAAGCGATCGCCGATGGTCCCTCGATTTTGAAGTATGTTAGCGACACCGCGCGCGACTATGGTATCGATCGCCACATTCGCTTTGGCCATCACGTCAAGCGGGCGGCCTGGTCGACGGCAGAGGCGCGCTGGACGGTCGAGGCGGACGGGCCGGATGGGCCCGTCGCCTTCACCTGCAACTTCCTCTTCATGTGCAGCGGCTATTACAATTACGCGCGCGGCCATGCGCCGGAATGGCCGGGCATGGACGATTTCGGCGGTCGTATCGTCCATCCGCAATTCTGGCCTGCCGATCTCGATTATGCGGGCAAAAAGGTGGTGGTAATCGGCAGCGGGGCGACTGCGGTGACGCTGGTGCCCGCAATGGCGGAGAGCGCGACGCACGTCACGATGCTGCAACGCTCGCCCACCTATGTCGTCTCGCGACCGGCCGAAGATGCGATGGCCAATTGGCTGCGCGCCAAACTCCCCGCGAAACTGGCCTATGGCCTCGTGCGCTGGCGCAACGTGCTGTTCCAGATGTTCTTCTTCAACCTTGCCCGAAAACGTCCGGAAAAGACCAAGGAGCGGCTCATCGAAATGGTGCGGGGCGAGCTTGGTGCCGATTACGACGTCGCGACGCATTTTACCCCACGCTACAATCCGTGGGACCAGCGGCTTTGCCTTGTGCCCGACGCCGATCTGTTCGCGGTGATCAAGAGTGGCAAGGCTTCGGTGGTCACCGACACGATCGCGCATTTCACCCATGACGGGATCGCCCTGCAATCGGGCGCGGAACTGCCCGCCGACGTGGTGGTGACGGCGACCGGGCTGGAGCTGCAATTGTTGAGCGACGTAACGTTCAGCGTCGACGGTGCCCCGGTCGATCTGTCGAAAACCTTCAATTACAAAGGCATGATGTTTTCCGACGTGCCCAACATGGCGACCTCGTTCGGCTATACCAATGCCTCGTGGACGCTAAAGGCCGATCTGACTTGCGCCTATGTCTGTCGGCTGCTCAACACGATGAAGAAGCGTGGCCTGCGACAGGCAACCCCGCGCGTTGGCGATGTCTCGCTAAAGCCCGCTCCGTTTCTGGACTTCAGCTCGGGGTATGTGACTCGCGCAATGGAAAAATTCCCGAAGCAGGGCAGCAAAACGCCGTGGCGCGTCCATCAAAATTATGCGCGGGACTTGCTGGCGCTGCGCTACGGGTCGGTTGATGACGGGATGGCGTTTTCCAATCCGGTGATCCCCGAAACCAGCCATGCGGTGCAGCACACGATAAACGCCTGAGCGACGCAACCTAACGGCAAGAGCCGCGTTTTTGCGGCGTTGCACAATTTGCAGATTGCCTTGTTCGTTCGAACGAATTATCGGCGTGACGTGGTCCAGCAACGACTCCTTGAAATCGCGATCGCAGAATTTGCCACCAAGGGGTTGGAGGGCGCGAGCACGCGCAGCATCGCCGCTGCGGCAGGCACGGCGATGTCATCGATCACCTATCATTTTGGTGGCAAGGAAGGGCTATACCTTGCCGCCGCCGACCATATCGCCGCGCAAATGGGCGGTACGCTCTCGCATCTGATTGACGGCGTCGTTCCGGAAGGGATGACGCCAGCGGCCGCCCGCACGCTGATTCACGCCATCCTGGCCAGTCTGGTCGAGAAGATGACCGGGCAAAAAAACACGTCCTACTCGCTGTTCATCATGCGCGAGCAGATGGAGCCGACCGCTGCGTTCGAGCGCATTTATGGCGGGATGCTGGGGACCATGCTCCGCACGCTTGCGCATCTTGTCCAGATCGCAACCGGGCGCGACGATGGCGATACGGCACGCGTGGCCGTTGTCACCTTGATTGGGCAGGTCGTCACGCTGCGGGCTTCGCGCGCGACGGTTCTTAAGCTGATGCAGCGCCCCGACCTTGATGCATCCGCGATCGCCGCGCTTGGGGGGCGGATCGCGGCCAATACTGATGCCATTCTCGACCGACTGATCGCCGAACGACAGGAGCTTTCATGAGCGACACGCCCCAGCCCGAAGCGAAATCCGGGGAGGCTCCCTCGGCAGCCGAAGAGCCCGCAAAGCCGTCGATCTTCAGCAAGCCGCTGTTCTGGATCATCTTCGTCCTGGTGGTAGGCGCGATCGTGATCGCGGCGGTGCTATATTATCTGGACGCACGGCAATATGAGTCGACCGACGATGCCTTTGTCGATGCCCATATCGTGCGGATCGCGCCGAAGGTCGCCGGCACGCTGAAGTCGGTGGCGGATATCGATAACCGTCATGTCGAAGCAGGGCAGGTGCTCGCAGTAATCGAGCCATCGGGGCCAGAAGCCCAGGTCGCCGAGGCCGACGCCAATGTGAAGCAGGCGCAAGCGCAGTTCGAGCAGGCACGCGCTCAAGTCGTGGCGTCGGAGGCCACGCGCGATCAGGCGGTCGCACAAGCGCGGGCACCGATTGCCACCGCCGCCAAGGCGCAGCAGGATCTCGCGCGTTACGAAGCGCTACGCCGGATCGACCCAGCCGCCGTTGCCGGGCAGCAGCTTGATGCGGCGCGCGCAACCGCGCGCTCCACTGCGGCAGAGGCGGCGGCGGCGCGACAGCAAATCGATAGCGCCGCTGCCAATATCACCGTCGCGCGCCGCCAGGTTGCCGCCGCACGTGCGGTGATCGAGGCGCGGCAGGCATCGGTGCGGCAGGCCAATGTCACGCTCGGCGACAACCGGCTGGTCGCGCCGGTCGCAGGGCAGGTGGTCAATCGTCAGGTCAATATCGGATCGTATGTCGGGCCGGGCACGCAATTGATGGCGATTGTGCCCGATCATATCTGGGTGACTGCCAATTTCAAGGAAACCCAGCTGCGCGACATGACCGCGGGCAAGCCGGTCGACATCAAGGTCGACGCCTATCCCAACGTCAAGTTCAAGGGCCATGTCGACTCGATCCAGCGCGGCGCGGGGCAGGCATTTGCCTTGCTGCCGCCGCAAAACGCGACCGGAAACTACGTCAAAGTGGTGCAGCGTGTGCCGGTTCGGATCGAGTTCGATACCAAAAACGCGCCCGATCCCCGCAAATATCCGCTGGGACCTGGCATGTCGGTAATCCCCACGGTCAAGGTTCGCTAAGATGGCGAGCGCCGCAGCGCGCGCGGACGGATGGGATCCGACCCGGTCCGCAGCGGGCAGTTTGAGCCCGTGGCTGATCGTCGCGATCATCTCCATCCCGACCTTCATGGAGGTGCTCGACACATCGATCGCGAACGTCGCGCTCGATCATATCGCGGGCGGCCTTTCGGTCTCGAACGATCAGGCCACTTGGGTGCTGACCAGTTATCTGGTCGCCAACGCGATCATCATCCCGATCAGCGGCTGGCTGTCCGACGTGATCGGGCGGAAGCGCTATTTCATGATCTCGATCGCGCTGTTCACGCTGTCCTCGCTGATGTGTGGCCTCGCCCCCAATCTCTCGACGCTCGTCATAGCGCGCGTCTTGCAGGGGATTGGCGGTGGCGGACTGGCCCCGGTCGAGCAATCGATGCTTGCCGATACCTTCCCGCCGCGATTGCGCGGAATGGCCTTTGCGGCGTTTGCGATCGTCGTCGTGGTCGGGCCGGTACTCGGGCCGACGCTGGGCGGCTATATTACCGAAAATTCCAGCTGGCATTGGGTGTTTCTCATCAACGTGCCGATCGGCATCGTGTCGCTGTTTCTCGTCAACCTGTTCGTCGACGAACCCAAGGCGATCAAGGATGATCGCGCGAAATTGCTTCAGCGCGGTATCAGGGTCGACTATATCGGCATCATCCTCATCGCACTCGGCCTGGGGTTCTTCGAACTCACGCTCGATCGCGGCGAGCGGGAGGACTGGTTCGCGAGCAGCCTGATCATCGCGACCACGACGATTTCGGCGGTATCCCTGATCGCGCTCGGCTTTTGGGAAACGCATCATTCCGAGCCCGTGCTCGACCTCAAGCTCCTCAAAAGCCGGAATTTCTCGTTGACGTTGCTGGTCATGGGCGTGACCGGGATGATCCTGTTCGGCACCACCCAGTTGATCCCGCAAATGTTGCAGCAGGTGCTTGGCTATACCTCGTTCCAGGCCGGGTTGGCGCTGACCTTCGGCGGGGTGGCGACGCTGGTCGCGGTGCCGTTTGCCGGACGGCTGTCGGGGGTGGTCGATGTCCGGCTGTTGCTGTTTCCGGCATTGCTCGTTCAGGCCTTCGCCTTGTGGAACATGACGCATCTCAACGCCGACATCACCTTCCTCGATGCCGGGGTGGCACGCCTGTATCAGGCAATGGGGCTGCCCTTCCTGTTCGTGCCGATCAGCGCAGTGGCCTATGTCGGCTTGCCGCAGAACAAGACCGCGCAAGCGTCGAGCATGCTCAACGTGGCACGCAATCTTGGCGGATCGATCGGCATTTCGGCGTCGCAGACGATGCTGGCATCGGGCCTGCAGCGGCATCAGTCGGATCTGGTTAACGGCCTTAATCCGCTGAACCCGAATTATAATGACTGGCTGGCCAAGGCCGGGAGCGCGTTTGGCGGGCCGGGGGACACCATTACGCCGCTCGCCGTGCTCTACAGCCAGGTGCAGCGGCAGGCGGCGATGCTTGCCTTTCTCGACGTGTTTCACTCGTTGATGGTCGTGGTGCTGTGCGTCGCGCCCGTCGTTTTCTTTATGCGCTCCGGCAAATCCGGTGGCGGTGGTGGAGGCATGGCCCATTGACCCGCTCTCTCGTTACGGCGGCGCTGCTCGGCGCGACCTTGCTTGGCGGTTGTACCGTCGGCCCCAATTATCATGCGCCGACGATGCCCGTCCCTGCTGCCTTTGCCGAGCTGCAGACCGGTGTGCCGGGCGCGACGATCGACCCCGCCCATTGGTGGACGGCCTTTGGCGATTCCACGCTGACGACGCTGGTCGAACGGGCGCTGAAGGACAGCCCGACGATCGCGATCGCGGCGTCGCGCGTGCGGCAGGCGCGCCTGGATGAGATCGCGGCGCATGCCGTGGGCAAGCCCACCGTCGATGCCACGGGCAATGTGACGCATGTCGAATTCAGCAAGAATGCCGGATTCTCGTCCCTCGCCAGCCTCTTTTCCGGCGGTGGCAGCAACAGCGGCAGTTCGAGTGGCGGCATTGCGCTGCCCGGTAGCGGGATCACCACCTATGCCGCCGGCTTCGATGCGAGTTGGGAGATCGATTTGTTCGGCGGCGGGCGACGCGGCGTCGAGGGGGCCCTGGCACGGACCGACGCGGCGATCTGGTCGCAGCGCGATGCCGCCGTCACCTTGGGAGCCGAGGTCGCCCAGGCGTATTTCGCGCTACGGCTTGATCAGGCACAGATTGCCGTGGTCGAGGACGAACTCGGGCAGCAGCGGCGTGCACTGGAGATAGCGAACAACGTTGCCAGAGTCGGGTTGAGCCCACAGATCGACGTGAAACGGCAGCAGCAATCGATCTCCAGCATCGAGGCCCGGTTGGAGCCGCTACGAGCGGATGTCCGGGTCCGGATTCATGCACTCGGCATCCTGCTTGGCACCGAGCCGGGAAGCCTCACGGCGGAGTTGACCGGGCCGCTTCCCGCGTTGCCGACGGCTCCGGTCGTTCCGGCCGGGTTGCCGTCGGATCTGTTGCGCCGCCGCCCCGACATTCGGGCGGCCGAGCGCCAATTGGCGGCATCAACCGCAGACATTGGCGTGGCGGTGGCGGACCTCTACCCGAAATTCAAGCTGACCGGGATGGCGCAACTGATCTCGACCTCGCTCGGATCGCTCGTGTCGGGCGATAGCATCCAGGCGACGGGGGTAGGGGGGATAACCTTTCCCTTGCTGGATTGGGGGCGGCGCAAGGCAACAGTGGGCCTGCGCAAGGAAGACCGGGAACAGGCGTATCTGCGCTATCGCACGACCGTGCTTGGCGCGTTGCGCGATGTCGAGGATCCGCTCGCCCGCATCGACGCCGAGCGTCGTCGTAACGCCGCGTTGCGGCGTGCGGTCACGGACGCACAAGCGACAGCGCGGGCGGTCGAGGCGCAGTACCGCACCGGCTTCGTCGCGCAGAACAGCTTGATCGATGCGCAGGTGGCGGTGCTCAGCGCGCGCGAGCAACTGGTCGCCAGCGATGCGCAACTGCGGCAGGACAGTGCGGCGCTGTTCAAGGCGATTGGCGGCGGATGGGAGGATGCCGCAGCCGGGTGATTGGCAAGCACGTACGGGCGCGCCTAAGGTGCGTGATATGACCACGAGCGATGACCTGAAAAGCGCCGGTTTGCGGCATCTGGAAGCGCTGATCGGTTTCGACACGACCTCGCGTGATTCGAATCTTGCGCTGATCGGGTATGTTGAGAATGTCCTTCGCCGTCACGGCGTGCCCAGCCGACGCGTGTCGAATGCCGACCAGACCAAGGCCAATCTCTATGCGACGATTGGCCCGGCGGTGGCGGGTGGCGTGGTGCTCTCCGGCCATACCGACGTCGTCCCTGTCGACGGACAGGCATGGACCAGCGATCCGTTCATACTGACCCAGCGCGGTGAGCGGCTTTACGGTCGCGGGACGTGCGACATGAAGGCTTTCCTTGCGCTTGCGCTGGCGGTGGTGCCACGCTTCGCCAACGGAAATGTAGCGCGGCCGTTGCATCTGGCCTTCTCTTACGACGAAGAAGTTGGATGCCTGGGTGCCCCGTCGATGATCCGCGAACTCGTCTCAGAGTTGCCCGCACCGCTCGCCGTGATTGTGGGCGAGCCGACCAATATGGAGGTGGTCAGCGGTCACAAAGGTATTTCGACCTGGCGAGTGACGGTGAAGGGGCATGAAGCGCATTCCAGCCTGACGCACCTTGGCGTGTCGGCCAACATGGTTGCGGTGGGGCTCATGGCGCAACTGCGGGACCTGGCAGAGTCGCTCGAACGACATGGCGACCCGGCACCGCTTTATCACCCGCCGCACGCGACCCTGACGATCGGGCTGATGCAGGGCGGGACGGCGGTGAATATCCTCGCCCGCGAATGCAGCTTTGTGTTCGATCTGCGCACACCGCCGGGGCAGGATCCGGACACGATCATGGCACCTTTTCTGGAGGCATGCGCACGGGAGGACGGTGCGTTGCGCGCGCGCTTCGCGGATGCGGGTGTGTCGGTCGTGCGGCGGTCCGCAACGCCCTCCTTCGCGCCCGAGGCGGAAGGGGCCGCGGAAACGCTCGCGCGACGCCTGGCTGGCGACAATGGGCCGGCGCGAGCTGTACCGTACGCGGCCGAAGCCGGCCAATTTCAAGGTGCGGGATTTTCTACGGTGATTTGTGGCCCGGGCTCAATCGAGCAAGCGCACCAGCCGGACGAATATCTGGAGGTAGCGCAATTTGAACGGGGTGCGGCGTTCATGGCACGGCTGGTTGAGGCGATGTCGTAGCGACCAACCTGCAACGATGTTCCAGCGTTGTCATTTATTTTTGCGGTTTGTCTCGAACGGTTCGCACCGCGCACCTGCATTCCCGAATCGGGACACATTGCGGACATCGCGGCCAGCGCACATTGCGATGGCGTTTCAGGCAATCTTTGCAAAAATATCGACCCGATACTGAGTTAACCTACTCAAATATCGAACGGATCAATCCCGCATCGGGTCGACGGAACGATTTACCAGGGGCGGCTGCCCTCGCCGTAAACCACATCAAGGATGAAGCTCAACATCACATTTTCTCCCTTACACACCCAGTTGGGTGCTTCGGGTTATTAATTGAATCTTAACGATAATGCAATCGCGTTTCCGCGACGGGTGCGACCGAAGCGGGACGTTTAACGGTTCGTTTATTGCTCACGTTTACCTCGAAATCCATGGTGCGTGCCGTGCAACCCCCTTATCCGCCGCGTCGCCCTCCGGGGCGGCGAAAAAGTGCGTCAGACGCACCTGGTGGCCTCGTGCAATCGGGCATCGACATCGCCCCCCGCGGCGATCCTTCAAACACGTGGCAAATCGTGTGCCTCGTCGAGATCGCGAACTTCTCCGCCCTTCGTCGTAAGTTCGGGCGTGTGGGGGCGGATAGTCTCGCCCTGGATCTCGAGCGTCGGATCGCGGCGGTTCTACCCGATAGCTCGACCATGATCGTCAGCCGCACGTCTATCGAGGTGTCGCTCGAGCGCGCAAGTTTCGCTGCTCTCGGGGTTGCAGTGGACGTTTTGCGGGGTGTTGCGGAGATCCCGCTCGATTTGGATGGGGAGGCGCACGCCCTTCAAATCGAGATTGGGGGGGCGGCAGCGCCGCTCGCGACGATCGAAACCGTGCGGTTGATCGAAGAGGCCGAAGGCGCGCTGGAAGACGCGCGTTCGACGCATCAGCCCGTGCTGCGCGATCTATCGGTGTGTACCCCGACCTTCGACCGGCAGACCCTGACGCGCGAGATGCCGGCGGCGATCGCGAATGGCGAGATGTTCTTGCAATATCAGCCAAAAGTGCATGTGCGCGAGCAACGGATCTCCAGCGCGGAAGCGCTGGTGCGTTGGCAGCACCCCAATCGTGGCCTGATTCTCCCAGGGGATTTCATCACCGTTGCGGAGCAGGCGCAGCAAATTTCCGCGCTCACCCTTTGGACGCTCGACGAAGTGATCCGGGATCAAAAAGTCCTGGCGGCAGATGGACACGATCTGACGATATTCATCAATATTTCGGGTCAGCTTCTCAGCGACAAACATTTTGTAGAAGCGGCCTGCGCTAAGACCCACAATTGTGGGGCAAAAATCGGTTTTGAAATTACCGAAACGGCTGTGATCCGCGATCCCGAA